>CAZYJV010000001.1:0-6540 GCA_964647845.1 uncultured Odoribacter sp.
AAAAGTACAACGTTTTACCCAACCGCCCAAACAAATGGAGGATTTTGTTTCTATTGTCGGAAAATAGTTCCAAAGTAAACTTTTTAAGAGGGCTATATTTCAAGATGTTTTGTTTATTATTACTTTTGTGTCGAAGAAAGTTGAAAAACAGCAATGCGGAATACTGAAATCAGCACGCTGTAGAATCGGTGGAGGTTGAAAATTTTCTCAATCCAACGCTTTGATTATCAAATGGATTTTAGAATATAAGTGAATCCCAGCTGGATCACAAAACAGATGTAAAAAACAAAGCAAAACCTTGATAATCAAAGATTGTCGAGGTTTTTGTTTTTTGTACAAAATCCCGTTAATGAGATTTACGCGTTGGGGGAGGCACTATCTACGATTATTTTACTTACCTTTGAAAATTGGAATAATCATTAATATTTTATATAGATGGAACAGGAAGAACAGAAGTTGAATTCGCTGCCGGAGAATGCTTACCGGGAATTGAAGCCGGGAGAGGAGTACAGGCCGATGATGCCGGCGAATTCAAAGCCGAAGGAGGTGACCGTTTATTCGGTCGTATTCGGAATCGTGATGGCCGTTATTTTTTCCGCGGCAGCCGCTTACCTCGGATTAAAGGTGGGACAGGTGTTTGAAGCGGCGATTCCCATTGCCATTATCGCAGTGGGAATAGGAAATCTGGCGAAGAAGAACAACATGCTGGGGCAGAATGTGATCATTCAGTCCATCGGTGCCAGTTCGGGAGTCATCGTTGCAGGGGCCATTTTCACCTTGCCGGCTCTTTATATCCTGGAGCTGGAAGCCGATTTTTATCAGATTTTCCTGTCTTCTCTGTTCGGCGGTTTGCTGGGGATTCTCATGCTGATACCGTTCCGTAAGTATTTTGTGAAAAACATGCATGGCAAATATCCTTTCCCCGAAGCGACGGCGACGACCGAAGTGCTCGTGTCGGGAGAGAAAAAGGGAAATCAGGCGAAATTACTGGCTGTCAGCGGGCTGATCGGCGGGCTGTACGATTTCATTGTCAGTACGTTCGGTTGGTGGACGGAGAATATTTCGACCCGTATTGCGGGGTGGGGGGAGATGCTGGCGGAAAAAGCCAAAGTCGTATTTAAGGTGAATACCGGAGCGGCGTTGCTGGGATTGGGGTATATCGTGGGACTGAAATATGCGGCGATCATCTGTGCAGGCTCGTTTGCCGTGTGGTTTGTGCTGATACCGTTCATCAGTTATTTCGCCGACGGCCAGACGGTCGCTGTCGGAGAAGGGGTGACGACGCTGATTCGCGATATGTCGCCGGAGGCTATTTTCTCCAATTATGCCCGTCATATCGGTATCGGAGGCATTGCCATGGCCGGAATAATCGGGATCATCCGCTCTTTCGGCATCATAAAAAAAGCGCTGGGACTTGCCGTGAGTGAACTGAAAGGGAAGAAAGGAGCTGGAGAAGCGACGGAGCGTACGCAGCGCGATCTGTCCATGAAGTTTATCATGGCAGGCATTCTGGCGACGCTGATCACCACGTTTATTTTCTTCCGTTTCGGCGTGCTGGGCGACTGGTTTCAGACCGTTATAGCCATCCTGATAGTTTTCGTTATTTCTTTTCTTTTTACGACGGTAGCGGCCAATGCCATTGCCATTGTCGGGACGAATCCCGTGTCGGGAATGACGCTTATGACGTTGATCCTGGCTTCGTTGGTGCTGGTGAGTGTCGGACTGAGCGGCACCAGCGGCATGATGGCGGCCATGGTTATCGGCGGGGTGGTTTGTACGGCGTTGTCGATGGCCGGAGGATTTATTACGGACTTGAAAATAGGCTATTGGCTGGGAACGACCCCGGCGAAACAGGAAGCCTGGAAATTTCTGGGTACGGCGGTTTCTGCCGCAACGGTTGCGGGGGTGATGATTATTTTGAACAAGGCTTACGGCTTTGTCGGCGAGGGGGCCATGGTGGCACCCCAGGCGAATGCCATGGCGGCGGTAATCCGTCCTTTGATGGAAGGCGGGGCTACTCCGTGGATGCTTTATTTCGCCGGTGCGGCGTTGGCATTGATTCTGACGATGATTGGCGTTCCTGCGCTGGCTTTTGCTCTGGGAATGTTTATTCCTCTGGATTTGAACACACCGTTGTTGGTGGGAGGATTGGTGAGCTGGTATGTGTCTACGCGCAGCAAGGATGAACGTCTGAACAAATCCCGCAGGGAACGCGGAACGCTTATCGCTTCCGGTTTTATAGCCGGCGGGGCGTTGATGGGGGTTGTCAGTGCGGTGCTGACGTATGCCGAAATCGACTGGTTTGTCAAATGGGACGGCGCCGAATGGCTGGCTGTCGCCATGTATGCGGCGGTTATCGGTTATTTGATCTGGGATGCCCTGCGGGCGAAGCCGGAGGAAGAATAAATAATTTGAAGCGGTTATGGAACTGAAAGAACGTTTTTTGAAATATGTGGGGTTCGATACCCAAAGCGATCCCGAAAGTGAGAAATTTCCCTCTACGGACAAGCAGCTGGTGCTGCTGAAATACCTGGCGGAAGAAATGAAATCTTTGGGAATGGCGGATGTGGAAATGGACAGTTACGGCTATGTCATGGGGACAGTGCCGGCATCTCCCGGCTATGAGGATAAAAAGGTAATCGGATTTATTTCGCACGTGGATACCAGTCCGGATATGAACGGGGCGGAAATCCGTCCGCAGATCGTCGAAAATTATGACGGAGGCGATATACGGCTGAACGGGGAACTGACCATGACGCTGCAGGATTTTCCGGAGTTGTCGTTTTTTAAGGGGCACACCCTGATCACGACGGACGGGACGTCTCTGTTGGGGGCGGACGATAAAGCCGGAGTGGCGGAGATCATGACGGCCGCGGAGTATCTGATGTCCCATCCGGAAGTCAAACATGGAAAAATCCGCATCGGCTTTACCCCGGATGAAGAGATCGGGCGCGGCGTGGATTTCTTCGATGTGAAGCGTTTCGGGGCGGACTTCGCTTATACCGTGGACGGCGGCTTTGAGGGAGAACTGGAGTATGAAAATTTCAATGCTGCAGGAGCTAAGATAACCATTCAGGGGCGCAATATCCACCCCGGATATGCCAAAGACAAAATGATCAATGCCTTGCAGGTGGCTGCCGATCTTAACAATCAGCTGCCCGTCTGGGAGCGTCCGGAACATACGGAAGGTTACGAAGGTTTTTATCATCTGACGGGACTCAGCGGCGGCGTGGAAAATGCAACGGTGGAATATATCATCCGGGATCATTCACGCGAAAAGTTCGAAGCCAGGAAAAATTACCTGACCGCTGTAGTGGATTTCCTGACCAAAAAATACGGAGAGGGTGTCATTACGCTGCACCTGAAAGACCAGTATTACAATATGCGGGAAATGGTTGAACCCCATCCGGAGGTGATAGATATAGCCATGAAGGCGATGGAGGAGGCGGGGGTGACTCCGCTTGTGCGTCCGATACGGGGTGGTACCGACGGTGCCCGTTTGTCGTATATGGGATTGCCGTGTCCGAATCTGTTTACCGGAGGAATGAATTTTCACGGGAAATATGAGTATTGTTCGCTGAATACGATGCAGAAGGCCCTGCAGACGATTCTGAATATCGCCGGACTTTGGGCGGAACGTTAAGGTCGTTCTTTCCTGCGTGATCTGTACCGCAGGAAGCGGAAGGGACGGCTTATATACCAAAGGACGGACAGGCTCTCCCGGACAATCGCCAGATAAAACGGCAGGTTGTCTCGTATATTTCGCCATAAATTTTCTTTTGTCGTCGATTCGGTGCTGCTTTTATGCCGCCGGGGATAAAAGAGATAGCTTATGCCGGAAAGAAGCAGATTTCCTGAATGTTCGCGGAGATAATCCCATTCGGAGAGAAGCAGTGTCCGTTCCTGCCTGTGTATATCTTCCAGTTCATGCCGTTTCTGCCGGAGTCTCTCCAGCGGCGTCGGCCGCTTGTCTTTCTTCTTCATGAATGGCGCGTTTTAGTTTTTCTTCTTCTTCCTCTTCATTGAGTATGGAAGCGATGATCAGGTTGGCGATCGCGAGCCGGACCTGTCTTTTCCGGTAATAGACAACAAACAGGATGATGAGATAGATTAGGGATACAAAGAGGAACCCCAGGGAAAGCCTGCCTGTCAGTTCGCTGAGAAAAAATCCGAGCGTGAAGAAAATGAACAGGACGGCGAACAATCCCAATATCAGCAAAAGAATGCTATGTGCAAGAGCCGCACTTATTTTGGCGGCCCTTTCACATGCATTTAATTTTAACAGAGCGAGTTTCACTCCTACGAAGGAAATAATCCGCTCGCTGAAATCACTTAAGATCTGTCCGGATTCTTTTTCCATACCTTTCAGGAGGCTTTGCTTTTGTTCTGGTACTCCTCCATTTTCTCCTTCGCTTTGGTCGTGAATTCTTCCGCTTTGTTCTTGGCCTTCTCTGCGAATTCATGCATGCCGTGTCTTACTTTCTCCCCGGCATTCTCCAGACCTCTTTTGATGGCACTCTTGTTTCTGATAATCAGATAGGTTGAGAGGGCGCCGATAGCGATCCCGAATAACAACCCCGGTACTAAATTTGAACTTTCGTTTTTCATGATATTGTTGTTTTAAGTTGTATCATATCAACGATACCGGGCGTGAAAAAGTTAGCGTCTTAAGGCTATTTTAGGAAGAATACAGATATATTATGCCTCATTTGTTACTGTAAAAGTGGATACGAAAGCATCCATATAAATTCTTTATTTGAATAATTCGCAGAATCCCTGTTTGTTGAACTGATAGTACATTTCAATGCATTCCGGCGTGTCGTTCTGAAGGAGCGAAAGTATCTCCTTTGTGAATTCAAGGGTTGCGGAGCCGTTGGCGGTTACGATGTTTTTGTCGGAAACGGCCTGTTTGTGGCGATACATGGCGGCGTTCGTGTAGTTTTCTCCGCCCCACAGTCTGAGTTGGTTGATGCCGTTCCCGGTATGCAGCACGTTATTTAGAAAGCCTTGTTTTGCCATAAAGGAGGCGGCATTGCAGATAGCCCCGACAATTTTGCCCGATTCAATGGCTTTGCCTGCTATCGGCGTCACTTTTTCTGCAACCGGCGTGAGCCATCCGAATCCCCCGATCAGCAGGAGTGCCGCATATTCTTCCGGCATGGTTTCGAAAGAATAGTTAGGTATGATTTTGCAGCCCCCGATTGCGGTTACCGGTTCCATTGTCGGAGCGACGATTTTGTTTACGTATTTGGGGGTGGGTTTCAATTGCTGCTCGTCGCTGCTGATGGCTTCCATGAGATAGACCATTTCATGGGCCGCGAAATCCGGAAGAAGAATGTATAAAATTTCGTTTGACATGGTTGTGATTTATAAAATGTTTTCCGGCGTCAGGGGGGTATAGGGACCGTCTTTGACTTCGAAGATGACGCTGCCCTTCTCCAGGACTTCGATGGTATGCCACTGGCCTGCGGGGATGTTAATCCCGTATTGTCCCTGCCGGGGATCCAGCAGCGCGGATTCGGTCGCTTCTTTCCGGTCGTTGTAGAATACGACCTTTATTTTCCCCCGGAGAAGTACATAGGTTTCTGCCGTATGGAGGTGGCGGTGGATGGACAGTTCCGTGCCGGGTTCGAGGGCGTTCAAAAGGCGCTGTGCACCGGAATCGGGCGAAGGATGAAAATTGTAATTCATCCGGAGGCGGGGGCTGTTTTGGGCTTCCGCGGTGACCTGGTCTAATAGTTCGTTGTCGATGAGCTGCATGGAGGTTGTATTTATTCGTTGTATGTTCATAAATCGGACAGGTAAAAGTACATAAAAAATCCGAGGAAGGTGGTGGAAGGGACAACTCTTCTTTTCGGAATGCGTATGTATGAGAAATAAAATACGGATAACAATGAATAGAAAACTATGGATGACAGTTGCTTGCCTGTTTGCGGGAATACACTTGCTGTTTGCCGGACCGGCGGCGGAGAATCGTTTTACGCTTCCCGCGTTGTCTTATGGGATGAATGCCCTGGAGCCCGTAATCAGCCGGGAAACGATGGAGTATCATTATGGGAAGCATCTGAAAGGGTACATTGATAACCTGAACCGTTTGATTGCGGGGACTCCTTTTGAGAATTCGGATTTGCAGACGATAGTCAGGTATGCTTCCGGGCCGCTTTACGACAATGGCGCGCAGGCGCTGAACCATATTATCTATTTCAACACCTTTTCACCGAAAGCGGTGCATGAGCCTTCCGGTGAGTTGCTGGAAGCCATCCGTCGCAAATGGGGCAGTGTTGAAAACTTCAAACAGGAATTTTCGAAGGCGGCGGTTTCTTTGTTCGGTTCCGGATGGGTGTGGCTGGCGAAGGACGATAAGGGTGAATTGCTTATTTTGCAGGAAAGCAATGCCGGCAATCCTCTGTCACGGGGCTATGTACCCCTGCTGGGCTTCGACGTGTGGGAGCATTCCTATTATCTGGATTATCAGAACAGACGCGCCGATTACGTCCGGAAATTATGGGATATTGTCGACTGGGACATTGTGAAGGCACG
>CAZYJV010000001.1:6640-56367 GCA_964647845.1 uncultured Odoribacter sp.
TATGGAAAAAATAAAAAGAATCGATAGTATCGCTGAATGACAGGGGAGAGGGTGCCGTGCGGCACCCTCTTGTTTTTTACGGAAGTACAACTACACCTTAATATAATTTTTATGACAACGTTACGATTCAGGATGGTGGAGGATGCCATCAAAAGGAAAGCTGTGGAAGTGAAGGCTCCCGGCAAACCGGCTTCGGAATATTTCGGTATCTATGTATTTAATCGGGAAAAGATGGCGGAATACCTGGAGGAGGATGTTTTCCGGGCTTTGACGGACAGTATCGACAACGGCAAGCCGTTGAGCCGCGAGATTGCGGACGATGTGGCCTGCGGTATGAAGAAATGGGCGATGAAAATGGGCGTGACCCATTATACGCATTGGTTTCAGCCGCTTACAGGAGGAACGGCGGAGAAGCACGATGCCCTGCTGGAATGGGACGGGAAAGGCGGCATGATAGAGGAGTTTTCCGGCAAGCTGCTGATTCAGCAGGAATCGGATGCGTCGAGTTTTCCTAACGGCGGTATCCGCAATACCTTCGAGGCGCGGGGATACACGGCCTGGGATGCCGCTTCGCCGGCTTTTATTGTGGACACGACGCTTTGTATTCCGACGGTGTTTATTTCCTACACGGGAGAGGCGCTGGATTACAAGGTGCCTTTGCTGAAGGCGGAGCAGGCTGTGAACAAAGCGGCTGCGGAGGTTTGCCGTCTGTTTGATCCTGCGGTGTTCCGGGTGGTTTCCTATCTGGGGTGGGAGCAGGAGTACTTTCTGGTGGATGAGGGGCTGTGGGCGGTGCGTCCTGATTTGATGCTGACGGGCAGAACGCTCGTCGGACATGAGAGTGCCAAAAACCAGCAGCTGGAGGACCATTATTTCGGGGCTATTCCTTCGCGGGTGATGGCTTTTATGAAAGAGCTGGAGATGGAGTGTCTGAAATTGGGCATTCCGGTCAAGACCCGGCATAATGAGGTAGCTCCCAATCAGTTCGAACTGGCTCCCGTGTATGAGCGGATGAATCTGGCCAATGACCACAACCAGCTGCTGATGGTCGTTATGAAGAAAGTCGCCCGCCGTCACTCTTTCCGTCTGTTGCTGCATGAAAAGCCTTTCAAGGGGATAAACGGTTCGGGCAAGCATTGCAACTGGTCGCTGGGGACGGACGGCGGCGTCAATCTGTTGTCGCCCGGTAAGACTCCGCAGGAGAACCTGCAGTTCATCACTTTTCTGGTGAATATTCTGATGGCTGTGTATAAGCGGAACGGGTTGCTGAAGGCGAGCATCGTCAGTGCGACCAATGCCCACCGGCTGGGAGCCAACGAGGCGCCTCCCGCCATTATTTCCGTGTTTCTGGGGACACAGCTGACGGATGTGTTGAACCAGATTGAACGGAGCCAGTCGGAGAGCAGTATCCGTATGGACGGCAAATCGGGTTTTCATCTGGAAGGGGTTTCCCATATTCCGGAATTGCTGATCGATAATACGGACCGCAACCGGACGTCTCCTTTCGCCTTTACGGGCAACCGTTTCGAGTTCCGTGCCGTCGGTTCTTCCGCCAATTGCGCCCGGGCGATGATTGTCCTGAATACGGCGGTGGCGCATCAGCTGAAGGAGTTTAAACGGGAGGTGGATGCGCTGGTGTCGAAGGGGAAAACGAAAGAAAATGCCATATACACGCTGCTCAAAGAGTATATCGGGATCTGTAATCCGGTTCGCTTCGACGGAAACGGATATGGGGAGGAATGGAAAAAAGAGGCCGGGAGAAGGGGACTGGATTGCGAGACGTCGGTACCTGTGATTTTAAAACATTTCGTGTCGCCGGATACGGTAAAAATGTTTGCGGAGACCGGTGTATTGTCGAAAAAGGAACTGGAGGCCCGCGAAGAGGTATATCTGGAGACTTATACGAAAAAAATTCAGATAGAAGCCCGGGTCCTGGGGGACCTGGTTATAAGCCACGTGGTGCCCGTTGCCTCCCGCTATCAGAATATGCTGCTGGAGAAGACCGGCCGCATGAGCGGGTTGTTTTCCCCGGAGAAACTGGAGGTGCTGGCGAAGCATGATATGGAAATGATCGAACGCCTGTCGGTTCATATCGCCGAGATACAGAGCGGGGTCGAGGAGCTGACGGAGGCCCGGAAGAAAGCGAATAAGATCGGCGATCCGCGGGAGAAGGCGGTGGCTTACCATGACACGGTGGTGCCTTTTCTGGACAAGATCCGCTATCATATCGACAAGCTGGAATTGTATATCGACGATGAGATGTGGCCCCTTCCGAAATACCGGGAGCTTCTTTTTGTCCGTTGATTTTTAGTGAAAATACAGGAAACGAAGAGTTATGAGCGACGCAATAAAACATGAGTGCGGAATCGCACTGGTCCGGCTGTTGAAGCCGCAGTCCTATTACCGGCAGAAATACGGGACGTCCGCTTACGGGCTGAATACGCTTTATCTGCTGATGGAGAAACAGCACAACCGGGGACAGGAGGGAGCAGGAATGGTGTGTGTCAGACTGGAGGCGCAGCCGGGAGAAGAGTATATTTTCAGGGAGCGGGCTTTGGGGAGCGGGGCTATCAGCGAAGTATTCGATGCAGTGGGGAGGCAGATGTCCGAGGCGCAGGCGGAAGGGGGAAGCGATGTTTCCCGCCTGCCTTTTATGGGGGAGCTTTATCTGGGGCATCTGCGTTACAGCACTACCGGAAAATCGGGGCTTTCCTATGTGCATCCTTTTTTGAGGCGCAACAATTGGAGGAGCCGGAATCTTTGCCTGGCGGGCAATTTCAATCTGACCAATGTCGATGAGATACTGGCGGATATTGTGGCCAAAGGGCAGCACCCCCGTCACAATGCCGACACCTTCATTATTCTGGAGCAGATCGGGTATCTGCTCGACCGGGAAGTGGAAAAACTGTACGAGCGGCACAGTGCCGCCGGCTTGTCGGGCCTGGAGCTTAACCGCGTGATAGAGGAGCAGCTGGACATCGAGCGTATCATCCGGACCGCATCGGAGAAATGGGACGGAGGCTTTGTTATCTGCGGTCTGACGGGCAGCGGGGATGCTTTCGTGTTTCGGGACAAATGGGGCATCCGGCCGGCTTTTTATTATTCCGATGAGGAGATTATCGTGGTTGCTTCCGAACGCCCCGTTATTCAGACCATACTGGATGTCTCTACGGAGAAGGTGCGGGAACTGAATGCCGGGCAGGGGCTGGTCATCCGAAAGAGCGGGGAGATGCATCTGTCTCAGATACAGCAGCCCGGCAAGGTCACGCCGTGCTCGTTTGAACGCATATACTTTTCCCGGGGGAGCGACCGGGACATTTACCGGGAGCGGAAGATGCTGGGGCGGTTACTGACGGACCAGATTTTGCAGGCCGTGAAATACGATACGGACCATACGGTGTTTTCTTTTATTCCGAATACGGCGGAGATCGCCTATTACGGCATGATGGAAGGGCTGGAGGAGTATCTGAATTCCAGGAAAAGCGTCGAGCTGCTGGGAACGACCGATACGATTTCTTCTTACCGGGCGGATCAGATTCTCTCTCGGCGCATCCGGACGGAGAAATTGGCTATCAAGGACATCAAGCTCCGGACATTCATCGCGGAAAACAACAGCCGGGACGACCTGGCGACCCATGTGTACGACATTACTTACGGTACGATAAACGAAGGTGTCGACAATATGGTGGTCATCGACGACAGCATTGTGCGGGGAACGACTCTGAAACGGAGCATTATCAAGATTCTGTGCCGCTTGCGGCCGAAGAAGATCGTGATCGTTTCTTCCTCTCCTCAGATACGCTATCCCGACTGTTACGGCATCGACATGTCCCGGATGGAGGAGTTCATCGCCTTTAACGCGGCGATCGAACTGCTGAAAGAAAGGGGAAAAGAAGAGGTGATTGCGGAGGTTTACCGGAAATGCAAAGAGCAGCAGGGGAGACCGAAGGAGGAAATCGTGAACTGTGTAAAAGAGATTTACGCTCCTTTCAGCGACCGGGATATCTCGGGGCAGATAGCCCGGATGGTGGCGCCTCCCGGCTGCGGGATCGAAATAGAAATCGTATATCAGACGATCGGCAATCTGCACAAAGCCTGCAGCACGCACAACGGAGACTGGTATTTCTCCGGCGATTATCCGACGCCGGGGGGAAACCGTCTGGTGAATGAGTCCTTTATCGCCTTTTACGAAAGAGTGTACCTGAAATAGGCATCAAATTTCCTCTTCTATCTGGTAGACATTGCGGTCGACGGCGGAACGGGATACCAGCTCGGCCACGAAGCCTGCCAGGAAGAGCTGGGTGCCCAGGATCATGCTCGTCAGGGCGATGAAGAAATAGGGCGTGTCGGTAATCAGCGGGGCCTTGACTCCGTGCGTCAGGCAGTGGTACTTGCTGACGGCGATCCAGGCGATGGCCAGGAACCCGATCAGAAATAGCAAAGTCCCCAAAGTGCCGAACAGATGCATCGGTTTCTTGGCGAAGCGCGTAATAAACGTGATGGACAGAAGGTCCAGCATGCCGTTGCTGAAACGGTTCCAGCCGCCGAATTTGGTTACCCCGTATTTCCGGGCGCGGTGCTGCACCACTTTCTCGCCGATGCGGCTGAATCCGGCTTCTTTGGCCAGAATGGGGATGTAGCGGTGCATTTCCCCGTAGACCTCGATGCTTTTCACCACTTTTTGCTTGTAGGCTTTCAACCCGCAGTTGAAGTCGTGCAGTCTGATGCCGGAAAACTTTCGGGCGGTGGCATTGAAGAGCTTGGTCGGAATGGTTTTGCTGAGCGGGTCGTAGCGTTTTTTCTTCCAGCCGGACACCATGTCGTAGTCTTCTTCGGTAATCATTTTGTACAGGGCCGGGATTTCATCGGGGCTGTCCTGCAGGTCGGCATCCATCGTGATGACCACGTCGCCCTGCGACGCATGGAAACCGCAATGGAGGGCGGCGGATTTTCCGTAATTGCGGCGGAATTTGATCGCCCGGATGCAGGGATTCTTTGCTGCCAGCCGGCAGATTAACTCCCAGGAGCGGTCTTTGCTTCCATCATCGACGAGGATGATTTCATAGCTGAAACGATGCTCGTCCATCACTTTTTCGATCCAGGCCGTCAGTTCGGTCAGGGATTCGTCTTCGTTGTACAAGGGAATGATAACGGATATATCCATGGTGTGTTTATTTTGTCGTTACATAAGTTTTATCGGTTGTTTCCGGAGAAAAGCGGCGATAATCAACGTGAAAATCAATCCGTTGACGAATTTGCCGAACAATTCGGTCAGTCCGATGAAGAAAGGGGTTATAAAAGCCGTAAAGAAACGGTCCGCCATTTCCCGCAGCGGGCTGCTGCCGTACATCCGGTCCGTCGTTTCCCGGATTATGTCGAGATACCTGCCCAGCAGCTCCGGATACCGGGAATAGAGAAAAATCGTATAAAGGCAATAGAACGAGCCTGCCAGCAAAGAAATCCACATTCCAGCCAGCAGCGCCTTCCCGTAGTTGATGAATCCCTGTTGGACGCTGCTGTCGCGGTATTGCCGGATACCAATGAACAGACCGATGATGAAAAGGAAACTGATCGTACGGTCGAGGGCGGGATTGTTGAATACCTGTCCGGTGTTCCTGAAACAAAGCCACGAAGCCGCGGCAAAGCATCCTCCCATGAGCAGGGCGAAGAGGGACATCGGTCCGTAGAATATCCGGTTCCTGGTCTGCATACTCATTTTACTACCGAACGCGTTTCCTCAGGTATATTTTTTCTCCGATTTCCAGGGGGGTATCCGGGTGGATGTAGTTGAACAAGATCAGACTTTTGAGCCGGACTCCGTACATCTGGGAAATCGTATAGAGATTTTCTCCGGCTTTCACCCGGTGGAAATCGTAGCCGCGGGCTGCTTTGAGCCGTTTGCGTTTTAAAAAGACGTATTGGCCGACGGCAAGGGAAGAGTCCTGCTTGTCGTTGTAGGCCATGAGTTTTTTCAGCTTGATGCCGTAGTAGTTGGAAATCGCGGAGAATGTATCTCCTGCTTTTATTTCGATGCAGGGGATGCCGTTCTTGATTTCCTCCCGTCTGTGGTAATTGATCAGGGTCGTTTTGGCGGCCGTGCCCGTGCCTGCGCTCGTGGTCGAGGCTGTGCCCGTGTTCGCAGTCGTTTTTTCTGCGTCCTTTACCGGTGTGGAGGATGCGGGCGTGCGGGTGGGATTGTCCACCCGATGGTCGTACAGATAGAGTTGTTCCTCTTCGATGATTTTTATCAATCGCTCCGCATACTGGGGATTGGTGGCATAGCCCGCCGCTTTCAGTCCTTTGGCCCAGGCTTGGTAATCGGTGGACGGTATCTTGAACAGGTCGGCATAACGCGGCCGCGAGGTGAGAAATTCGCTGTGGTCGATCCACGATTGTTCCGGATGCTCGTATTTGCGGAAACATTCGTCATTCGCGTCGTCGTCCATGTGATAGGTGGGGCCTTCCCAGTCGTGGCACTTGATCCCAAAATGGTTGTTGGCTTGCTGGGAGAGTTGCGACATGCCGCATCCGGATTCGAAGATTCCCTGCGCCAGGGTGATGCTGGCCGGGATGCCGGTGCGTTCCATTTCCTGAATGGCGATGTGTTTGTATTTCTGGATAAACTCCTTGCGCGATTGTCCGTGGGTCGTCGATACGGTCAGACACAACAGCAGGATGACGGGAAGTCCGGATATGTTTTTCATGTTTAAAATTCAGTTTCTTTATTTTAATTCCTGTTTTTTTACGAACTTTACACTCGGTATTTCGGGGTAAAATTAATAAAAATAAGCGATGGAGAAAAGGGAACTGCAAATAGATTACACGGTTTATAAAAAAAAGTATCCGGAGGAGTATGGGACGCTGTGTGAAAAGGCGCTTCGGGTCATTCCCCAGGCATACAGCGTATATTCCGGTTTTTCTGTCGGGGCGGCTTTGCTGTTGGACAACGGCGGGGTCGTGATGGGAACGAATCAGGAGAATGCGGCTTATCCCAGCGGTCTCTGTGCCGAACGGACGGCTTTGTTTTATGCGGGTTCCCGATATCCCGGAGCAAAGGTGAAAGCCCTGGCCATTGCTGCGTTTGACGGAGGAAAGCAAACGGTGCGCTTTGTCCCGCCCTGCGGGGCCTGCCGCCAGGTGATGGCTGAAACCATCCGGCGTACGGGGGATTTCGACGTCGTAATGATGGGGGCGGAAGAAACGGCCGTAATAAAGGCGTCGCAGCTGTTGCCTTTTACGTTCGACCTGCTGTAACGGCCGCCGGAGGTTATTCCGTGAATGCGATCCGGTTGAGGATGGAGCGGCCCAATGTGAGTTCGTCCGTGTATTCCAGGTCGTTTCCGACGGAAATGCCTTTTGCGATGGTGCTTACGACGAGTCCTTCCCGGTGCTTAATCTTTTTGTAGATAAAATAGCCTGTCGTGTCGCCTTCTATGGTGGCGCTCAGGGCGAAGATGATTTCTTTGATTTCCTCCTGTTCGATTCTTTGCAGGAGGCTGTCGATATGGAGGTCGGCGGGGCCGATGCCGTCCATGGGGGAGATGATGCCGCCCAGAACGTGGTACAGTCCGTGATATTGGGAGGTGGCCTCGATGGACAGGATATCTTTCAGGTTTTCCACCACGCAGACGGTGCGGGTGTCTCTTTGCGGGTCGGCGCAGATTTCACACAGTTCGCCGTCGGCGATATTGTGGCATTTCCGGCATTCTCGGATATTCTTCTTCAGGTCTTCGATGCTTTGCACGAAACCGTTTACCTCCTCCGGACTTTTCTTGAGCAGGTGGAGTACGAATTTCAGGGCTGTTTTGCGGCCTATCCCCGGCAGGGAGGCGAACTGCTCTACGGCTTTATCCAGCAATTTAGAAGAAGAGCTCTGCATGGTTTCAGGCGGAATGCGGTTTATTTTTCGAACTGGATGTCTTTCAGCATCATTTGTATGTCGGTACGTCCCATGAATTCGTTTTCCTGGAGCGTATAACAGATATTGAAATATTTTCCGGAATTGACTTCGTCGTACAGATGCCCCATGCCGAAACCGATGCCGCTGCGGTCGTTGCATGCCCGGGTGTCGTCCACGACCACCAGCTTCAGGTGCTCGTTGTTGCGCCCCACTTTCTTGGTGCCGATGAAATTGACCACATTCCCGGTCATGAATACCGGTACGGTGTTGTTGGGACCGAAAGGGGCGAATTTTTTGAGCATGTCGTACAGTTCGGGGGTGATGTCGGACAGTTTGATCTGGGCGTCGATGTTGATCTGGGGCATCAGCATCTCTTCGGTGATGGTTTCGCTGACGACCTGTTCGAACTTCTTTTTGAAAGGCTCGATGTTTTCGATTTTCATCGTAAGTCCGGCGGCGTATTTGTGCCCTCCGTAATTTTCCAGGTATTCGCTGCACTGGGAAATGGCGTAATACAGATCGAAGCCTTCGACCGAACGTGCGGAGCCGGTGGCCAGTCCGTTCGACTCGGTCAGCACGATGGTGGGGCGGTAGAATGTCTCCGTCAGGCGGGAAGCCACGATGCCGATGACGCCTTTGTGCCACTTCGGATTGTAGAGAACGGTGGTTTTTCCGGACGTCTCGATCCGGGATTTCAGGATGTGCCTGATGGCTTCTTCCGTAATATCGTGGTCCAGTTTTTTGCGCTGGTCGTTGAACGTGTTGATGTCGGAGGCGATGTCGCTGGCAGTGCATTCTTCGTCCGCCGTCAGCAGATCCACCGCCTTGCAGCCCGATTCCACCCGTCCGGCGGCATTGATGCGGGGGCCGATGCGGAAGACGATGTCGTTGACGGTGATTTCCTTATCGATGCCGGCAATGTCGATGATGGTTTTCAAGCCCAGGCTCGGCGTGGTGTTGAGCTGCTGAAGGCCATAATAGGCCAGAATGCGGTTTTCACCGGTGATGGGGACGATGTCGCTGGCGATGCTTACGCACAGCAGGTCCAGCAATTTGTACAGGTCCGACATCGGCAGGTTGTGCCGGATGGTGTGCGCCTGTACGAATTTGAAGCTGACACCGCATCCGCTCAGCCATTTATAGGGATAATGACAATCTTCGCGCTGCGGATCCAGCACGGCCACGGCTTCCGGCAGCGTTTCGCCCGGCGTGTGGTGGTCGCAGATAATGATGTCGATGCCTTTTTCTTTGGCATATTTGACTTTCTCCACGGCTTTTACGCCGCAATCCGTTACGATGATCAGGGAAAATCCGTTTTCAGCGGCGTAGTCGATGCCCTTTACGGAGATGCCGTATCCTTCCGTATACCGGTCGGGGATGTAGTATTCCAGGCTGGAAGGCGTATATTTGTTTTTCAGATATTTATATAGCAATGCGACGGCTGTCGTGCCGTCCACATCGTAATCGCCGTATATCATCACCTTTTCGTCCGCTGCGATGGCCTGATCCAGACGCTCTACGGCCTTGTCCATGTCCTTCATCAGAAACGGGTCGTGAAGCATGTGGAGGGAAGGGTTGAAAAAGGCCTGTACTTCCTCCGGCGTTTCAATTCCTCTCTGGAGCAAAAGATTGGCGATGATATGGCAGCAATTGGTTTTTCCTGATAATTCCGATATTTTATTTTCCTCTGCGGGAGTATTTAATACCCATCTTTTTTTCATTCTACTTTTTTCAATTCTGCTACAAAGTAGCGGAAATTCCGCGTGATTTCAAAGCTAAATATTTATAATTTTTCCATGATTATGGTATGAGTTTATTAATCAAATGAATAGCCGGCGGGGGCGTGTCGGGAATTCTTTTTTGACATTCAGCGGTTTATTTTGTAACTTTGCAACCTGAAGTGCGATTTTGCAACCTGAAAGATTGAAATAAAATATTTAAAACATAAGGAAATGAGTTTTACTGAATTGAGTGAACAGGAGATTATCCGGAGAAATTCATTGGGTGAATTGGAAAAACTGGGGATTGAAGCTTATCCGGCGGCAGAGTTCGGGGTGACCGGTCATGCGGCGGAGATAAAGGAAAGTTTTAAAGACGATGCTCCTGAGCGGGAGGTGGTGGTGGCCGGCCGTATGATGAGCCGGAGAATTATGGGTAAAGCTTCATTTTTTGAATTGCAGGACGCTTCCGGAAGAATACAGGTGTATGTGAGCCGGGACGACATTTCGTCCGATGAAAACGCGACGGCTTACAATACGGTGTTTAAAAAGCTGATGGATATCGGGGATATCGTGGGGGTAAAGGGATTCGTATTCCGCACCCAGACGGGCGAAATATCGGTGCATGCCAAAGAGTTGGTGATGCTGTCCAAATCCTTGCGCCCTCTTCCGGTGGTGAAGGAAAAAGACGGGAAACTCTTCGACGCCTTTACGGATGCCGAGCAGCGGTACCGTCAGCGGTATCTGGACCTGATCGTCAACCCGCAGGTGAAGGAAGTGTTCGTCAAGCGCACGAAAATAATCAACGCCATCCGGGAGTTTTTTAACAGCAAGGGCTATCTGGAAGTGGAGACACCCGTGCTGCAGTCTATCCCCGGCGGGGCTTCGGCGCGTCCTTTCATTACCCATCACAACGCGCTGGATATTCCGCTTTATCTGCGTATCGCAAATGAACTGTATCTGAAGCGCCTTATCGTGGGAGGGTTTGAAGGGGTGTATGAATTTTCCCGCAATTTCCGCAACGAAGGGATGGACCGCACGCATAATCCGGAGTTTACCTGTATGGAAATCTACGTGGCCTACAAGGATTATCTGTGGATGATGAACTTTACCGAGGAGATGATCGAGCGGGCGGCGCTGGCGATCAACGGCACGACCAGGACTGTGATCGGAGAAAATGAGATCGATTTCAAACGGCCTTTCCGGCGGGTACGGATGGCCGATGCCATAAAAGAACATACGGGGTATGACATCGAGAAGATGTCGGAGGAGGAATTGTACGATGCCTGCGTGAAGATGGGAATGGAAGTGGACAAGACCATGGGCAAGGGCAAGCTCATCGACGAGATTTTCGGGGAAAAATGCGAAGGACACTATATCCAGCCGACCTTTATTTACGACTATCCGAAAGAGATGTCCCCGCTGACGAAGAAACACCGGGAAAATCCCGAGCTGACGGAACGTTTCGAGTTGTTCGTAAACGGGAAGGAAGTGGCCAATGCCTATTCGGAGCTCAATGACCCGATAGACCAGCTCGAACGCTTTCAGGAGCAGCTGAAACTGCAGGAGAGGGGAGATGACGAAGCCATGTATATCGATTACGATTTTGTCCGGGCGCTGGAATACGGTATGCCTCCCACTTCCGGCATGGGAATCGGCATCGACCGTCTTTGCATGTTTCTGACCGACAGCCCTTCCATACAGGATGTGCTGTTCTTCCCGCAGATGAAGCCCGAAAAGAAAATGGTTGCGGACGGCGACGACAGATTCGAGGCGCTGGGGATTCCCCGCGAATGGGTGGATGTCGTCAGAAAAGCCGGCTATCAGACGGTAGAGGCCCTGAAGGCCGTGGAGAATTCCAACAAACTGCATCAGCAGCTGTGCGGAATCAACAAGAAGGAGAAACTGGGGCTGGCGGCACCGACGCCGGAGCAGGTGAAACAATGGATCGGATAACTAAATATAAACAGCATGGAATTACCTCATAATCCCCGGCTCGGAGTGGTAGGCGGAGGCAGCTGGGCTACGGCGATTGCGAAAATACTTACCGAAACCAATGACCATATCAATTGGTTCATGCGGAATATCGATACGATACAGGCTTTCAGGTCTTACAGCCACAATCCCCGCTATCTGACGGAGGTGGAGTTCGATTTGTCGAAAATCACCTTTACGGATAATCTGGACCGGCTGATCGATGCGTGCGACGTGATCATATTTGCCGTTCCGAGCGCTTTCCTGAAAAATGTCACTTCGCGGATTACCCGTTCGCTGGAGCGGAAAATCATCGTTTCCGCCATAAAGGGGCTGATTCCGGACGATAATCTGATTATTGCGGAATACTTCAACAACTATTTCAATGTTCCCCTGGAACAGGTCGTGGTGATTTCCGGGCCTTGCCATGCGGAGGAGATCGCATTGGAACGCCTGTCGTATCTGACATTTGCCAGCAATGACCTGAAAGTGGCCCGGCAGGTGGCCCAGACCTTTGACTGCCACTATGTCAAGACCAGCATTTCGGATGATATTTACGGGACGGAGTATGCCGCCGTCCTGAAAAATGTGATTGCGATAGCCGCCGGTATCTGTCACGGCTTGCGCTATGGGGATAATTTCCAGGCCGTTCTGATTGCCAATGCCATACAGGAGATAGAGCGTTTCGTGGCGGCCGTGCATCCCATACAGCGGGATATAAAATGCTCGGCTTACTTAGGCGACCTGCTGGTGACGGCCTATTCCCAGTTCAGCCGCAACCGGACGTTCGGCACGATGATCGGGAAAGGCTATTCCGTCAAGTCCGCCCAGATGGAGATGCTGATGATTGCGGAAGGCTATTTCGCCGTGAAGGGAATCAAGGAAATCAATGAGAACTATAATGTTCACATGCCGATAACCAATGCCGTATACAATATCCTCTACGAACACATCAGTCCCGTGATGGAAATCCGCCTGTTGACGGAAGAACTGAGATGAGGGTTAAAAAATGGATCTATGTTTTATCTGGAAGAAATAAAGAATAAGGCGCAGGAAAACGCTTTTATCGAATTGCCCGTGCGTTTGTACGAAGGCAACCCCTGCTGGATACGTCCGCTGGACCAGGACATACGGAATGTGTTCGATCCGGGGAAAAACCCCTGTTTCAGGCATGGGGAGTGTGTCCGCTGGCTTTTGAAGGATGAAAAGGGAGCGTGTGTGGGAAGGGTGGCGGCCTTCGTCAACCGGAAGACATGCGGGTTGGACAGATATAAGGTCGGGCAGATGGGTTTTTTCGAATGTATCGATGACCGCGAGGCGGCGTTCAAACTGTTCGATGGCTGCCGGGAATGGCTGGAGGCCAAAGGCATGGAGGCGATGGAGGGACCGGTGAACTTCGGGGAGCGGATAGAATGGTGGGGATTGCTGGTGGACGGTTTTGACCGGCAGCCCAATTACGCGATGCCCTATACTCATCCCTATTATGTGAAATTCTTCGAAGAGTACGGATTCCGTGATTTCTTCAAACAATACACCTACCGGACCCGCCTGGTGATGGAAAGCCTGGCGCCGGTGGTGGTGTGGAAGGCCGACCGCCTGCTGAAGAATCCGGACTATTCCGTATATACCTACCGGGAGATCGGAAAGAAAAAAGCGATAGATTCTTTGCTGGAAGTGTACAACAAAGCGTGGAATCTGGAAGTGCACGGCGTGGACGGGATCACCCGCGAGCAGGTGGAAGCCATTTATAAAAGCCTGCGCCCGATCGTGGACAAGGACCTGATATACTTCGCCTATCATAAAGAGCAGCCCATCGGTTTCTTTCTGATGTTTCCGGAAATCAACCGGGCGGTGAAACATCTGAACGGCAAAATGAATTTGTGGGGAATGCTGAAGTTCATCTATTACCGGCATATCCGGAAGATCGACGTTGCCCTGGGCCAGTTGTTCGGGGTCGTGCCCGAGTTCCAGGGCAAGGGGGTGGAGGCAGCCATGATTAAGCGTTTCTGTGAGAAGATCGTGGAAAACAACAGCCATTACAAATATCTGGAAATGAACTGGGTGGGCGATTTTAACCCCCAGATGATGCACCTGATGGAATATCTGAGTGCGACGGCCGACAAGACGCATGTCACTTATCGCAAGCTTTTCCGGGACGACATGGAGTTTGTCCGTTCGGCAGACAAATGAGAGGGAGTATGCGCTTTTATTTTTTCATAGCGGTTCTTCTGTCTGTAATTGCGGCTTGTCACAAAGACGACCGGCCGGAAGTAGGGGAGCGTACGGTCATCGTGTATCTGGGGGTGGACAATAATTTTTCCGGGGAGGGGGCTCAGAAAATAAAGGCCCTGACGGAAGGCTGGCGGGGGAATTACAACGGAAATCTGCTGGTGTATGCGGATGCGGGGAAAGCGGTATTGGTGCATATTCATGAGAATAAGAGCGGCAAAGCGGTTGCGGATACCATCCGGAAATACGGCGTGGAAAATTCCGCCGATCCGGTTCTTTTGAAGAGGGTGTTGTCGGAGGTGAAAGAGCAATTTTCCGCTGCCTCTTACGGGATGATTGTGCTTTCGCACGGTTCCGGATGGCTGCCGAAAGGGCAGTTGGCAGCGCCGGCATCCATTATCCAGGACCGTTACGACGAAATGGAACTTCTGGATTTTGCGGCCGCCATTCCCATGCCCCTGGACTTTCTCATTTTTGACGCCTGCTTTATGGGGACGGTCGAGGTGGCGTACGAATTGAAGGAAAAAGTGAAATACATCGTCGCTTCTCCCGCGGAGGTGCTTTCTCCGGGCTTTGTCTACAAGAGCATGATGGAGCATCTGATGAAGCCGGAGCCTCAGCTGACGGCTGTGGCGAAGGAGTTTTATGACTATTTCAATGCCATGAGCGGTTACTGGAAATCGGCTACGGTGTCGGTGATAAAAACGGACGAGCTGGAGAATATCGCCGGATTTCTGGCGGAAGCGGGAGATATCACGGATGCCGGGCGGGTGAATTTACGGGAGATTCAGCAGTACGGCTACGGTTCTCATTTTTTATTTTTCGATATGGGGGATTATGTCTCCCGGTGGGCTCCGGCACAATACGAACGCTTTTCCGGCCTGCTGAACCGCGCCGTGCTTTACAAGGCGGCTACTCCCGGCTATTATTCTTCGGGAAATATGGCGTACAATGACATCCGCACATACAGCGGCCTGGCGATGTATATTCCGCAGGACGGCTATGCTTTTCTGAACCGGAAATTCCGGGAATTGAAATGGGCGAAAGCCGTCAGTCGGTAATCAGCCGTTTGATGACTTTCAGATTGTGGGTATACCGTTTCAGGTCTTCGTTAAAAATGCCCTGGTGGTCTATTTTGTCCACCCTCACCCTGCCGGAGGCGTGGATAATGCGGTTTTCCTTCCACAGGATACCTACGTGGGTGATGGCTCCCATATCGTCGCCGAAAAAGGCCAGATCGCCCGGCAAAGCCTCTTCCACAAACGAAAAATTCTGGCCGGACAGGACTTGTTGCGAAGCGTCGCGGGGAATGTCGATGCCCGCCATCCTGTACACGATCTGGGAGAGACCGGAGCAGTCGATGCCGTAGGGGGTGCGTCCGCCCCAGAGGTAAGGCGTATTGTAGTACATGAGCGCGTATTCGATAATCAAATCCCGTAGACTGTCGATTCCCACATCCTTGAGCCGTGTGAGCAGCGTGTAGGTATCGCCGCCGATCTGCATCGTGCTGTTGTCGGCATTGAAGAACGGAAGCACGCTGCCGGAAACGATCAGATTGTTTCCGTAGGCTCCTTCTTTTCTGACGATGTTGAATACCTCCGTCGTTAATACCGGAGTTTCGGACCGGTATCTGGCGGCGTATTCCTCGTCCGTTTCCTGGTACATTTTCCTGTCGATCCAGCCTTCGTAGCCGTCATGCAGCAATCTGACATACGTCCATTTGTCGGTAGTTTCCAGGATTTCAAACAATTCTCCGAACAATATCTGGGAAACCATTTCGCTTCTTTCCGATTGTTCTTTCCGCATGGGGACTATACTTAAATCTGCAATTCCGAACATAGGACATCCTGTTTATATCGCACAAAGATAATAAAAAGAAAGGGAATGTACATATCCGGGAGAAGTATTGTGCCGTCTTTCGCGGGGTTAGAGATACTCTTTCGCCTCCGGCCCCATGTTGAACAGCAGGTCCAGAATGCTCAAATTGGCCGTGAAAGGGAATTTGTCGCCGAAAGTCTGGGGATACGGTCTGGCATCCGCGGAAACGAAACCGGGATTTTTAGGATGGATGGCATTCCGGAGGTCGGTGTATGTCGGGGTGTCTTCCGGAATGTAATCTTCGGTCAGCCCGATTCGGGTGTGCAATTTCAGCAGGTCGGCCAGTGTATGGAGTATGTTCAGGTTGAGGTCCAGCAGATACTTCTCCCTGTGTTCGAAATACCGCCGGAAATCTTCTTCGTAATAGTCGTAAAACGGGGAATTTTTGTAGGCGGATTCGATGCCTTTGAAATGCAGTTTCTGCCAGGGGGTGGAATAATCTATCTCCGCTTCTTTTGTCAGGAATTTGATTTTCCCGTTTTTCTTTACGGGAACCGCCAGCGGAAGCTTGCCGTTGGCCGACAGAATCTCGCACCGGTTCCGGTAGCTCTGTTTCCCGTAATGTTCGAACTGCTCGATGAGAACCGTGGAATGCCGGTTCAGCCGGCTTATATAAGGGACCGGGGGAAAATAGGCCGTATTCAGTAGAAGTGTATCCATGTTCCGCTCGAATGGTGGAAATGCAAAAATATAAAATTGCGCTCTAAATAAAAGCGGACGTGAAATTAAAATAATAAAACATTGATATACAGTGTTATATATGTTTTTGGGCGGGGAAATTAAATAAAAACCGGAGGAAGCTCCAAAATAATTTACAGAAAAATTGTAAAATTTCGTAATTATTATTATTTTTCGTCATGTAAAAAGACAGGGGGAAGGGAAGGGGAAAAAAGGTGGGGAATACGAAGGGAAACGAGGCTGGGAGCAGAAAGTCGGATAAAATGTAACAGTAGGAACGGGAATCACGTACTAATCAGTTAGTGCATGCTAACAAAATATAGATACGAGTGTTAATAATGAAATCACGTAACCTTCGTGTTGAAAATTAATTTTTTAACAAAGAAAGAGCTGATTCAGAGAAAATATGCGAATCATTTGTTGAAAATAAAATGAGATAAGGAGACGGGAGTATGATGGACTTGAAATTTATAGCGAATGATCCGTTGCTGGAACCGTTCAGGTATATCATCGAGCAGCGGCACCGGAATTTTGTTCTGAGGGAAACGGGATTTACGGAAAACCGGAGACGATTGTCCGATGCTTTCAACTCGTATCTGTATTATGGCATGCACCGTTCGGAGGAAGGGTGGATTTTCAGGGAATGGGCGCCCCATGCGACGGCGATCTACCTGATAGGCGATTTTTCGGACTGGCAGAAAAAGGAGGAGTTCCGGCTGAAACGTCTGGAATACGGGAACTGGGAAGTTCGCATGCCTTCGGACCGTGTGAAGCATGGCATGAAATACCGTTTGCTGGTGGAGTGGGAAGGCGGTTGCGGGGAGAGGATTCCCAGCCATGTGCGGAGGGTGGTGCAGAATGAAGAGACGAAGGCTTTCGATGCTCAGGTGTGGTTTCCGGAAGCTTACCGATGGCGGCATACCTACGGGAAGCCGTTGAAAAATCCTCTGATATACGAAGCGCATGTCGGAATGAGCACGGAGGAGAAGCGGGTGTCGACCTTCGAGGAATTCCGGACGCTGATTCTGCCCCGGATTGCGGACCTGGGATACAATACGATTCAGTTGATGGGGATTCAGGAACATCCCTATTACGGCTCTTTCGGTTATCAGGTGTCCAGCTTTTTTGCCGTGAGTTCCCGTCTGGGGACGCCGGAGGATTTGAAAAGGCTGATCGATGATGCGCACGGCAGGGGGATTGCGGTCGTTATGGACCTGGTTCATTCGCACGCCGTGAAGAACGAGCTGGAGGGCTTGAGCCGCTTCGACGGTACGTACGACCAGTATTTCTATCCCGGAGAAAGGGGCAATCATAATCTGTGGAATTCAAGATGCTTTGACTACGGCAAGAATGAAGTGCTGAATTTCCTGCTTTCCAATTGCAAATATTGGCTGGAGGAGTTTCATTTCGACGGTTTCCGTTTCGACGGCATCACCAGTATGCTTTACTGGGATCACGGGCTCGGACGGGATTTTACGGAATATAAATTCTACTACGACGGCAATCAGGATGAAAATGCCATTATTTATCTGACACTGGCGAACCGCCTGATTCATCAGGTAAATAAAAATGCCGTGACGATAGCGGAGGATATGAGCGGAATGCCCGGACTGGCGGCTCCGATAGAGGAGGGGGGAATCGGATTCGATTTCCGTCTGAGCATGGGGATTCCGGATTACTGGATAAAACTGGTCAAAGAGAAGAGGGACGAGGAGTGGCATGTGGGTGACCTGTTTTATGAACTGACGAACAAAAGACAGGACGAGCGTACCATAAGCTATGCCGAAAGTCACGATCAGGCGATGGTCGGCGACAAGACGCTGATATTTAGGATGGTGGACAAGGAAATGTACACTTCCATGAATGTCTTCGAACGCAACATGGCCGTAGACCGCGGAATGGCTTTGCACAAGATGATACGTCTTCTGACGGTTATGACGGCCGGGGACGGTTATCTGAATTTCCTGGGGAACGAGTGGGGGCATCCGGAGTGGATAGACTTCCCGCGGGAAGGGAATGGCTGGAGCTACGATCATGCCCGTCGGCTGTGGCATTTGGTGGACGATACGAATTTGCGTTACCGCTATCTGAATGCTTTCGACCGGGATATGATCCGGCTGGTGAAGCAGGAGGATATCTTCCGTTTCCGGCCGGAACCGATGGTGAGGGACAACGAAAGGCAGGTGCTGATTTTTTCACGGGGCGGACTGCTGCTGGCATTCAATTTCAACCCGTCGCAGTCTTTCGGGGATTACAGGTTCGGAGCGGCTCCGGGGAAGTATGTGGAGATCCTGAATACGGACAGCAAGGTCTACGACGGTTTCGAACGCATCAGCGAGGCGGTGCCTCATTTTACGCTGTACGACGAAACGACCGGATACAATGAACTGAGTCTGTATCTGCCGTCGCGTTCGGCACTGGTGTTGAGATTTGACGATTAATAAATAATTTACGAATATATAATAACCATGGCTTATTTAAAGTTTAACAAAGATGAGTTGGTGAATCTTGAATATTCACTGAAACGGGAGTTTTTGGCAACGAACAGGGCCGGAGGATACCTGGCTTCCACGCTTCCCTGCTGCAATACGCGCAAGTATCACGGACTGCTGATCGTGCCGATCGAGGAGTTCAACGGGGAGCGGCATGTATTGCTCTCGGCATTGGATGAGACCGTCATTCAGCACGGGCAGGCCTTTAACCTGGGTATCCATAAATATCCGGGCAACTACGAGCCGAGAGGGCACAAGTACATCGTGGATTTTGAATACGAACCGGTCTATACGCTGACGTACCGGGTGGGAGGCGTCGTGTTGAAAAAGGAAATCGTGCTGGTGCACAACGAGGACCAGGTGGTCATCCGCTACACCCTGGTGGATGCGCATTCGGATACCCTGTTGCGTTTGAAGCCTTTTCTGGCTTATCGGAATGTAAACAGCCTCTGCAAGGCGAATATGATGGCCAATACCAAATACGAGCCCATAGATAACGGAATCCGCTCGAAGCTGTATAACGGCTTCCCTTATCTGCACATGCAGCTGAGCAAGGCGAACGACTTCGTGGCCGTGCCCGACTGGTACAAGAACATCGAATACATGGAAGAGGAAAGCCGGGGATATGATTTCCGGGAGGATCTGTTCGTGCCCGGTTATTTCGAGGTGCCCATCAAGAAAGGCGAAAGCATCGTGTTCTCCGCTTCTACGACGCCGGCGGCTCCGGGACGTCTGAAGACGAAATTCCAGAAACTGGTGGAAGGCCGGGGACCCCGGAACAGTTTCGTGAACTGTCTGAAATATTCCGCCTCCCAGTTTATCGTAAAGGAAGGCAAGGATACGGAGGTGATTGCCGGGTATCCGTGGTTCGGAGCGTGGGGGCGGGATACGTTCATCGCCTTGCCGGGCGTGACCCTGTCGGCCAGCAACGACGTGAAGGGGTGCAAGGATGTTTTGGATACGATGGTCAAGCAGCTGAACAACGGTTTGTTCCCGAATGTGGGGAAAGGAAAGAACGCCGCTTACAATTCCGTGGATGCGCCGCTGTGGTTCTTTAAGGCGTTGCAGGAATACGGAGAGGCGACAGGGGATGACAACCAGATATGGAAAAGTTACGGCAGCAAAATGAAAGCGATCCTGACGGCATACCGGGACGGGCTTAACGCGTTTGTCAGAATGCACGACAACGGATTGATCTGGGCGGATGAACCGGGAAAGGCGCTGACGTGGATGGATGCCATTGTCAACGGTTGTCCGGTAACGCCCCGCGGCGGTTATCAGGTGGAGATCAATGCCTTGTGGTACAATGCCGTTTGTTATAGCCTGAAACTGGCCCGTGCTGCGGGGGATGCGAAATTCGTCAAGGAGTGGGAAAATTTGGCAGGAAAGATTAAGGAAAGCTTCACGGACGTGTTCTGGATTCGCGATAAGGAATATCTGGCCGACTATGTGGGACCGCAGGGACAGAATATTTTCGTGCGTCCGAACCAAATTATCGCCTGTTCGTTAGAATATAGCCCGTTGAATGATGAAATGAAGAGAAAAGTGCTGGATGTCGTCAAACGCGAGCTGCTCACTCCGCGGGGATTGCGGACACTTTCACCCAAAAACCCGCTGTATAAGGGATTGTACGGGGGAGACCAGCCGACCCGGGACGAAGCTTATCATCAGGGAACGGTTTGGCCGTGGTTGACAGGTCCTTATATCGAAGCGAACTTCCGTCTGTACGGCGCGGCTTTCGTTCCTACGGCCAAAGAACTGGTCGCCGGATTTGAGGAAGACATGACGCTGTACGGCATATGCTCTGTTTCCGAAGTGTATGACGGTAACCCGCCTTATCAGCCTAACGGATGTATTTCCCAGGCATGGAGTGTGGGTGAGATCCTCCGCGCACTGGCGTTGACCGAGAAGTATGAAAAGGCTGCCAGGGGGAAAAAGAAATAAGGGTTGTAAATCATTGAAATAAGATAATATGAAAACAAGAGTATTAATGTTCGGTTGGGAATTTCCGCCTCACATCGCCGGCGGCCTGGGGACCGCCTGTCTCGGTCTGACGAAAGGGTTGGCCAAACAAGGCGTGGAGGTGCTGTTCGTGATGCCGAAAGCCAGTGGAGACGAAGACCAGAGTTCCGCGAAAATTATCAACGCAAGCGATGTGGAAGCTTTGTATAATCTTGCGGATGTCGAAGAGTATTGGAAGAACATCAATTTCATGGAAGTCGGCTCCAACCTGATTCCCTATATGGATCCAGAGCAGTTCGAACGGGAGGTGAGCGAGCAGAGGAAATACGGCAACCGCACGGAGCGCATCGGTTTTAAAAACAAATATACTTTTTCCGGTAAATACGGGGCCAATCTGATGGAGGAGGTGGCGCGCTACGCCATTGTGGCTGCAACGAT
The DNA here is from genome assembly GCA_964647845.1 of uncultured Odoribacter sp. Lineage (GTDB taxonomy): Bacteria > Bacteroidota > Bacteroidia > Bacteroidales > Marinifilaceae > Culturomica. The sequence continues at coordinate 27,910 of CAZYJV010000001.1, forward strand.
TGCCCGCCAGCAGCGTTTCGACGTGATTCATGCCCACGACTGGCTGACGTATGCGGCAGGTATTGCTGCCAAGAAGGTGACGGGAAAACCGCTGGTGATCCATGTGCACGCGACGGAATTCGACCGGAGCGGAGAGAATGTGAACCGGCTGGTGTTCAATCTGGAACGCCAGGGGATGCTGGCCGCCGACAGGGTCATTACGGTCAGCAACCTGACGCGCAATATCGTGATAAACCGCTACGGCATCGATCCGGCGAAAGTGGTTACGGTTCACAATGCGGTGGATTTCCAGTCCTATTCGGAAATGAATGTGGAACGCGGGGTAAAGGAAAAGGTGGTGACTTTCCTGGGCCGTATCACTTACCAGAAAGGACCGGAATATTTCATTGAAGCCGCCAACAAGGTATTGAAAGCCTATCCGAATGTCCGGTTCGTCATGGCCGGCAGCGGGGATCTGATGAATCGATCCATTCGCCGTGTGGCCCGCCTGAAAATCGCGACCCGTTTCCATTTTACGGGTTTCCTCCGGGGGCAGGATGTACAGAGAATGTTTGCGCACAGCGATGTCTATGTGATGCCTTCCGTATCCGAACCTTTCGGTATTTCGCCGCTGGAAGCCATGCGTTCCGGTGTGCCCACCATCATCTCCAAGCAGTCGGGAGTGGCGGAAGTATTGAAACACGCCATAAAAGTGGATTTCTGGGATGTGGACGCGTTGGCCGATTCGATATACGGATTGCTGAAGTATCCGGCATTGCCCGAAATGGCAGGGCGCTGCGGGTTGGACGAAGTGAATACGCTGAAATGGGAGAATGCCGCTTTCAAGCTGAAAAAGATATACGAAGAAGTGAAAGGATAGCAGGGGAATAAATAAAAGAAATAACAATAAAAGAACATATTATGAATAAGAAAACCTTATGTCTGTATTTTCAGGTTCATCAACCGGTACGACTCAGAAAATACCACTTTTTCGATCTGGGAAAAAGTCATGATTACTACGATGATTTCGCCAACCGCACGATCACCCAGAAAGTGGCGCAGCGCTGTTACTTGCCGGCAAACCGGATGATGCTGGATTTAATTCAGAAATACGGGAAAAATTTTAAGGTGAGTTTTTCCATTTCGGGACTGGCGCTCGAACAGTTCGAGAAATATGCGCCGGAGGTGATCGAAAGCTTCAAGGCTCTGGCCAAAACGGGGTGTGTGGAATTTCTGGCCGAAACGTATTCGCATTCGCTGGCTTCTCTGGTGGATGAAAAAGAATTTACTCTGCAGGTGAAACAGCATGCGGACCTGATGAAGAAATTATTTGGATATACGCCTGTTACCTTCAGAAATACCGAATTGGTCTACTCCGATAAAATCGGGGAAATGGTGGCACGCATGGGCTACAAAACCATGCTGACCGAAGGGGCGAAACATGTATTGGGGTGGAAGAGTCCCGATTTCGTGTATACCAATGCCCTGAATCCGAAGTTGAGGCTGTTGCTGAAAAACTTCCGGCTGAGTGACGACATCGCTTTCCGCTTTTCGGACAAGTCCTGGAAGGAATGGCCGCTGACCGCGGAGAAATATGCCGGCTGGCTGGCAGAATCGGTGAAGAATGAAGACATCGTCAATCTGTTCATGGATTACGAAACGCTGGGTGAACACCAGGATGTCTCTACCGGAATTTTCGCTTTCATGGCGAATCTGCCGCAGCAGGTTTTTGCCACTTCCGCTTTCGAGTTCCTGACGCCGGCGGAAGCTGCAGCGAAACACCAGCCGGTGGCGCCTCTGAATGTTCCGTTCGCCATCTCCTGGGCGGATGAAGAGCGGGATTTGACGGCCTGGCTGGGAAATGAGTTGCAGATGGAGGCTTTCGACGAGCTGTATAAGGTAAGGGACAAGATAAAAGCCGTGAACGATCCGGCACTGAATTATGATTACTGCTGCCTTCAGGCCAGCGACCATTTTTATTACATGTGCACCAAACTCTTCTCGGACGGAGCCGTGCACAAGTATTTCACGCCTTACGACTCGCCTTACGAAGCGTTTATCAATTATATGAATGTATTGAGCGATTTCGTGGCGAGGGTGGATGAAAAGTACGAAAGCAGGGAGAAAACCCCGAAGGGGGCGAAAGCCGTGAAAGCTCCGGCTAAGAAGGCGGCAGCGCCTAAGGCTGCGGCAGAGGAGAAGCCGAAAAAGACGACTTCCCGGGCGAAGAAGAAATAAGCTTTCCGGGAAACGGGGAATTGCAGGGTTTATGAAGTTTGAACCGCTATCGGCTTGAACTTTGTAAGCCTTGCAATTTTTTAAATGCATGCCTTTTAAATTTTAAATCGGCTATTCCCGGCAAAATTTTTTTTGTTATCTTTGCATGCCTGTATGATCAAACACGAATTTTTTATGGATAATAATAAGATGAAAAATCCCGCTTACCTGTTCGAAGTGAGTTGGGAGGTTTGCAATAAAGTCGGAGGGATACATACGGTCATTTCGACGAAAGCGCTGAATATGGTGAAAGAGTACAGCAGCAGCCATATTCTGATCGGACCGGATGTATGGAGGTATACGGAGCGGAACCCGGAATTCATCGATGAGCCGCGTCTGTTTAAGTCGTGGCGGATGAGGGCGGCTCAGGAGGGGCTGCGCATAAAGGTGGGACGCTGGAATGTCGCAGGGAAACCGATCGTTATTCTGGTCGATTTTACGACGTTTATAGCCCAGAAAGATGCGATCTTTTCTTCTTTCTGGGAAAAATACAAGCTGGACTCTATCAGCGGACAATGGGATTATATAGAACCCGCTCTCTTCGGATATGCTTCCGGAAAGGTGATTGAAAGCTTTGTACGCTTCAACGCGACGATGCGTCAGCGGATTATTGCCCAGTTCCACGAATGGATGACGGGAACGGGGCTGCTGTATCTGAAGTATGCCATGCCTCAGGTGGGATGCGTATTTACGACCCATGCCACGGTTCTCGGACGCTGTGTGGCGGGCAACCATCTGCCGCTGTACAGCGAGATGAAGAATTATGTGCCGGAGGAGCTGGCCCGTCGTTTTAACGTGGTGTCGAAGCAGTCGCTGGAGAAAGCGGCGGCGCAGAATGCGGACTGTTTTACCACCGTGAGCGAGATTACGGCGACGGAGTGCGCTCATTTTCTGGATAAAAAGGTGGATATCGTTACCCCTAACGGTTTTGAGAACGTATTTACCCCCCAGGAGAACCAGTTTGAAACCAAGCGCCTTGCCGGACGCGAGAAATTTCTGCAGGTGGCCCAGGCTCTTTTGGGACGTCCCGTGGCCGAAGATGCTTTGATCGTCGGTATCAGCGGACGTTATGAATTCAAAAACAAGGGCATCGACGTATTCATGGAGGCCCTGGGACGGCTGAACCGTGAAGGCGGCCTCCAAAAGGAAGTGCTGGCTTTTGTGCTGGTGCCGGCAGGACAGGCGGGTGTCAACGGCGAGTTGCTGCATAACCTGACTACTCCGAATCAGCCGGTGGCAGTGGCGAATCCGTACCTTACCCACAATCTGTCGGACGCGGCTTACGATCCGGTGATGAACAGCATTCGCGGACAGAATCTGGGTAACGGAGAAAAGGATTCCGTGAAGGTCTTCTTCGTGCCTTCCTACCTGAACGGGGACGACGGTATATTCAATATGCCTTATTATGATCTTCTGATCGGCATGGACCTGACGATATTCCCGTCCTACTACGAGCCGTGGGGCTATACGCCGCTGGAAAGTCTGGCCTTCAAGGTGCCGACCATCACGACCACGCTGGCCGGGTTCGGTTTGTGGGTGCAGGAACATTACGATGCGAAACACCCAGGCATTGAGATCATCCGCCGGGAGGACGGCAACAATGATGCCGTCGTCGGTTCGATTGCCGACAGGATTAAATATGCTGCCGGCCTGAGTGCCGCCGAGGTCGCTGAGAACAAGGAAAATGCGAAGGATGTTTCCCGCATCGCCCTTTGGGATAATTTGGTCGTATATTATAAAAAAGCGTATGAACTGGCATTGAATCGGGTCAATGACCGCCTGAAAGACATGCCGGCAACAATTCAAGAACAAATGACATATATAGAAAAACAACTTTCAGTAAATAATCCGCATTGGATTAGCGTAATGATTCACCGTTCCATTCCGGAAAAATTGATCGCGTTGGAGGAATTGTCGAAGAACCTTTGGTGGTGCTGGAATGACGATGCGCGCGAACTGTTCCGCAGTATAGATTTGAAAGAATGGCGCGCTACCGGACACAATCCCATCGCCATGCTCGATAAAATTCCGCTGAACCGGTACAAGGAACTGGAAAATGATGCGGAGTTCGTCAGCAAGCTGGAAACCGTGTATGCGCGTTTCAAGGCCTACATGGCAGGGAAAGAGCATATGAGCGGCGACGGGGTGGCTTATTTCAGCATGGAGTACGGATTGCACACGTCTCTGAAGATTTATTCCGGAGGTCTGGGTATCTTGGCGGGAGACTATCTGAAAGAAGCCAGTGACAAGGGTACGAAAATTACGGCTGTCGGTCTGTTGTACCGCTACGGTTATTTTACCCAGAAATTGTCTTCCATGGGAGACCAGGAGGCCGAGTATGAGGCTCAGGACTTTATGAAGATTGCCGTAACTCCGGTGCGCGACGAGAAAGGCAATTGGCAGACCGTCACGCTGGCATTTCCAGGACGGAATGTATATGCCCGTATCTGGAGAGTGGACGTGGGACGTGTCGAGTTGTACCTGCTGGATACCGATTTCGAGGACAACCTGGAGGAAGACCGTTCCATTACCCACCATCTTTACGGAGGGGACTGGGAAAACCGCCTCAAGCAGGAGCTGCTGCTGGGATGCGGAGGTATCCGGGCTTTGAGGAAGCTGGGCATCGATGCCGCCACGTACCATTGCAATGAGGGCCATGCGGCTTTTATAGGTCTGGAACGTCTGAAAGAGTATATCCAGGATGAACATTTGACTTTTGCGGAGGCTATGGAAGTCGTGCGGGCTTCTTCGCTGTTTACGACCCATACGCCGGTACCGGCCGGGCACGATGCTTTCTCCGAGAATATGCTGCGGACCTATATCTCTCATTATTCCGACCGTCTGAAGATCAGCTGGGAGCAGCTGCTGGGGCTGGGTAAGATCAATGTGAGCGATCCCAACGAGAAGTTCTCCATGAGTTTTCTGGCCGCCAATCTTTCGCAGGAAGTGAACGGGGTAAGCTGGCTGCACGGCGAAGTGAGCCGGGATATTTTCAAGGGTTTGTGGCCCGGTTATCTGCCGGAAGAGCTGCACATCAGTTATGTGACCAATGGCGTGCATTATCCGACGTGGACGGCTCCCGAGTGGAAGAAGATAGAGGCTCCTCTCTTCGGCGATGCTTTCCGGACGCACAATTACGACAAGAAGTGCTTCGAGGAGATCTATAAAGTCTCCGATGAAGTGGTGTTTGAAGTGCGCAATAAGCTGCGGAAGCGTCTGATCGACCATATCAAGAAGATGCTGACGAACGGAGTGGCTACCTCTTATTTCACACCGCGTCAGGTAATCGAGATACATGACACGCTGCGGGATGACATTCTGACGATCGGTTTCGCCCGCCGTTTCGCGACCTACAAGCGGGCGCATCTGTTGTTCCGCAACCTGGACCGTCTGAATGAGATCGTCAACAATCCGCAGCATCCCGTACAGTTTATCTTTGCAGGAAAAGCGCATCCCGCTGACCGTGCCGGACAGGATCTTATCAAACGGATCGTGGAGGTGTCGAAAGACCCGAGATTCATCGGAAAGATTCTTTTCATCCCGAATTACGACATGGATTTGGCAAAGAATCTGGTACAGGGTGTCGACGTATGGATGAATACGCCTACCCGTCCGCAGGAGGCTTCTGGTACCAGTGGTGAAAAAGCCGCTATGAACGGGGTCATGCATTTCAGCGTGCTGGACGGCTGGTGGGTGGAAGGCTATCGTCCGGATGCCGGATGGATGCTGCCGATGGAACGCACCTATGAGAACCAGGGCTTCCAGGACGAACTGGATTCCGAGATGATTTACAATATCATCGATGACGACATCGCACCGTTGTTCTATGACAAGAATGCGGCAGGCATGTCGCCGAAATGGATCAGCTATATCAAGAACACCATCGCCAAGGTGGCTTCCAACTTCACGACCAACCGGATGCTGATGGATTATGAAAATCAGTACTATATTCCGATGGCGGCGCGTTACCGGAAGATGATCGCCGATAATTTTGCCGAAGCTACCGAGATAGCGGAATGGAAGAAGAAAGTGACCCGCGAATGGGACAATATCGAAGTGGTGGATATACAGCTGCCCGACCGTTCCAAACAGATTATCGCCTTAGGGAAATCTTACTGGGCAGAGATTACGCTGGAAATCGGTGATTTGACGATGGAGGATGTCGGGGTCGAGCTGGTTGCGGCAGAACAGCGTAACGGCAAACTGGTGATCCGGGAGAAACACGACTTTACGGCGGTTTCTCAGCAGGAGAGCAAAGCGACGTATCGTCTGGATGTCACGGCCGATGCTCCGGGGCTGTTGAATCTGGCTCTCCGTATTTATCCGAAGAATTCGCTGCTGCCTCATCGTCAGGACTTCGCCCTGGTGAAATGGTTGTAATTCGTAGGGAAATACCTTAAAATAAAAGAGGCTGCCCCGCAGGGCCGCCTCTTTTTTATGCCGGAATGGCGCCGCGGGGTCAGCGTGCGCGGTAATGGCTGTCGTGCAGAATGGCGAGTATTTTTTCTTTGAAAGCTCCCTGAATGATTATCTGTCTTTCTTTCACAGAACCGCCTACGCCGCATTTGTTTTTCAGCAGTCTTGCCAGTTCTTTTAGGTCCTCTTCCGTACCGACGAATCCGTCGATCAGCGTGACGGTTTTGCCCGCCCGCTGTTTGGAGTCCAGTGTTACGCGCAGGTTCTGTTTTTCGGGGGGAAGCGTGGCCTGTTCCTCCTCCTCTTCGTATTGGTAGTTGAAATCGGGGTTCGTCGAATAAACGACATTGATTCTTCCTTTTTTGTTGCTCATGATGCGTGTCTGTTGGTTTGCTGCAAATGTAAAGATTTTTAATCAAATTTCGGAGAAAGGATTGCAGGGAAGAAAATACGCAGTATTTTTGTGTGACGATTTGAAAAAACAGCATCGGATTATGAATAAGATATTGAATAAGAAATATTTTTCGGAAAGAGTCGTGCAGCTGGAGGTGGAGGCGCCTTTGATTGCCAAAGCCCGCAAGCCGGGGAATTTCGTTATCGTGAGGGTGGGGGAAAAGGGAGAGCGGATGCCTTTGACCATTTCGGCGGCGGATGTGAAAAAAGGGTCCATTACGTTGGTGGTACAGAAGATGGGAGTATCTTCGACCAAGCTGTGTGAGCTGAATGTGGGCGACTGTATCACCGATCTGGTAGGACCTTTGGGGAGAGCGACGCATATCGGGAAGGTCGGAACGGTGTTGGCATGCGGCGGAGGGGTCGGCGTAGCGCCGTTGCTGCCGATCGTGCAGGGATTTAAGGATGCGGGCAACCGAGTGGTTTCCGTGCTGGCGGCCCGAAGCAAGGAACTGGTGATTCTGGAGGAGGAAATCCGGAAATATTCGGATGAGGTGATTGTCATGACGGATGATGGCAGTTACGGCAGGAAGGGGTTGGTAACAGAGGGGATGGAGGAAGTGATAAAAAGGGAGAAGGTGGACATGGCGGTGACGATCGGGCCGGCGGTGATGATGAAGTTCTGCGCGCTGTTGACGCGTAAGTATGAAATACCGACGATCGCCAGTCTGAATGCGATTATGGTGGATGGAACGGGAATGTGCGGGGCGTGCCGGGTGACAGTGGGGGGAAAGACGAAGTTCACCTGTATCGACGGACCGGAATTCGACGCCCACCAGATCGATTTCGATGAAATGATGCGGCGTCTGGGGGGATATAAGGGTATCGAAACGGAAAGAATGAAAAATATGGTCAGCGGTAAATGATGGAAAGATTATGGAAATAAGCGATAGAAATGCGGAGTGGCGGAAACAGCTCCGGGAAGCGATCAAAGCCAAGGATAGAACGGAGATAGAACGGGTGAAAATGCCTGAATTGGCTCCGGAGGAGCGGATCAGGAGCCAGCGTCTGGAAGTGAATACCGGTTTGACACCGGAAATGGCGCAGCGGGAGGCGAGACGTTGTATGGATTGTGTGAATCCCACCTGTATGGAAGGGTGTCCGGTGGGGATAGATATTCCGGGATTCATCAAAAATATAGAGCGGGGGGAGTTTACCGAGGCGGCGGTTGTGCTGAAGCGGACAAGCGCATTGCCGGCGGTGTGCGGACGGGTATGTCCGCAGGAGAAACAGTGCGAGTCGAAATGCTTCTACCTGCAGAAATTGAAGAAAGCCCCGGTGGCGATAGGCTATCTGGAGCGTTTTGCCGCCGATTATGAGCGGGAATCCGGACGGATCAGTATTCCGGAGATCGCGGCACCCAAGGGTATCAAAGTGGCAGTCGTAGGTTCCGGGCCTTCCGGATTGTCCTTCGCGGGAGACATGGCGAAGCGGGGATACGACGTGACGGTTTTCGAGGCATTGCACGAAATCGGGGGGGTATTGAAATACGGGATTCCGGAATTCCGTCTGCCGAATCGGATCGTGGATGTGGAGATTGCCAATCTGAAGAAAATGGGCGTGAAGTTCGTCACGAATTTTATCGTGGGGCTGACCGAGAGCATAGAAAGTCTGAAAGCCGAGGGATTCCGGGCTTTTTATATCGCCTCGGGGGCGGGACTTCCGCGTTTTATGAATATTCCGGGTGAAAATGCCAACGGCATACTTTCTTCCAATGAATATCTGACCCGTGTGAATTTGATGGGGGCGGACAGTGACGATTCCGATACGCCGGTATTTCATGGAAAGAATGTGGTGGTGGTGGGAGGAGGAAATACGGCGATGGATTCCGTCCGGACGGCCCGGCGTTTGGGGGCGGAAAGGGCGATGGTCGTGTATCGGCGCAGCGAGGTGGAAATGCCTGCCCGGCAGGAAGAGGTGAAACATGCCAAAGAGGAGGGCTGTGAATTTATCACATTGACGAATCCCGTAGAATATCTGACGGATGAAGAGGGAAGGGTGAAACAGGTTCGGGTGCAGAAAATGGAATTGGGCGAACCCGACGCCAGCGGCAGGAGGTGCCCGGTGGCCGTTGCCGGTTCCGAATATCTGATCGATGCGGATGTCGTTATCGTTGCCGTCGGGGTTTCTCCGAATCCGATCGTTCCGAATTCCGTAGCCGGGCTGGAAGTCTCGAAAAAAGGCACGATTGTTGTCGATGAAAAGACCATGCAGTCCAACCTGTCGGAGCTGTATGCCGGAGGCGATATCGTCAGAGGAGGCGCGACCGTTATCCTCGCGATGGGTGACGGCCGCAGGGCTGCGGCCAGTCTGGACCGGCAGCTTTAAATACCGGTAGGTTTAAAATAAAAATGAGGATGGAAACATCCTCATTTTTTTGTTTTTATTTCCCGGAAAGGAGCCTGTCTGCCATGGCGTAGGCGATGTTGCGGCACTCTTCCTGGTCTGAGGGGGAAAGTGCGCCTGTCGCCTCTACGTGGGGACCGACGATTTCCCATTTTATCTTTTCCGCAAACTGGGAGAACCGGGGAACGGCTCCGCCTGCCCAGGTCTTGTTGGCAAAGAAGCTGACGAGGTGGTTTTTCACAGCCATGTGTTCCAGTTCGCTGAGCAGGGTCTCCATGGTCGGGAAGATGCCGCCGTTGTATGCGCAACTTCCCAGGATAACGCCTCTGTATCTGAATATGTCGTTGATGATGTAGGACGGATGGGTTTTGGAGGTATCGTGGATTCTGATTTTCCGGATGCCTTTTTCCGTCAGACAGCGGGCGATGCAGTCCGCCATATTTTCGGTGTGTCCGTACATGGAGCTGAAAGCGATGACTACGCCGGGCTCCGTTTCGTATTTGCTCCATTTGTCGTATCTGGCGATGATGTCGCCGATATGCGACCGCCAGACAGGGCCGTGGGTGGCGCAGATGGTGTCGATGGACAGAGCGCTTAATTTTTTCAATGCTGTTTGGGCGGGAGAGCCGTATTTCCCGACGATGTTGGAGTAATAGCGGCTGATTTCTTCTTCGAGATAGTCCAGGTCTACCTGATCGTCGAATATGCCTCCGTCCAGAGTTCCGAAAGCTCCGAATATGTCTCCGCTGAACAGGATTTTTTCATCGGGGAGATAGGTTACCATGGTTTCGGGCCAGTGCAGCATCGGTGCCATGTAGAATTGCAGTTCCCGTTTCCCCAAGGACAGTTTGTCGCCTTCTTTGACTTCCAGCAGGTTCTCGTGTATGCCGTAGTAGTTCTGGAGCATGGGAAAGGTCTTGGCGTTTCCCACGATGGTAAGTCCGGGATAGTGGCAAAGCAGGGCTTTGATGGAACCGGAATGGTCGGGTTCCATGTGGTTGATGATGAGATAGTCGACAGGTTTTCCCTGCAGGATGTTTTCCAGTTTTTCCAGGTAGTCTTCCATCCGGCTTCTTTCCACGGTGTCGATGACGGCTGCTTTCTCGTCGAGAATGAGATATGAATTGTAGGCCACTCCTTTGGGAAGTGGCCAGTAATTCTCGAATAGTCTGGTTCTGCGGTCGTTTACGCCTGTCCAGAAAATATCTTTTTTGATTTCGACGGTTTGGTTCATACGAATGGTTGAGAGGGTTTAACTTTTCGGCTCGTTTGCGTTTTTATTTGATTCCGAGCTTGTCTTTCAAGGCTTGCGGAAGGGCATCCTTGTGAATCATCACGGATGTCGTTTTGTAAGCCACGAAAGGATAGGAGGCGTACAGATACCCGTGGTATTTGTTGTAGTCGCCCCAGGAATTTTTAACGATGAAGTATTTGTTGCCGTTTTGGTCTACGGCTTTTCCTACGACGTGCATGCCGTGGTCGTCCGTCGTTTCGTAGTTGTCAAACGCTTCCTGGCGCATTTCCTGGGTAATTTGCTTCTGTGCCACCGGTTTTTCCGCTAGTTTCGCCTGTTTGTCGGTTTTGTTCATTTTCACCCATTTGGCGATTTCAGCGTCTTTGGTTTCCACGTTCTCGATGTCCGGAATAACGGCGATGCCGTCCCGCAGGAAACCGGTTTCGGATACGTCGGAACCCCAGGAGAAGGTATAACCGTTGTCGATGGCCTTGTCCAATACGTCCATCAGTTCGTCCAAAGGCAGGTTGTAGCTCATTTCGCCGATCCAGTTGTCCGGCACTTCTACGGCGAACTGGGTGTAGAACGGATGGTGGGTGAAAGAGGTCAGGCTGACGTAGTCATCCATGTTCAGGCCGGTAGCTTCTTTGTAGAAAGACATCGGGGTGTATTCTTTGCCCCGGAAGGTGAATTTTTCCGGTTTGGCTCCGAGGTAGGCGTCCAGAATGGCGTCGTATCCCTGTTTCCAGGCGGTGCTGATTTTGCGGTTCGGATTCCTTACGATGACGTCCACATAGGCTTTCAGGATGCCGTCGAGTTCGCCGTGCGCGTGTACTTTCTCGCCGTAGTTCAGCCCTTTGTATGTTTCCAGCGGAACGATGCCGTAGTTCTTGATAGCCCACGTTACGTCGGCAGAGGCACCGCCCTGGCCGAAGTTCATGGATCCGTGCATGCGGACGTATTTGTTGGCTTTTTCATCGTAGGTATTCCACACGATATACATGGGCGAGAGGCTTACGGAGTCTTTGCCGAGACGCATGATCTCCGATTCCAGGAATGAAATGGTCGACCAGGACCAGCAGGTGCCGGCTCTGTCCTGTGATTTTACGGAGGTGGCCGGAAGGCGTTTGAGGTCGGTGAAAACATAGCCTTCTTTCGTATCTTCTTTTTTCTTTTTGTCGTTGCCGGCTGTGGCGGTTGCGGCGCAGGCCAGCAACAGACCCAGGATTAAAAGTGCAGTTCTTTTCATGTTTTTAGTGTTATTTATCTATTTATTTGGGTTAATATATGACATTCGTAAAGATAGTAATTTTATTTCAACTCGTCGTGCAGAAAGCGGTATTTCCGGTTGCATACGGCGATTAAAATGACGCCGGCGATTAAAAGAATCAACGTGTCCAGGTGGGAAACCGAGGGGTTGAGATCCTTGAAAAGGGCGTGTGTCTGGAGTGCGGAGCTGTCGGAGGTGAAGGTGAGTGCCATCAGGATGTTGTTGGCGGCGTGTAATCCGATGGCCAATTCCAGACCTTCGTCTTTGAGGGCGATGAAACCCAGAAGCAGTCCCATGACGATGTATTGCGGCAGGGCGATTTCCGCTCCGAAGTTTCTGACTTCGGGATTGGCTCCGTGCATAAGTCCGAAGAGGAGGGCGACGATGACGAAAGAGGCCCGGCGCGATTTGAAAAAGAGCGCGAATCCCTGCATCAGATAGCCTCTGAACATGATTTCCTCGAAGGCGGTTTGGAAAGGGAGCAGCAGCAGGGAAATGACCGCCAGTCCGATGAAGCTGGCAGGCTCGAACTGGAAGATGATTTCGTTGTTTTCGCCGGTACAGATGGTGACCAGTATGGTGATCAGGCTTAATACGGCCCACACTCCCGCACCGAAGAAAAAGCGCCGCCAGTCGAATTTCGGCCGGCTGGTCACGATGTCCAGGCATTTCTTCTTATGGATGTATCTGACACAGAGAAACAGGGCGAAAAATCCCGCGACGAAGGTAAACAGGGTCAGAGCCAGTCCCGGGTTGGTGTCTGTCACGACTTCCAGCCCGCCGTTTTGCAGCGCTTCCGGGTTGGTAACCAGCAGGTACGTCATCAGGGGAAGGCTTGCTATCTGTATGGCGACGAAAACGATCAGAACGGTCAGTACATAAAGATACCAATTGTTTTTTCCGGTATGGGCTTGTTCTATAAACATGACGGTTCGGGATTAGAATTTGTCGCTCAGGTTTTTCAGCAGTATTTCCAGACTGTATTCGTCAGCAATGAGTACCTGCCGGGCTTTGCTTCCTTCAAAAGGTCCTACCACTCCGGCGGCTTCCAGTTGGTCGATGATTCGTCCCGCCCGGTTGTAGCCGATGGAGAAACGCCGCTGTATGGAGGACGTGGAGCCTTGTTGCGAGTTGACCACCAGGCGGGCGGCCTCTTCAAACAGGGGATCTTTGGTTCCCAGGTCTGCGTCGGATATTCCGGCGCCTTCGCCTTCCGGCGTGTATTCGGGCAGAGCGAAAGCCGACGGATAGGACTGCTGGCTGGCGATATAATGGGTGATAGCGTCGATTTCGGGGGTGTCCACGAAAGCGCATTGTACGCGGGTCATTTCACTTCCGACAGAGATCAGCATGTCTCCGCGTCCGATCAGCTGGTTGGCGCCGGGGGAGTCGAGGATGGTGCGGGAGTCGATCATGGATGCCACTTTGAAGGCGATGCGTGCAGGGAAGTTGGCCTTGATGACGCCGGTGATGATGTTGGTGGAAGGCCGCTGGGTCGCAATGATCATGTGGATACCTACGGCACGCGCCAGCTGCGCGATGCGTGCGATGGGCTGCTCCACGTCTTTGCCCGCCGTCATGATGAGGTCGGCGAACTCGTCCACGACAACGACGATGTAGGGCAGGTACTTGTGTCCTTTCGCCGGATTCAGGTGCCGTTTGACGAATTTCTCGTTGTATTCCTTGATGTTTCTGACCTGGGCCTCTTTCAGCAGGTCGTAACGGCTGTCCATTTCAATGCAGAGGGAGTTCAGCGTGTTGATCACTTTGGTCGTTTCGGTGATGATGGCCTCGTCTTCGTCGGGAAGTTTGGCGAGGAAGTGTTTTTCAATTACCGAATAGATGCTCAGCTCCACTTTCTTGGGGTCTACCATCACGAATTTCAGTTGTGACGGGTGTTTCTTGTAAAGCAGCGACGTGATAATGGCATTCAGGCCGACGGACTTACCCTGTCCGGTGGCTCCAGCTACCAGCAGGTGAGGCATTTTGGCCAGGTCGAAGGTGTAGGTTTCGTTGGAAATCGTGCGTCCTAGGGCGACCGGCAGGGCGTATTTGGATTCCTGGAACTTTTTCGATGCGATGATGCCCCGCATGGATACGATTTCCGGGTTCTGGTTCGGCACTTCGATACCGATGGTCCCTGCGCCTGGAATCGGGGCGATGATGCGGATGCCCAATGCGGCCAGGCTTAGCGCGATGTCGTCCTCCAGGTTTTTGATTTTGGATATTTTCACGCCCGGAGCCGGTATGATTTCATACAGGGTGACCGTCGGTCCGATGGTCGCCTTGATTTTGGTGATTTCGATTTTGTAGTTGCGCAGGGTCTCGACGATTTTGTTTTTATTTTCGTCTAGTTCTTCCTGGGTGACTTTGGGGTTGCCGCTGGAATGCTCCTCCAGCAGGTCGAGGGCCGGGTACTGGTAATTCGACAAGTCGAGCGTCGGGTCATAGTCGCCTTCCGGTTCGATGTTCCTGGAGACGGTCTCTTCGAGGTTTTCCGTATTGACGGTCAGTTCGATGTCTTCCTCGTCCTCCTCACCTTCGGGAGTTGCCTTGTAGTCGAGCAGGTCTTCCGGTTTGTCGATCTCCCATTCGTCCGTGGGCTGAATAGCGTCGGTTTCCGGCTGGAATTCGAAATCGTTGATGGATGTCGGCATGTCTTCGAATTCTTTTTCTATGCTGGGACTGTCTGTCTCCGGATAGAGATCGGCCGTCGGCTCCGCATGAAATTCGTCTTCCGTTTCATGTATTTCCGCCAAGGCGTCATTGTCTTCCGGGGACAGAAAAGATACTTCTTCCGTTTCCGGATAGGCCGGCTGCTCGGCAACCGTTTCATCGGCAGCGGTTGTCTGCTGTGGTGCCTCTTTCTTTTTCGGAAAGAGGCTTTTCAGGAATGCCAGACATTTATAGAATGTTTTTTCGAATCCGAAAAACAGGATGGTGGCGAAAGTAAGCAGCAGGATGAGGAAGGTGCCTATGGCTCCGGTCAGGGAGTTGAGCCACTGGGTGACGAAATAGCCGTGGGCTCCTCCCGGATACAAATATCCCTGGCGGATGTCGAAAAAGGAATAAATCATTTCGGCGAAGTAACCGAAGAACAGGGAAATCCACAGTACCAGAAACAGGGTAATGAGTATTTTTTTGCGGAATCCCGTGATTTTTCTCCCGGCAGTACGCACGCCGCAAAGTATCAGCAGGTAACAGACGAGGAAAGAGGAAACGCCGAACCAGCGGTTGATGAAAAGGTCGGACAGCCAGGCTCCCAGTTTTCCTGCGGGATTGCCCGCCACGATGTCCGGATTGGAGATGATTTTTCTCAGTCCTTTGTCCAGAAGGCTTTGATCGATGCCTCCGGTGAGGAAAAATCCGCAGAAGGCGAAAAACAGGTAGCAGGAAAAGAGGATAAGCGTCAGTCCGATGATGACCCGTGTCCGGGGTTCCTGTAAAAAAGAAAAGGCAGAACCGATGTCTTTTTTTTCCACCGGTTTGCGGTTTATATTTTTTTTCATGAATAATGCGGTTTTTAAGCGCACGAATATACGAATTTTTTTTGCAAGTAAAAAGGCGGTTTTTATTGGTACAGGAATCTTTTTATACTTCGTTTCGGTGTTTTTTCGAATTCTTCCGAACGCATTCTTATCTGGCTGATTTGGCTGTATGCGGGCAGCAGTTCGTTCAGCTGTCTGCGGTTCTGCTCGAGTTGCCGGGCGAGGGCTTCCTCCGGCATACCGGCTGCTTTCGCTGCTTCGAAATCGGGATAGATGAGGGCTGTCAGTTTGCCGTTCTGTTCGATGACCAGGGATTCGCTGACATAGGGCATGACGTTGAGTTTGTCTTCTATTTCTTCGGGGTAGATATTTTGTCCGCTGGGGCCGAGTATCATGTTCTTGCTGCGTCCTTTGATGTACAGATAGCCGCTTTCGTCCAGGATGCCGAGATCGCCGGTGTGGAGCCAGCCGTCGCTGTCGATGGCCGCTGCGGTCGCTTCCGGATTTTTGTAGTATCCTTTCATGAGGTTGTCGCCTTTGACGCATATCTCCCCGACGGTGTGTGCAGGGTTCTGCGAGTCAATCCGTATTTCCATCCGGTCGATGGTCTTTCCGCAGGAACCGGTGCGGAAGGTCTGCCAGTCGTCGAAGGAGATGCCGGGACCGCATTCGGTCATACCGTACCCTACGGTGTAGGGGAAGCGGACGGAAGCGAGGAATGACTCCACTTCATGGTTGAGGGCGGCTCCTCCTACGCTCAGCAGTTTGAAGCGTCCGCCGAAGGCGTTTTGTATCTTCTGCCGGATGTTCGCTTTGAGTCTCCTGCTGAAATAAGGCATTCTGAGCAACAGCTGTATGTGAAAGCGTTTCAGCCGAGGCAGCACTCTTTTGCGGATGATTTTTTCGATAATCAGCGGGACGGCCACGATCAGGTGGGGGCGGATCCGGGTGAACACCTCCGTGATGACTCCCGGAGACGGGGTTTTCGTGAGGAAGTATACCTGCGATCCGCTGGCAAAGGGGTAAATGAATTCGAAGGCCAGTCCGTACATGTGCGCCATGGTGAGGATGGCTACCAGTTTGTGGCCCGGATTGTAGCCCATTTTGTCGAGGGCGAAGCGGAGGTTGGACCACAGGCTCCGGTAAGGGAGCATGACACCCTTGGATGCGCTGGTGGTACCGGAAGTGTAGTTGATCAGGGCGATGTCCTCCGGTTGCTCCCGGCGGTAGCTGATGCTGTCCGGTGTAAAACGCTCTCTGAATCTTTCTTCGAAGAGTTCGTTTATTTGTTCTCTGATCCGGTCGAGCAGAGGAAGACGGCTGTGGCGCACGGTATAGTCTTCCATGCGGATGATGCCGTCGAGCCGGGGCATGTGCCGGTGGTCCAGGGTGGCCCAGTTGTTGTCGCCTATGAATAAAAGCCGGGCTTCGGAGTGGTTGATGATGTGGTGTATGTTGTCGGGTTTGAACTCGTGCAGGATGGGAACGGCGACGGCTCCGTGTGCCAGGGCGGCGATGAAAGCGATGCCCCAGTGCGCGCTGTTGCGGCTGCACAGGCCGATTCTGTCGCCTTTTTTTATTCCGGTGTGTTCAAACCACAGGCGCAGCTTTTCCACTTTCCGAGCGACGTCGCGGTAGGCGTAGCTGATGCCTTTGTAGTCGGTGAGGGAGGGCAGATCCCAGTGCGCTTTTATGCTGTATTCCAGCAATCCCAGAAAGCTTTCTTCCATAGCGTTTCGGGATTAGATCTTGTTTTCCGCTTGGTTCCGTCTGTGCTGGAATTTGGTGGTGACCCAGGCGGTGAAGATGGGAAAGAATATCATCCCCGCGGCTGCCAGGGCGACGGCTAAGGACTGGCCGAGTTTGGTGACGCCGAAGATGTTGGATCCTACGGTGGTGACGTTCATGAGCGACCAGTTGAAGGCGTCCCAGTAGTTTTTGACCAGGGGATTGGGACCGTGTTCCATGAAATAGAATACGATGCTGCAGAAATAGACGATGGTAAAAAGAATGGCGATGTAGGTGACGAAAAGGTTGGTCACTTTGCTGTGGGTCATCCAGGAGACGATGATCGAAACTCCGTAGAGTCCCCGTACGATCGGGAAGAGGCGCAGGACGATCCACAGTCCGTGGGGGATAACGGGCATAATGGCATGGACGATGTTCAGATAGGGAATGGCCAGCAGCAGCAGGAATATGTTTTTGCAGACGGATTTCCAGCTTCTGTCGCTGTGGTACCAGTGAAACAGGAAATCGGCGAGGAAAATGGCGCAGATAACCAGGTGGGTGTTCAGGATGAACCGTTCACTGAGTACCGGACGTGAGGAGAGCAGTTCTATGGAGATGATAACGATAATGAACAGGCTGCCTGCAATAACCAGTAGGTTCAGCAGTTTTTTTAACCATTCGCTGTTTGATTTCATGGGAATAATTTTTTGTTTGGGGTAGTTACGGGAAAGCAGGAAAAATGTTTTGCAATCCGGCAACTTTATTATTATTTTCGGGCGTCAAAAACAGAAAATGAAAATTATGCAGTTCAGAAATTTTTTTGGAGGGATGCTGTTCGTGGTGGCGGCATGCCTTTGGAGTTGTAGCGGAAGTTCCGATACGACGGAAGTGGTGATTATATCGACGAACGATATACATGCCCAGATCGATAAGTTCCCGCAGTTCGCCACTTTTATCCGGCAGCAGCGGGCGGTACATCCGAATCTGTTGCTGGTGGACGGCGGCGACCGTTTCTCGGGAAATGTCTATGTGGATAATGCCGTAGAGAGGGGGCGCCCGATAGCGATGCTCATGAACGCGTTGGGGTATGATCTGGCGACATTCGGGAATCATGAGTTCGATTACGGCCAGAAGGAGTTGAGAAAGAGACTGGAAGAGATGAATTTCCCTGTCATTTGTGCGAATATTCAGGCGGAAGAGAGCGAGCTGGGGCAGCCCCAGGGATATTATATGCTCGAAAAGGCCGGCATCCGTTTTTGTTTTGTGAGCATGATCGAGATCGACGGAAGAAACCGTATCCCTGCGACCAATCCTGCCCATCTGGAGAATATCTCTTTCCGGCATTTTTCGGAAATCGTGAAGGAGCATAAGGGGTTGAAAGGGGAATGCGATATTTTTCTGGCTTTGACCCATTTGGGGTATACGGCGGATTCCTTGCTGGCAGTCAGCATGCCGGAGCTAGATGTTATCATCGGCGGACATTCGCATACGCTGATCCGGGAGCCGAAGGTCGTTAATAACGTGCTGATTACCCAGACGGGGTCTTATCTGAATTATGCCGGTGTGACGACCCTGGAGTTTAAGGGCAAACGCTTGGTCAACAAGTCGTATGAAGTGGTGAAACTGGATACGGTGGGCGCTCCCGATGAGGAGATCGCCGGAATGGTGAAGGATTTTTGCAACCGTCCGGAATTTCTGGAGAAAGTGGGTGAGACGTCGAAGGGTTTGAAATATAAGGAGAATGTGGCTTCTATGGTGACGGACGCTATGTGTAAGGTCGCCGGTTGCGATTTCGTTTTTTACAATAAGGGCGGCGTGCGTTTGAACTCGATACCGGCAGGGGACATTACGAAGGAGATGGTATACCGGATAGAGCCTTTCAGCAATTACATCGTGACGCATGTGCTGACGCTGAAGCAGATGAAGGAATTGGTGCTGAACCGTTTCAACGGGATAAGAAATCCGGAGAAGCGTGCTGTCGACCTGTTCGTTTCGGAGGGACGCTATACGATTCTGAAAGACGGGGAAGGAAAAGGTGTGGATGTGGTTTTTGTGGACAGAAACGGCAGGAAACTGAAGGATGAAAGCAAAAAGTACAAGGTCGGGTTGAGCAATTACGTGAACAGTACGTATGAGTTTGCGGGGAAGGGAGCCGGAACCAATACCGGAATTATGATCGTCGACGCCATTTTTGATTTTCTGAAAACTCAGAAAAATGTCGATTATAACAAGAAGAGGACTTTTGTAGAGAAGCAGTGAGCCGGTGTCGCCGGAAGTGCGGCAGCAGGCTCAGAGTTTTTCACACAGAAACAGGAAACGCCGGGTATCGGCGAGGGTGGTGGCAAACAGGTACGTGTCCCCTCCCTCCGCGATACCCGATGTTTTTCGTATCTGTTCGACTGTCAGAGGAAAATTCCGGACAGCGATGTTTGCCTGCGGGGTATGTTTGCGGAGTTGTTTTAGGAGTTTGCCTGTAAACGGAAAGCCTTCCCGGATGAGAAATTTCCGTCCCGGAAAGTCCCTGCAATAGGTGTCGGAGGTGTACAAATGGCTGTTTCTGTGAAGTTTGAGCAGCCGGTAGCGTGCCGCGACGGACTTGAATGCTCCGCTTTTCAGCAGCGAGGCATTGGGTTCGTAGAGGTAGGTACCGGGAGTTTCTGCCAGCAGCAACGATGCTTCTTTTTCTTCCCGGAGCGGGAAGGAATAGGCCTGACATCCGTTCGGCTGGAATGCCCGGGTGTGTATCTGTACCTCTTGCGGGGTGTTCTCCAAAATGAAAAGGAGCTCCTTGCATTCGTTCTTTACGGACAGGATATGGATTTCAACGGTTTCCGGCAACAGACGGAGGGTTTCCGTGAGGTCCGCCATGGGGGAGATTTTGATGATCAGGCGTTGTGACCGCCGCAACAGGCTTTCTTTCAGTTCCAGGATGTTCGGTTCGCAGTCGCCCAGGGCGAAGAGGCGCTTGTTGGTATCCGAACGCCGGGCGGGGTCTATGTAGAAAGTGTCCGTTTGTACGGAATCCGCTATCTCGCGGCAATCCGAGTTTATTACCCGTATGTTGTCGGTCCGGAGTACCTTGAAATTGTGGGCGGCAGCCTGACAATACTCCGGGTTGCGTTCGACGTAGATGACTTCCCGGGCTTTCTGTGCCAGGTACCAGCAGTCGACGCCCAATCCTCCGGTAAGGTCGCAGACCCGTTCTCCTTTGATCAGCCGTTGTTTGTAGGAGGCGGTTGTTTCCGATGAGAACTGTTCGGCGGCGATGCGGGAGGGAAATACCAGGTCGCGGTTTTGATACCACAGGGGCAGTTTGGCTTTGATATGCCGCCGTGCGATGATCTGGTCCGCGGCGAAAGCCATGTCTATCTCCGGGTAGCGCTGCGCGTGCAACAGAAGGTCTTCTGCGGAATCGGATTCGTGCTGTGCGATGAAATCCTGTAACGGGACGGAGAGGGGCAGCTGCATAGTCGTGTGATTATGCCGGCAAAGATAACACAATTATAATTGATTCTGCACGATGTAAATGCCGAGGCCCGCCAAAAAACCGATGACGGCGGGAAGGCTCATGTGTTTCAGATACCAGACGAAATTTATTTTTTCCAGTCCCATGGCGACGACCCCGGCTGCTGAGCCGATAATCAGAATGCTGCCTCCGGTGCCGGCGCAGTAAGCTATCAGGTCCCAGAACGCGCCGTTTTGCACGAAGTCGGCCATGTACCGGGCTTCGGGCAGGGCGGCGACCGTTTCGGGTGAAAGTACGGGGTACATGCCTATCGCCGCCGCCACCAAAGGTACATTGTCGACGACGGAGGAAAGCAGTCCGATGATGAGGTTGATGAGGTAGATATTGTGGACTTTTACGTCCAGGAAACGGGCCAGGAGGTTGAGTATTCCGATGGCTTCCAGGGCGGCGACCGCCATCAGTATGCCGAGGAAAAACAGAATGGTGGAGAGGTCGATGTTTTTCAATACGTAGGGAATCCGGAATTGCTCCTGTACGGGAATCCGGGGGCGGCGATTGTATAGGATCTCCGTGTAAATCCACATCAGTCCCAGCATGAGGGTGATTCCCGCGAAGGGGGGAAGCTGTGTCAGGGATTTGAATACCGGTACGGCAAGCAGGCACAGAATGCCGAGGAGAAGGAGGATGTTCTGCTGTCTGGTGCCGACGGGTGTTATTTCGTTCGTGGCGGCACCGGCACCGCTGACGGAAAGTCGGCCTTTCAGGGAGAAAGAGATGAACCATACGGGTAGCAGACAGGATACCAGACTGGGGAAAAGCAGGCTTTTCATGATGTGTCCGGTGGTGATGTTATTGCTGATCCACAGCATGATAGTCGTCACGTCTCCGATAGGGGTCCAGGCTCCGCCGGCATTGGCTGCAATGACGATGGCACTGCCGAATATCCATCTTTCTTTTTGAGAGTCCAGGAGTTTGCCGAGCAGGGTAATCATGATGATGGCTGTCGTCATGTTGTCCAGGACGGCGGATAAGATGAAGGTAAGGAGGGAGACCAGCCACAGCAGCTTTTTCTTGCTGCGGGTGCGGATGTTCCTGGTGATGCCTGCGAAACCGTGGTGGACGTCGATGAGGGTGACGATCGTCATGGCTCCCAGCAGATAAAACAGGATCTCCGCCACATCGCCGAGGTGGTAAATCATCTCTTCGTTGACGATGAAGTTTTGGCTTTGTACCGTAGGATTCTGCCGCTCCAGCGCCGGGTTTTCGGCGATGTACTCATCGAATTTCGTCTTGTCTGCGTCCATGACCTGCGCTGGCGGGGCAAATATGTAGAGGACCCAGAGCGCGATGCTCAGTATCAGTGCGATGGCAGTTTTGTTGACGCCGGTTTTGTGTTCGAGGGCAATGAGTGCATAGCCGGCGATGAATAGGAGAATCATAACCGTGATCATGGCTTGTCTGATTTTAAATTTTCGGGTATACGGTTACGGAAGGAAAGGTGTTACGCCGGAGGTTTTATTTCGAGGAGTTCATTTGGTTGAGCAGCATGCTGATCTGCTGGTCTTTTTCACGCATGCTTTCGGTGAGGCGGTCCAGGATGAGAATGAGTTTTTCGTTCATGTGTTTGCCTTCCGGATCCTGGAATATTTGCGTGTAGATGGTATCTGTCTCTCCTTCTGTCGTGTATTTGGCCCCTTCTCCTGTCTGAAGCCATTCTTTGTTTACGCCTAAAAGCTTGCTCAGTACGGTTAATTTGGTCGAATCCGGTTTCGTTTTGCCTTTCAGATAATTAGAAACCGTACTTGCTGAAATATCGATGGCTTTCGCTATTTTGTATTTTGAAATCTGTCTTTCTTCAATAATGCTTTGTAGTCTTTCCGGAAATCCCATAATTATTTTAGATTGTTATAAATAAAAAATAATAAGTATTGCATCGAATATTGTTACCCGTATGTCAATTTTGGATTAATCTCATATCTTCTCTATATACAAATATAGCGATAAACGCTTATTTTTTCAATAACGGAGCAGGCTTGCCGCTTTGAAGAGGGGACAAGCACTTCATTCTGAATTTATTTACGTAAAATATTTGTCTCTAATTGTTTTCTCCGGAAGATTCTTTTCCCTGTTTTTTAATGTTTTCCCGGAAAGAAAAAAAGTATGTGGTGGAAGAGGGTAATAATGCAATATTGGAATACTTGTCCTGTCTCGTTTTTTAAACCTCCGTTTTTCTTTTTCCCCATATTTTCATAGCTTTGTAAGAAATTAAAATCACGAAGGTTTATGCAAGAAGCAAATGGAACAGAAAAGATAAGATGCCTGATCATCGGTTCCGGTCCTGCGGGCTATACGGCAGCGATCTATGCGGCCCGGGCCAATCTCAGTCCGGTGCTCTATACCGGTTTGCAGATGGGAGGGCAATTGACCACGACTACGGAAGTGGAAAATTTTCCCGGGTATCCGGAAGGCGTGACAGGGCCTGTATTGATGGAGGACATGAGACGGCAGGCGGAACGTTTCGGAACGGATATTCGTTTCGGTATCGTGACGAAAGCGGATTTTTCCGTGCGCCCTTTCCGGCTGACGGTGGATGAAGAGAAGCAGGTGATTGCCGATGCGGTGATTATTGCCACGGGGGCGACCGCCCGTTACTTGGGAATTCCTGCGGAGGAGCGTTTTAAAGGGCTGGGTGTCAGTGCCTGTGCGACTTGTGACGGCTTTTTCTACAAAGGAAAGGATGTCGCTGTCGTGGGGGGCGGGGATACGGCCTGCGAGGAGGCGACCTACCTGGCGGGGTTGTGCCGGAAAGTGTATCTGGTGGTCCGGAAGAATTACCTGCGGGCCTCGAAGGCGATGCAGGACAGAGTGTTCAATACGCCCAATATAGAGGTGCTGTTCGAACACAATACGAAAGATCTGTATGGTACGGATATGGGATTGGAAGGCGCCCGTTTGCTGTATAGGGTGGGTACTCCGGAAGAGAAAGAGGTCGATATCCGGATCGACGGTTTCTTCCTGGCTATCGGCCATACGCCCAATACTTCCGTATTTAAGGACTATATCGCAACGGATGAACAGGGATATATCGTTACGGAGGGCAAATCGACCCGGACGAATGTTGCCGGGGTATTTGCCGCAGGGGATGTGATGGATCCGGTGTATCGCCAGGGGATTACGTCGGCTGCTTCCGGTTGCCGGGCGGCGATCGACGCAGAGCATTACCTGTCTGAGTTATAGAAAGTCGGAAGATTCATTTGATTGTAACGAGGGTTGCCCCGTAGCCGTATTGTTTGAAAGAGGCATCCTGGTGATGAAACCGCTTGTAACGGGTCTGGAGTTCCCAGAGTATGCGCTGGCGGAGCACCCCGTCCCCTTTGCCGTGGATGAAAACGATTTTCTTCCCCTTGCGCAGTTTGTATTCTTCCAGGGTTTTCCGGAAGATGTCGAGCTGGTATTCCAGGATGTCTTTGTTTTCCATGCCTGCCGTGGTTTCCAACAATTGTCCGGCGTGCAAATCGACTTCCAGCACCTGGGGTGTCGGCGGGGCTGAAGGATGCCGGAGGGGAGCTTCCTGTCTCTTTTCCTGCAAGAGTTTTTCCGGCAGCGGATGTTTTTCTTCCGCCGTCTGCTCTTTGTCCAGCGGACGGAGGAATGCCATGCCGTTAAACCAGCGGACGTGTTTATAGGCTCCGGATTTCTGGAAGGAGGCAGGCGTGATTTTCACCCGGCAGTCGATGGGTTTTCGGGGCATGTAGGTGCCCTTCCGGTAAAAAATGGCCTGGATGTGTATGTTTTTAATCCGGTCTGTTTCTTTCAGAGTATAGGTATCGATCAGCCGCGTACTGTCGGGGTCGCAGTTCCCGGCGGAGATGCCGGTGTATTTCTCGCCGTCGTCAAAACCGATGGAATACAGGCAGGTCAGCGAGGTGTCGTTTACCAGGTGGAGATCGTAGCGGCAGTCGGTGAGGTTCTGGAAATTTTCCGGGACGATTGCCAGATAGAGGGTATCTGCCGATTGTACGGGAATGGCGGAGGCGGAGGCCGGAGGCTCTTTCGAAGGGCTGCCGTTTCCGAACTCCGATTTAACGACCACCAGGTCGCCTACGGCGGCAGGGATCTCGAAACCGTATTCCTCGCAGTACACGTTGACCGTATGCTGGTCGATCAGGCTGGTGACCTTGCCTTCCAGTTTCTCAGATATGAATTTTACGATATCTCCGATTTTTACTTCCATGTTTTTCTTTCTTTTAATTTGTCTGCAAAAATAAGGTATTTTTGATTCCCGTTTCCCGGAATCGGCGGAAATGATTAAATTAGCGTCATGGTTCGGAAAAGTATTAAAGATATATATCATGACATTACAGGAGTTTCAACATGCTGTTCAGGAAGGCATCCCCGATTCGTTGCCTGCCCCCAGACCTTATGACCCGGAAATCAATCATGCTCCCAAGCGGAAGGATATTTTAAGCCGGGAGGAGAAAAAGCTGGCTTTGCGCAATGCCTTGCGTTATTTCAAGCCGGAACATCATGCCGTACTGGCCCCGGAGTTTGCGGAGGAACTTGAGAAATACGGCCGGATTTATATGTATCGTTTCCGTCCGGATTACGAAATGTATGCCCGGAATATTCAGGATTATCCTCATAAAAGCCTGCAGGCTGCGGCGATTATGCTGATGATTACCAACAATCTGGACAAGGCGGTCGCACAACATCCTCACGAGTTGATAACCTATGGCGGGAATGGCGCCGTTTTTCAAAACTGGGCGCAGTATCGTCTGACCATGAAGTATTTGTCGGAAATGACGGACGAACAGACCCTCGTATTGTATTCCGGCCATCCGCTGGGCCTGTTCCCTTCTCACAGGGACGCTCCCCGGGTGGTCGTAACCAACGGCATGGTGATACCTAACTATTCCAAGCCGGATGATTGGGAGCGGTTCAATGCCCTGGGCGTGTCGCAATACGGACAAATGACGGCAGGGTCGTTTATGTATATCGGCCCGCAGGGGATCGTTCATGGTACGACGATTACGGTGCTGAATGCCGGACGCAAGATTTCCCGGCACGGGGAAGGACTGGCCGGAAAATTGTTTGTTACCGCCGGATTGGGCGGTATGTCGGGGGCTCAGCCCAAGGCCGGGAATATTGCCGGATGTGTCAGTGTGACGGCAGAGATCAATCCCAAGGCGACTCGTACACGCTATACCCAGAAGTGGGTGGATGAAGTGATAGACGATCTGGATGTGCTGATGAAGCGGGTGCGGAGGGCAAAGGAGAATAAAGAAGTGGTTTCGATTGCCTATCAGGGAAATGTCGTGGACCTGTGGGAACGGTTGGCGAAAGAGGATATTCCGGTGGAACTGGGGTCGGACCAGACCTCTTTGCACAATCCCTGGGCCGGAGGGTATTATCCGGTAGGGCAGAGTTTCGAGGAGAGCAAGCGGATGATGGCGGAGGACCCGGAACTGTTTAAGGAAAGGGTAAAGGCCTCCTTGAGAAGGCATGTCGCTGCCGTTAACAGATGCGTGGAACGGTTCGGCACCTATTTTTTCGACTATGGAAATGCTTTCCTGCTGGAATCGTCGCGTGCGGGCGCGGATATACTGAAACCGGACGGGAACTTCAAATATCCGTCGTATGTGCAGGATATTATGGGACCGATGTGTTTTGATTACGGTTTCGGGCCTTTCCGGTGGGTATGTACGAGCGGGAAACCGGAGGATCTGGCAAAAACGGACGAGATCGCAACCCGGGAGTTGGAGGAGCTGGCAAAGTCGTCGCCTCAGGAAATACAGCAGCAGATGCGCGACAATATACGCTGGATTAAGGCGGCGGGAGAGAACCGTCTGGTGGTGGGATCGCAGGCGCGGATCCTGTATGCGGATGCCCTGGGGCGTATCCGTATCGCCGAAGCGTTCAATAAGGCCGTGGCTTCCGGGGAACTGACCGCTCCGGTGGTATTAGGGCGCGACCATCATGATGTGTCGGGAACGGATTCTCCTTATCGCGAAACGTCCAATATCTATGACGGTTCCCGGTTTACCGCCGATATGGCTGTTCAGAATGTAATCGGCGACTCTTTCCGGGGTGCGACGTGGGTATCGCTGCATAACGGCGGCGGAGTAGGCTGGGGAGAGGTGATAAATGGCGGATTCGGCATGGTGCTGGACGGGAGTGCGGATGCGGACAGACGTTTGAAGAGTATGCTTTTCTGGGATGTGAACAATGGCATCAGTCGCCGTAGCTGGGCCCGTAACGAGGGGGCCGTTTTTGCCATAAAACGGGCTATGGAGGCAAATCCCGGCCTGAAGGTCACGCTGCCTAATCCGGCCGATGACGGATTGATAGAAAATGTATTTAAAGAATAGGGTGAGATAAGTAAAATGAAGAGAGGCGCGACCCCATTGGTAGACTTGGTGAGAAAAAATAAAAACCAATAACGCCCGCCCTCTTCATTTTATTCTTTTACATAGCCGTCGAATTTCAGTGTATGAACTTCCTGTCTGGTATTGCAGTACAGCGCTACCGATTTGTTGAATTTCCCTGTCGAATAAGGTTCAAACCTGACGCTTATTTTACCGGTCTGCTCCGGCCCGATAGGGCGCCGGTCCCATTTTACGGATGTACATCCGCACGATGCTTCCGCCGCTTTGATTATCAAGGGGGCGCGTCCCGTATTTTTTATTTCGAATTCCGCCTGTTTGCAAGAATCTATTTTAACCTCTCCCATATGGATGACCTCTTCTGCAATCCTTACCTCCGTAAGGGCTTCCTTTTCCGGAGAGCCATCGGTCCGACGAATGAACATCCATTCTGCTCCGATTAGGATTATCACCGTGCTGAACAGAAGGAGGGGCAGCAGTCTCTTCATTTACAAGGTGAATTTTACAATCGCTGCCTCCGGAGTATATCCGATGCCATATAACGCTTTCTCGTCGGAATCATAACAAATATGGCTTACCGGAATCTCCAGCGAACGGCAGTCCAGCTGGTTGCCCGTCCAGTCGAATGTTACCAGTGTCCGGCAATGTCCGATGTTGTACCGGTCTTTTTTCTTGCTTTTCCCGGAGAATAAAACATAAATCCGGTCATTGGAAACCGCCATGTCCAAAAAGCCGTGTATCGTGCTTTTGTCGTAGGCCACTTTCAGGTTTTTGGGCGTATTGCCGGAAATATGCACTTCGGGAAAATAGTACGTGAGCAATTTTACTCTTTCGATCCGGTCTTCCTGTATCCGGCAGATGTCTAAAATACCGCTGCGCATGTCGGAACAGGCGAACGCTTCTCCGTCCGGTCTTATTTTCAATACGCTGCTGGCGTATAAAACGCTTTTGGCATATTCGTTCAGATCCGGGAAATCCGGGTGCTCCGGATAGGAGAGGAAATATTCGGCTTTCCGGTCTTGAAGTGAATATAACATATAGCGTCCTTTTTCATATAATCCCGTAGCAATTACATACCGGTCGTTTTTGACGGCGATCAGATGTCGTTCTTCGGCCGGAAGCTGTATGCTGTATGTTGCTGCGATTCCGTTTGCATCTCCCGGAGTGACGAATAATTCTCCGGTGTGAAAATTCAATGCGGAGATTTCCTCATTCGCTGCATTCAAGGCACTGGTATAAAATGCCTGCCCGTTTGAACGGCTGCGTGTGATGCAGTCTGTCCTGTCATTTCTGCCGATTTCGAAAAGACTGATGTTGTTTTGTGCTGTTCGGTTGGTTACGGCAAAAATGTGCTTGCTTTTCGTGATGCCTGTCGGATGCTCAATCCCCCATTTTTCGAACGGGGCGATGACTTCCAT
>CAZYJV010000001.1:56467-61969 GCA_964647845.1 uncultured Odoribacter sp.
GGGAATGTGAATATTTCTTCGGAGGGGGATCCCTGCTTCGGGCCGGTGCCTTTAGGATATGTGACGGGGCGGACGCTGGAGGCCTATTACTATTTCCCTTTCATCAACTTTTTGTATCACGAGTCCGACCGTATCGTTATGACGGTGGCTTTGTTCGTGTTGCTGGTGTTTTTTATCTGTTTTCTGATCCGCACGATCCGGGTGGAAAGAAAGAGGGCGAACGCCAGGGAGGAGTTTATGTATATTGTGGTTCACAACTTGCAGTCTCCGGTCGATTTCGTTCGCCGGGTGAGTTATGAAATCAAGGACAGGGCGCAATATCCTTACAGCGACGAACAGGAAAGATTGTATGATGAGCTGAAAAGGAGACTGGAGATCATGGGAGAAGGTATCCGGCGCTTGTTGACCCATTCTGTCGGGCTTTACGGGATGCAACTGGAAAAGTCCGTGATAAACCTCCGGGAGATGATAGAGCGGATTGTGATGCAGTATCGAATGATCAGCGGGAGACGGATCGATGTCGATTGTACTTCGGATGACGTTTGCCTCATGGCGGATTCCGTACATCTTTCCGGTGCTGTTGCCAATCTGGTAGAAAATGCAGTGAAATATACGGCTGAAAATAATTGGATTAAGGTGAAGTGCGGCATCTGTGGAAAATATGTACGGATTGTGGTTGCGGATAACGGCCCGGGAATACCGGACGAAGAAATGAAGCGGATTTTCAGAAAATATTATCGCGGTGCCGGCGGGCACAAAGGATTCGGACTGGGGCTGAATTATGTTTGGAAAGTGGTGCGGGCGCATCGTGGCAGGATAACAGTCAGCAATAAGGGCGGTTGTGAATTTACAATAAGTTTGCCATGGACGAAAAGATAAGGATATTGTATGCGGAAGACGATCCGCTTGTAGCCGAACTTAACAAGAATATGCTGGAAAAGGCGGGATATTCGGTGGATGTCGCCTGCAACGGGCAGGAAGCCTGGGAGAAATACCGGCAAACCGAGTATCATTTGCTTTTGCTGGATATTATCATGCCCGGGAAAAGCGGTTTCGAGTTGCTGCAGGCGGTTCGTGCCAAAGATACGGCGATGCCTGTCGTGATTTACAGTTCTGTCAGCGGAAGCGAGTCTGTCGCAAAAGCCCTGGATATGGGTGCCGACGAATACATCCGCAAAGAGTGCGAACCGCCGGAAATACTTGCCCGATTAAAAGTGATTGTCCGGCATATAAAAGGAACATCGGATTATATGCTTTCCGGGATGACGCATTTCAGTTATTCAGGATATATGCTGACGGTAAACGGGAAAGGGATAAAACTCACGCCGGCGGAGGCGAAGTTATTGAGATACTTGTGCGAAAACCGCGACACGGTCGTGTCCAAGTCGTTCCTGTGCGAGAAGCTGTGGGGCATAGATACGCCGGGAAAAGCGAGGACGATAGACAATTACATGGTGAAGCTGAGAAAATATCTGAAACCGGACTCCTCGTTGAGCATAAAGACGAGTTATGGAGAGGGCTATTGTTTGTCGGCGGAAAAAGCAGGGCAATAAAAAACGGAGAGCGATTCACTCTCCGTTTTATATGTTGCGTTCGGATTCTTATGCCTCCGCGTTCGTATTTTTGATATTGGCCCAACCGATTAAAATCATTACCAGAGCCACCAGATTTATGAGGCCGGAAATGAAAGACGGCAGGATGAATGCTGAGATCGCTCCTATCAGGTACAGAATGTAAGCGAGGAACAGTTTGGAAGCACCTGCTTTTGCCTGAACCGGGAACGTCTGGGAATTTTTTAATGCCATGAATCCCAAAAGATTCAGAACATAGGCTGCGATTGCTGCAATTGTACCGATGATACCGATTCCGGGAAGCAGAATGGCAAGAACGGAGATAACAGAACCTGCAAGTGCCAGAATAGCGGCTAACCAAACTTTGGAGATAGCAGCGGCATCCTCACCGGCCAGTATGTTTTTGAAATTTCCCAGGCCCCAAACATACAGGACATATCCTAAAATAGAGGCAATACCTGCAATTAAAACGATGATGCCGACTAAAGTCAGGCTTTTAAGAATAAGTCCGAGAATAGCAGCAAGAATACCGCCGGCAATACCGGACAAAGAGAAAAGCAATACGCCTAAGAAGATCTTAGAAGTCGCATTTTTCCACGCAGAATTCGTAAGTCCCATAAAAAATAAATTTAAGTTATTATAACATGAATTGTTTACTTTTGTGCAAAAGTACAAAAATATTTTACAGGATTAAGCAATCGGGTACTTTTTTTGCCTTTTGCACAGAGGCGTGCGGGTGGGGAGGAGAGGGCGGAATTTAGGACGGGATTCGTTTTAAGAAACGGTTCCAGCGATAATTGCCTTCGTTGTCGACGGATTTGAGAATCAGCAGTGCCTTGCCCACGATAAACTCTTCGGGGACCAGTCCCCAGTAGCGGGAGTCTTCCGAATCTTCGACGTGGTCTCCTCCCATGAAATAGTAATTTTTTTGAAAGTAATATCCGTCGATTTCCTGATCGCCCAGAAAGATCTTGTCGTTGGCGTAATACAGGGGCTTTTTCTGTTCCCATTCAATCAGTGTTTTGTAGAGCAGGAAATTGAGGGGCGTCAGCCGGATGTACGAATTGTGTCCGGGTACGTAAAGGGGACCGAACTCTTTTATATTCCATTTCAGGAGAATATCGTAAGGGAAGGTGTAATACTCGGAGAAATCGAACGATTCCTTTGAACGCAGGGAAAGCCGGAGCTGGTTGCCCTGGTGTCCGGCGATGCCTTTCCGGCGGTTGACGACATAAAATCCGTTCCGGATTTCAACGGTGTCTCCCGGAAGGCCGATGCAGCGCTTGACGTAGTATGTGTTCAGATTCATGCGGATCTTCTGCCAGGAACTGGTGAACGGAAAATTGAAGACGACCACTTCATTGTGTTGGATTTTCAGCGGATTCGTCCGCTCTCTCGTCTGGGCCTCGGCACCCTTCAGGGCGGCCAGCGGATTGACAATCCGGGAGCCTAACACAGGATGGTCGATAATGATATTGTCACCGGTGACTAACGTCGGTTCCATCGACCGGCCGGAAATATCGAAAAAACTGACGAAAAACAGTGTGGATGTGAAATAGATAAACCACAACAGGCATGAAATCAGAAAAATGTTGATTATTTTTTTACTCATACTCCCTCCTTGGTGTTCGTTCAGTTTCAGAAGGGTGAACGCAAGTAGGGGAGGGAATGTTCGGTTATTATGGATTTTTGTATTTTCTTAAAAAAGGACTTTTATTCGCTTTTCAGATAATCTTTCGGGATGGTGGAGGCGCTTCCGTCTCGTTTGGCGAAATAGTGCGGCGACATGATTTCCACGCCCGCCTCGTTAAAGGTGTCCTGGATGTTCTGGTGCAGATCGGACATGATCTGCGCCAGTCTGTTGGCGTCTTTGATGTAAGCGTTGATTTGATAGCAGGGGTAGTAGTCCTGCAATTCGGTTTCCAGCACGAATGGCTTCGGATGTTCCAGCACTCCGGAGGTGCTGCGTGCCGCGTTGATCAGCAGTTGGTGTACCTGCCTCCAGGGAGCATCGTATCCGATCGTGACCGTCGTATGGATAATCAGCCCGAACTGGCGTGCCGAAACGCTGTAGTTGATCGTGTGCGACGACATGATAAAAGCGTTCGGAATCGTCACGACTTCGTTCTTCGGGGTACGCAGGCGGGTGACGAACGGGGTTTTCTCGATCACGTTGCCGGTCGTATCGTTCAGCTTGATGCGGTCGCCGATCTTGAAGGGACGCATATACGTGATGACAAGTCCGGCGATGATATTTCCGATCACCGAACTGGAACCGAGCGAGATGATCAGACCGACGAATACCGAAATTCCCTGGAATACGCCGGAATTGGAGCCCGGCAGATAGGGGTAGATCATCGCGATCATGAAAGCGTAGAGCAGGAAGCGGATGATATTGAATGTCGGTTGCGCCCAGTCCGGATAGAACCCGGTAATCTTCAGTTTTTCGTTCCCGATTTCATTGGCGATATAACGGATGCCTTTGATGATATACTTGATACAGTACCAGATCACCAGGATGATGAACAGGTTCGGTATGTATTCCACGATCGACTTCAATACCATCTTGATCGGTTCGATGATATAGAGGAATATCTTCAGCGCCAGCTTTTCCGTCTGCGGGAAAATGGCGAACAGGATCGGCACGCTGACCGTTAGCTGTATCAGCAGCACGAAGTATCGCAGGAGGTTGCTGAAAAAGATCAGCATCCGTCCGAGCCGGCGTGTGTTCAGTAATTCGTAGTCGCGGATGATGATCGGCTTCAGACGTTGCTGTTTGAAGCGTATGATCCGCCGGCGCAGTTTGCGGAACAGAAAGTTTGTCAGCCGGAACAGCAGGTATTGTATCGCCACCACCAGTATGAACAGCGCCGTTCGCTTGGCCATCTGCAATATGTTGTATCCTTCCTGCAGGTCCTTGATTTTGGCGGCCAGGACGGGTGTATAGCGTTCGGCTAATGCCTGCCGCGACATGCCTTGCCGGACGGCATCCTGATCGGTGATCCGGATGATCATCTTATTGCCGTACATGATGTCCGTGTAGTCTGCGGTTTCTTGCGTGCGGACAGAATCACGGCGCAGGCTTTTATCCTTGCCGATTTTCACGAGGATGTCGCTGATCATATTGGCGCGCTCGAAAGCGGAGTAGCCGTCTTTCTCGGCATACAGCATGAATAGCGTGTCGCCGTCCACCAGGACGGGAGCACCCGGAGTTAGTGCAGCCGAGAGCGAGTCGGTACGGGGTTCGTTGAACGCCGTACGGAGCAGTTGCCCTGCTTTCTCGATCAGTTGGGCCCGGGTTTGGAAATGGAGAGCAAATATCCCTGTGAAAATCAGAAAATAAACCGGTATTCGTTTCATGTCAGGTTTCTAAATGTTGAGAATGGGTGTTTCAGCCCTGCAAAGTTAGGGATTTTTCCTGATAAACAGATGAAACGGAATGCGTTTCTTGGAAGCAAGAAGGACTCCCCGTTTCCGGGAAGTCCTTCCTATCTGAGTTGTAATAAGGCTTATTTATTTGCCTGCGTGCATAATAGCAGCCTGGGCGGCAGCTACGCGGGCGATGGGCACACGGAAAGGTGAGCAGCTTACGTAGTTCATTCCCACTGAATCGCAGAAGATAACAGAGGAAGGTTCGCCGCCGTGTTCGCCGCAGATACCTACTTTCAGATCCGGATTGGTCTTGCGTCCCAGTTTGACACCCATTTCCACCAGACGGCCGACGCCTTCCTGGTCGAGGACGGCAAACGGATCGGTTTTCAGGATGCCTTTCTTGATGTATTCCGGTAAGAATTTGCCGGCGTCGTCACGGGAGTAACCGAAGGTCATCTGTGTCAGGTCGTTCGTACCGAAAGAGAAGAATTCGGCAACTTCAGCGATCTGGTCGGCAGTGATGGCGGCACGCGGGATTTCAATCATTGTACCTACTTCA
>CAZYJV010000002.1:0-4727 GCA_964647845.1 uncultured Odoribacter sp.
GCCAGCAGGGCAGAGGAATCGACCGCCAGCTGCCTGCCGGCGACTCCGGCAAACTGCTCCAGCGTCCGGATGTTGTTGAAGGTAAAGTGAACCGGTTCCTGCTTCCCGGACCGCAGCAAACCGACCAGTTCGTCGTTGTTCATCCGGTCCGTCAGTTTATAGCGGCCGCTTTTCACCCGCTGCGGGTACTTCTTCAGCGCGGCCACTTTCCGGAAAGTATACTCATTCCGAAGATACCCCTTTTCCTGCAGGCGGCGGACTACCGTATCGAACGGTTCGCCTTTGCGGATCAGGAAAATGCCGTTGTCCTGAATCCGGACATTGGGGCGGAATACAAAAAAATAGCCGGTACCCGCAGCCAGGATGCCGAGGATAACGAATGCCAGCAGTAGTTTTATCACTGTTTTCATACGGCCGGATTATTCTTCGTCTCTGAAATAAAGTTTGTAATAATTCATGTCCCGGGCCGTGTCATACCCTTTTTCGATGTATTTGCGCTGCCCGTGGATATAGACGTGGAAATTCTTGTCCAGTTTCAGTACATGCCGGAAATATTTCTTTTCGTCTTTCACGGCGAAATCGGAGACCGGGAAAGAGCTGCTCAACGGTATCTCCTTGTCCTGCTCATATTGTTTTTTGAAATTCTCGAAAGCCTGGATCACTTCCGGTTCGTGGACCACCTGCTCCTTGAAGCGGTCTTCCGAAAAGACTTCCGCCTCTTTAAAGAAATTCAGGGAGCGGTTCAGCATATCGATCTGATCGGCCCGCGGGACGTCATTCTCCCTGTTGTAAATGTCTTTCACGAAATCTTTACACAGGTTCAGATAGTTCGCCGTCTGGAAATAGCTGTCATTGGCGGGCTGCAGCCCCAGAAAATCCGTTGTCCAGTAGACCGCTTCCTTGATGTTCGTCTTGTCCAGGATGGATACCTTGTAGCCTTCCTCCGGACGGATGTTGAAAATCAGGCAGGCTTTGTCCAGCTTTTTTATATTGATTCCGGACTCGCTCTTCAGCTGATAGGAATTCTGATTCATCACGATCTTGAGGAACGTGTCCTTGGTTTCGGACTTGAAAATCCCGACGGCGTCGCAAACACCTTCCTCGATATTGCAATTGCGGAAATATACCACATACAGTTCTCCGGCTTTGATATTCGGGTTGTTGGACTGCTCGAAGAGCTGTTCCGCGATTCTCACGGATTGCTCGTAAAACCCGGAGTTATCGTTAAAAATCGTATGGGCGGCGGCATACACCGGATTGTTCATCAACTCCTCCGCATAAGGACAAAAATTATAAAAGGCGTCTTTCCTGAAAGAAGAGAGGAAATAATTTTTCAACAGCGCCAGGACATCCGCATCCTCCGGCAGAAAGCAGGTCTCGGAAAGCACCAGTTCGCCGCCTTCGTATTTGTTGCCGATATTATGAATAATAATGTTACCGATTTCACAATTCTCGAAATTCATCATATGTCTAAAATCTAAAATTTACCCCCAGATTCAACGTTTCCTTAAACTGAAGCTTATCCGAATAGTTTTCGTCATATACCAGATTCGCATACACGGAAGCACGCATAAAATAGTTGATCTTGAAGTCGATCTGTACCTTCCAGTCCGCAGTAAAACTCTGCTTGGGATTATAGTAGCTGCTGAACATGATCAGTTCGTTCCGGACATTCATGATTTTCGCCAGAGGAAACTTATTCCTCAGTTCAACGCGGGCACCGGCGTCTCCTTTCGATTTCTTGCCGGCTTCTACGCCGAAGCGGGTCGGATCGATCCCGTTGGTATCCCGCACCCAGGTCCATTTGCCGGCGACAGGAGAGAGGTAAAGGGAAAAATTGGACGACGGCTTGTAGTCGATACCGACGGACAAGGTATAATATCCCGGAGACATGAAGTTCGCCACCAGTTTTTTCTTGCTGTCCGACGGATATTCGTACGAATTGAATATCTGTGTCACAATATTCAGCTGTGCCGTATAATACCAGTGCTTAAACGCATTTTGTCCGAGCTTGGAGTTGAGTTCCAGCCGGTCTTCGTTTTTGCGTACATCCTCGCTGCCGGAACGCAGGAATCCCAACCGGTAGTGAATAAAATTCTCCCAGCTCGTCTTGTTCTTGTTGTAATTCAGATACAGCCGGAGGTTCGTCAGCAAGGACAGGGAATTTTCACCGCCGCTGGCCCAATTGGACTGATAACCCTGACCGAAGGCGGCTTCCACTTCCGTATAGTAACTCCAGTAGCGCCGCCAGAGCTCTCCGGTGTGGGGACGGGTAATTTTATAATAATCTTCGCCTATCTGGTTTTTAATCGTTTCTTCCGGCACTTTCTTGTAATCGATTCCCCGGTTCTGGTAAACATCGTCGTCCACATACAGCCGCAGGTTGTTTTTCTCAGGCAACACCTGCACCCAGGTACCGATAGAATCGCCGCTCCGGTTAATGACCCAAAAACGGTAATAATCCTGCCGGCCGTTATTCATCCATATATCCAGGTACTGGTCGGTCCGGTTGGACAGATGCACCTGGACGGAATCCTTGCTGATTTCACGCAACCATATATAATTCGAGTCGCTGCGTATATGAGAAACCAGTGTTTTCAAATGGCTGTTATAATACCGCGTCAAAGCGGTATCCGCCTGGTATTCCGGGATATGGGAGTAATAATCCGCACTGTCGCTTTCAATCTGCCGCATGGCGCTTTGCAAAGCGTCCTCTTTCTCAGAGGCCTCCCGCATGTATTTTTTTACAGCTTCCACCACGGGACGCACCTGCTCGTCTTCGGCATAACGGATCAATACCTCCAAAGCCTGCTTCAGCTTCTGGTCCTTCGTTCTTTTCTGTCTCAGCTCCTCGATGGCATAGCGTACCGCCGGATTCGCAATAAAGGCGTTTTTCAGCTCCTTTCGCAACCCGGAAAGATCGGCAGGGAAGACAATAGCCGGCACCTCCAACGGTTTTACGAGCGATTCCTGCCTTTCCATCACTTCCGGATACAGGATCTGCGACCGCACGGCATCGATCCCGCAAAACAGGAGAATCGTCAGCAATACCAGGTTCCTTGTATTCATAAAATCACTATTTGAAAGGGGAGTCGGGTTCTTTGGCCATGTGCGAATAGCTCAGGCGATCCACCAGCCGGGGCATCCATTTGCTCAAAAACACAGCCAGCTTGCCTTCCACGAACGTCATGATGATCTCCCGTTTCCGTTTTCTTATACCTTTGATTATGATAGCGGCGCAGCGTTCCGCAGACATCATTTTACTTTCGTCGCGCGGACTTTCGCCTTGCTGCCGGCCTTCGCCATTCAACGCTGTCCTGCGGATATTGGAGGCCGTAAATCCCGGAGCGGCCAGTAACACGTGCAGACCTTTTTTCCTGTTTTCGATCCGGACGGTGTTCAAAAATCCTCTTACGGCGAATTTACTGGCGGCATAACCCGTTCTGCCGGGCAGACCGATATAACCGGCGATGGAAATCACGCCGGCCAGCGTGCCGTGCGATTGCAGCAGATAGGGAAGAGCATACTTGGAGCAGTAGACGGTTCCCCAGAAATTAACGTCCATCACTTTCCGGATGACATTCACGTCCAGATCCTCCAGCAACGCCCGCATGGAAATTCCGGCGCAGTTGATCAGTACGTCGATGCGTCCGAAATAATCGAATGTCTGCTGTATCAGTTCCTTGCAAGCCAGTTCCTTCGTAACGTCCGTACGGATGGAAATGACATCCGTGCCGCGTTTTTTCAGCTCTTTCTCAATGACGAGCAATTCTTCTATATTCCGTGCCGCAATGGCCAGTTTGGCTCCCTGACGGGACGCTTCATAAGCCAACGCCTTGCCGATACCGGAAGAAGCACCCGTGACGATGACCACCTTGTCAGACATTCTCTTTTTCATATGCTTCAGAAATTTATTTGCAAATATAATAATTTCGTCGGATTATTATATTTTTTCAGGTTTTTGCAAATGTCCTATAATTTATATTATGATAAATAATATATAAAAAGAAAAAGGGGAGTTCCGAGTTCCCCTTTTCGATTATTTATTTTTCTTTCTCCAAGAGAGCTTTGATATTCTCGTATTTCTGCATGTAATCCGGGTTAATGGTTCTCAGCTTGAAATACAGGGCTTTCAAGGTTTCCATCGTATTGGGCTCCTTCGGATCGATCTCGTGCGCTTTTTCAAAATACGGGATTACGGATTCATAACCTTTGTATACCTGCTCCATACTCTTGTTATATTCGTCCGCATCCACGATATCGTTCACTTTTTCATGAAATTTAATCACTTCGTTCAGCCTGGCCGTACCCAGATTGTACTGCGAAGCGAAATCCTTCGGATCGATGCTGAGGGCTTTTTCGTACATTTCAACAGCCTTGGCCGGTTCATTCATTTTTTCATACAAAGAGCCTTTCGCTCTGTAAAAAGAAGCATTGTTCGGATCCTGCAGAATGGCCGCATCCAGATATTTCTCCGCTTTTTCAGGTTCTCCGCCCAGCAGATAGTAATTGATCAGTTCCACCAGCATATTGGCGTCGTTCGGATACAGTTCATATCCCTTGTGCAAATACTGCACGGCCTCGTCTTCTTTGCCCTGGGCTTTCAATACGTTGGCCAGCATGGCATACGTCCTGGCGGGCTCGTAGTTGTACTGCAGCACTTCCTTGTAATATTTCTCCGCTTCTGCGAATTCTTCGGCTCTGTGAGCAGAAATTCCGGCGTTAAA
>CAZYJV010000002.1:4827-10664 GCA_964647845.1 uncultured Odoribacter sp.
ACATCCAAGGCATTGGGATCCAATTTTTTGTAATCAGGCAGCAGGCTCTCGAAAATTCCCTGATAAATCTGTCCTTTTACAAGCCATGATTTCGAGTCGTTCACGCAATTTTCATGTGCGATGGCTTCATCGATAAGCTTTTTGGCCTCGTCTAATTTACCGGAACTCAGATAGCTGGATGCCTGCGAAACTTTTCCCTTCTGTGCATAGGCGAAAGAAGCACAGAAAAGCATGATCGTGATAAAAACTAATTTTCTCATACGTACAATTGTTATTATTGAATTTATATTCCTTTTGACGGTTTTTATTTTTTTATAATTACTCCTGGCTTCCCTCCTCTTCCGGCGCATTTTCATCCTCCTTGGAAGCGGAAACCTTGGCTACGGCGGCAATGGCGTCGTCATTGCGCAGATTGATCAATTTCACGCCCTGGGTATTCCGGCCCATGACACGCAGCGAGGCGATTTCCAGCCGGATCGTCAGGCCGGAACGGGTGATAATCATCAGGTGTTCTTCGTCCGTTACGTCCAGCAAGGCAATCAGGCTGCCGGTTTTTTCCGTCAGATTGATCGTCTTCACTCCTTTCCCGCCCCGGTTGGTCGTCCGGTAATCTTCTATGTCCGAACGCTTTCCGTAACCGTTCTCCGATACCACCAGGACATTGGCCTTTTCCGGTTCCACGCAGATCATTCCGATGACTTCATCGTCCTCACTGCCTAAGGTAATACCCCGCACACCGGAGGCGGTCCTGCCCATAGGACGTACTTTGTCTTCCGGGAAACGGATGGCTTTTCCGGACTTCACGGCCAGCATGATGTCATTTTTGCCGTTGGTCAGCTTGGCCTCCAGCAACTGGTCCCCTTCTTTGATGGTAATGGCATTGACCCCGTTTTGACGCGGACGCGAATAAGCCTCCAGCGTCGTTTTCTTGATAATGCCTTTCTTGGAACACAGCACGATATAGTTGCTGTTTATATAATCTTCGTCTTTTAAGTTCAGAAGATTGATATACGCTTTCACCTTGTCATCCGGATCGATGTTCAGCAGATTCTGTATGGCGCGTCCTTTCGCCTGTTTCGTCCCTTCGGGTATTTCGTATACCTTCAGCCAGAAACACTTCCCTTTTTCCGTAAAGAACAGCATCGTGTTGTGCATGGTCGCCATGATCATGTGCTCCAGAAAATCTTCGTCCCGGGTAGCCGATCCCTTGGAACCGACGCCTCCGCGGTTCTGCACCTTGTATTCGCTCAGAGGGGTGCGCTTGATATATCCCATGTGGGAAATGGTGATCACCATCTCTTCATCGGCATAGAAATCCTCCGGATTAAACTCTTCCGAAGCATAAACGATGTCCGTACGGCGTTCATCTCCATACAGCGCCTTCATCTCCAGCATTTCGTTCTTAATTATCTCCATTCTCAGTTCGATGCTGGCCAATATCTCCTTCAAGTGGGCGATCAACTTCTCTATCTCCTCGTATTCGGCCCGCAGCTTATCCTGTTCCAGTCCCGTTAACTGACGCAGACGCATATCCACGATGGCAGAAGCCTGCACATCGCTCAGGCTGAAGCGGTCGATCAGGGTATTCTTGGCTTCTTCCGGCGTCTGAGAACCACGGATAATCCGGATCACTTCATCGATATGATCGCAGGCGATAATCAGACCTTCCAGGATGTGGGCCCTTTTTTCCGCCTGATTCAGTTCAAACTGCGTCCGGCGGGTCACCACCTCGTGGCGATGATCCACGAAATAACGGATCAGTTCCTTTAAATTCAGCAATTTCGGGCGTCCGTGCACCAATACGACATTATTCACGCCGAAAGAAGACTGCAACGCCGTGTGTTTCAACAGGGTGTTCAGCACCACGTTGGAAATCGCCTCCTTTTTTACATCGATCACGATACGCATACCTTCCCGGTCGGACTCGTCGTTGATGTTGGATATTCCGTCGATCTTCTTTTCGTTGACCAGTTCGGCGATACGCTGTATCAGTTCCAGCTTGTTCACCTGGTAAGGAATCTCATGAACGATGATTTTCTCCCTTCCGGAAGGCGTCACCTCGATGGAGGTTTTGGCCCGCACGATGATACGTCCGCGGCCGGTACGGTACGACTCTTTTACGCCGTTGTAACCGTATATCGTACCTCCCGTCGGAAAATCGGGAGCTTTGATAATCCGGATCAGCTCTTCAATATCGATGTCGTTGTCGTCGATATAGGCACAGATCGCATCCACCACATCGTTCAGATTGTGGGGCGCCATATTGGTCGCCATACCTACGGCGATACCCGAAGCTCCGTTCACCAGAAGATTGGGGATTTTGGACGGCAATACGGTCGGCTCCTTCAAAGATTCGTCGAAGTTGGGCGCCATGTCCACCGTATCCTTCTCCAGATCGGCCAGCATCTCTTCGGCGATTTTCTTCATTCTTGCCTCCGTATAACGCATGGCTGCCGGGCTGTCGCCGTCTATGGACCCGAAGTTTCCCTGACCGTCCACCAGCGGATAGCGCAAAGACCATTCCTGTGCCATACGCACCATCGTCATATATACGGAACTGTCGCCGTGAGGATGGTACTTTCCCATGACCTCACCGACAATTCTGGCTGATTTTTTATAAGGTTTATTGGAAGCCACGCCCAATTCGCTCATTCCGTACAACACTCTCCGGTGCACCGGTTTCATTCCGTCCCTGACATCCGGTAATGCGCGCGAAACAATCACCGACATTGAATAATCAATGTAGGACGACTTCATTTCTTCCTCGATATTGATTTTAATGATTTTTTCTCCGCCGTTTTCCATTCTATATTCTGAATTATAATTTTAACCGCTTGTGATACAATATTTTTCACAATCCGCTCCGTTGCGTGTGCGAAAATCTTACAAATGTAATAAATTCAACGGAATTTTACACAAAAACGAACCGAAACTTTCAGCCTTTCCCTGTAAAGAATTTTTTTCAGATGTCCACCTGCAATGTGTCGTAAGCCAAAGATACGTTGGAAGGCAATTCCCCGGCGACCTCCGCTGCCAGTCCCATCTGATGCCCGATATGCGTCAGCCAGGCATGCTTCACGCCCAGTTCTTTCGTGACCTCCAGGGCCTGCGCCAAAGTGAAATGAGATAAATGAGGCTCTTTCCTCAGGGCATTTATCACCAGATATTCCACGCCGGCCAGTTTTTTCATGGAAGCCTCCGGTATATAATTCGCATCCGTAAGATAGGCGAAATTACCGGTCCGGTAGCCTAAAACGGGTAATTTATAATGCATTGCCCGTATGGGAATAAATTCGATGTCATCGATATAAAAAGGCTCCTCTCCCACTGTATGCAGGTCGATTTCCGGTACGCCGGGATACCTGTTTTCACTGAAGGCGTAGGAATAATCCTTGCGAACGACTTCTTTCGTTCTCGGATCGGCATACACATCCACCGCGCCTTTCTTCACCCAGTTGAAAGCCCTTACGTCATCCAGCCCTCCGATATGGTCCTTGTGTTCATGGGTCAGAAGGATGGCCCGCAAGTCCCTGACCCCGGCTCTGAGCATCTGATAGCGGAAATCCGGCCCGGCATCGATGAGTATGTTTTGTCCGCCGATCTCCAGCATGGCCGAACAACGCAGCCTTTTATCCCGGGTATCCGTCGAACGGCATACCTCGCATTCGCAGGCGATGACGGGCACTCCCTGTGAAGTGCCGCTTCCCAAAATGGTCAGTTTCATAAAAGAGCCTTTACGTTAGAAGATTCCAGCAAATTTAAGAGATAAAATTTAATTTCCGAACTATTCATTACCTTTGCCCGCAAAAATAAACCAACAGTTATGGGCCGGCTTTTTCTTGTTCCCAACACGATCGGAGAATCGACGCTAACCAAAGTGATTCCGTCCGAAGTTATTGAAATCATCCGTCGCCTGCGTGTGTTCGCCACGGAAAATCCGAAAAACACCCGGAGATACCTGAAAAAAATAGACAGATCCATTCAGATCGACGATCTGGTTTTCCTGGATTTAAACGAACATTCGGACAGGAAACAGGTGGAATACTGCCTGAGCTGGCTTGAAAAAGGAGACGTCGGGATCATCTCGGAAGCCGGTTGTCCGGGAATAGCGGATCCCGGGGCGGAACTGGTCGCTTTGGCGCAGCAGAAACACTATCCGGTAGTTCCTTTGGTCGGCCCCTCCTCCATTCTTCTGGCCCTGATCGCTTCCGGCTGCAACGGCCAGAATTTTTCCTTCAACGGCTATCTGCCTGTCAAAGAAAACGAACGGGCAAAATCCCTGCGCCATTTTGAAAAGCAGTCGGCGGCGGAAAACCGTACCCAGATTTTCATCGAGACCCCCTACCGGAACATGAAACTTTTTCAGGAAATGCTCTCCCTGCTTTCCCCCCACACGCGTCTCACGATTGCCTGCGATATTACGACGGGAAATGAATATATCCGTACCATGTCCGTTCAGGAGTGGAAAAAACAGACGCCCGACCTCAACAAACGTCCCGCCATTTTCCTTCTGTACGCCCCGAAATAAAGCAGGCGGCCGCAATGGACCGCCTGCTTCGTTCAACTTTCCGAAAAATCCGGAACACCCCTTATTTTTTGAAGTAACGGTTGTACAGTCCTTCAAAGCCTTTTCCGTGACGGGCTTCATCTTTAGCCATTTCATGAACGGTGTCGTGAATGGCATCCAGATTCAACTTCTTGGCCAGGGTCGCAATCCGTTTTTTGTCTTCGCAGGCTCCGGCTTCGGCTTCCATTCTCTTTTTCAGATTGGTTTCCGTATCCCAAACATGCTCTCCCAATAATTCACAGAATTTTGACGCATGTTCCGCTTCTTCCCAGGCATAGCGCTTGAAAGCCTCCGCCACTTCCGGATAGCCTTCCCGGTCTGCCTGACGGCTCATGGCCAGATACATGCCGACTTCCGTGCACTCTCCGTTGAAATGGGCTTTCAAGCCTTCCAGCACTTCGCTGTCCACTCCTTTGGCTACACCGATCACATGTTCATCGGCAAATGTCAGTGCGCCGGTCGTCTCTACCATTTCTTTGAATTTGTCACGGGAAACTTTACACTGCGGACAAATTTCCGGAGCTTCGTCGCCTTCATGAACATAACCGCATACAGTACAAATAAATTTTTTCATAACCACTTGTTTTAATTGTTTATTAATTAGCTTTATCTTCTTGTCCTTGCAGACAATATTTACAATATCCCTTATAATACAGCTGCATTCCGGTAATCCGCCCCACCGACGGATCGGCAACCTTCACCATCTCCATATTCTCCACCGGCAGATCGTATACCCGCATACACCGCTGGCACTTGAAATGGGCATGCACGGATGTATCGATGTCAAAACGCACATTCTTTT
This sequence comes from uncultured Odoribacter sp., assembly GCA_964647845.1. GTDB lineage: Bacteria > Bacteroidota > Bacteroidia > Bacteroidales > Marinifilaceae > Culturomica. The sequence continues at coordinate 10,197 of CAZYJV010000002.1, forward strand.
CGTCAATAGCCAGCATCTGCAAGGCCCCCTGCTCGGCGAACAACTTCAAGGTATTGTAGACCGTCGTCTTCGAGAGTGTCACAATTTTAGGCGCCAGCGCATGATAAACATCCTCAGCCGTAGGATGAATCCTGTTTGCCAGCAAATACTCCATAATCGCCAGACGTTGTACGGAGGGCTTTATATGATAATTCTGCAGGTATTCCGATATGTTTTTTATATGCTCCATTTTAAATTTGTAATAATTACAATTTTAAATCTATTGCAAATAAAACTGTTTTTTTGAATAAATGCAAAAAAATAAGCTGTTTTTATAAAAATAAATTTTCATACCTCAACGGGGTCGCTATTCTGATAAATTTAGTAGTTTTGCCGCATGTTTTTTATAGGTGTATCTGCCCATTTGTTTATTTATCTGCTGATACCGGCATTTTTAATCGTATCTTTCTATTGCCGGGACATTCAGGG
>CAZYJV010000002.1:10764-17804 GCA_964647845.1 uncultured Odoribacter sp.
GCAGATTCCGTCTACAACAGCATAAAGGAGCTGGAAGAAGTCGTCGTGACGGCAGAAAAAAGAGAATTGAATCCGAAAGATATACCGGCAGCCTTAACGGTAGTGACACCCCGCAGTATTCCCGGCGAAAACACCCCCGATTTGAGAGACCTGTCGGCCATTGTTCCCAATTTCTACATGCAACAAGGCGGACTGAAACTCTCCACACCGCTCTATATCAGGGGAATCGGGACGGTATCCGGAACACCTCCGGTGGGATTGTATGTAGACGGGGTTCCCGTTTTCGACAAAAACGCCTTTGTTTTCGACCTTTACGACATACGCCAGATTGAAGTGCTGCGGGGCCCCCAGACCACCCTTTACGGCCGCAACAGTATCAACGGCCTGATCAATATCAGTACGAATCCCCCGGACCGGACGTTTTCATTACAGGCGAAAGCAGGCTATGCAAGCTATAATTCACAGAGTTACAACCTGATTCTCAATCTACCGATCGGAAACTACCGGCAAAAACTCTCTTTTGCCTATTCCCGGTCAGAAGGCTACTTCCGAAACCTGTACGACCGCAACCGGAGATCCAATCCCTCCGATTCCTACCACCTGCACTACCAGGGGAATCTGTATACCGGCAACAACTGGAAAGTTTCATTCGGCGCCGACTTCAATCATTCCTACGACGGCGGATACGCCTATCATGCCGTCGATTCCCTGAGGATAAACCGCTACCGGGTGAATTACAACACCCCGTCTTCCTATAAACGGGATCTGTTCTCCTCCTGTATCCAGTTCGGCAAAAAAGGACGGTCGGTCGCTTTCAACGGAATCACATCCTATTCCCGGAGCAGGGACGAACAAATGCTGGATGCGGATTTTACCTGTCTGGATGTATTCGACAACAACAAAAGATCCGATCAGGACCTCATTACACAGGAAGTCAATATCCAGTCCGCCCGAAACGAGCATTTCGCCTGGACCACCGGAGTATTCGGTTTTTACAAGGATCTGACGAACAAGTATCTGGCCACCTTCGGGGAAGACAAAGCCTATCTGCTCCCGCTTTCCTTAAATCAAGCCAAATACGGGAACAACACCGTCACCTGGGGGGCGGCCGGATACGGGCAACTCTCCGTCAACGAGCTCTGGCCGGGCATGTCTTTTACCGCAGGTGTGCGCTATGACTATGAAAAAGCGGAACTGAACTACCGGGACAGCATGCTGTTTGAGGGAGCTTCCCGTTTTATGCAATACCACAGCAGCAAAGAAAAAAATACATTCCGGGATTGGCTGCCCAAGTTTTCCCTGCTTCAGAAATGGAACGACAGGCTGTCGCTGTACCTGAATATTGCCAAGGGGTACAAGGCCGGCGGATACAACATCATCGTCAACGACATGAGTTCGCAAAGGGTCGATCTGGCTTACCGGAAGGAACAGCTGTGGAATTACGAAATCGGACTGAAATATTTCAGCAGGAATAAAAAACTCGGTCTGAATGCAGCCGCTTTCTACATAGACTGGAAAGACCAGCAGATCTTTGTCATGGGAATGATGGGGCCCGGCATTAAAAATGCAGGAGATGCCCGGAGTATCGGCGGAGAATTCGACATACATTGGGAATTCGTCCCCCGGTTCACCTTTCTGTGCTCCGCAGGTTACAGCGATGCCCGCTATTATCACAACCTGGACGAATCGCACGAAGGCAACCGCATCGTGATGGCTCCGGAATTTACCGGAAACACGGGACTGATGTACCGGCAACCGATAAAATGGGCCGGTTTCAGCTCCTTCAGCGCCGCCACGACCGTCAACGGATTAGGCGCCCAATATTTCGACGAAGCCAATCTGCTGAAACAGTCCCCTTATTTTCTGTGGAACCTCGATTTTTCCGTTTCCGGCAAATACTGGGATATTCACCTCTGGGGAAAGAACATCCTGGACAAAGCCTTCTTCGCCTATATGCTCAACAACCCGGTGGGAGGAAAACTGCCCCGCTATTTCAACATGGGACAATCCGGGGCCCCGGCCCGTTTCGGCGCATCGGTCTCGTTCAGAATAAAAAACGATCGGAACAAAAAACAATCTAAATAACAGCGATATGAAAACGATTTTGTATTATTTATCGGTAATTTTTACCGCAGTATGCGTTATCTCCTGCGAAGATGACAAAAAAGAACTTCCCTCTCTGACCGGGAACTGGGACTACACACAGCCTTATTTCGAATTCGAATACGCCTCCGACAGCATTGTCATCGAAATGTATCAGGGACGCAGCATGTCCGTCTCCGCAGAAGACCTGAAAACGCTGTTTCTCCGGATGGCGACGGAGAAAATGCAGGATTATTTTCAAGGCATCGAGGTGCTCTCCGCGAACGACCTGCACATACTAGCCCGGATGCAGACGGCCGAGTCTTTCAGAATCAGGGCGGAATACGCCCAGACAGAGGAATTTATCGAAGTGGCGCTGAACCGGGACGACATGCAGCAGTTGCTGGGAGAAAAGGCGGAAATGATTCCGACGATAAGCTTCAGGTATTCTTTGCAGAATGAAACGCTGACCATGTATTTCGACGAAAGCTACGTCCGCACCATATATGCCATGATGGAAAACCGGGTGGTAGCGATGATCGTCGATAGGATGGGCGATGTCAGCCGCCTGCCCGAAGAAGTACGGCAGATGATGACAGAGGGGGTAAAAAAACAGATTCCGCTTATTCTGGAAAAGATTATCCGTCTGAGAGTAGGGTTTGTCCTGACGAAGCCGTTTTCCTGATTTTACGGCGGATGATGCCGGCATTCAGCAAAAACATGCCGGCAAACAACGCCATCCCTCCGATCCAGACCGCACCCATGCCGCTCCCTGCCGGATTTATCTCCTGCAGCAAAGGCAAATAACAGCCTCTTATCCCCAGTATCAGCCCCCAGACACATACGACAACACCCAGTTGCACGGCCAGAACAAACAGCTCATACGGACGGGCTATTTTTCCGGGAGCATATCCCAGAAGAACCAGATTTTCAATTTTAACACGGTCTTTCTGTACCAAAAGATAAATACTCAGGATGAGAATATAGAACGAAAGGAAGCAGATCAGCAACCCGATACCGGCCACAACGGCCGTAAACACATTCAGGAACCACGCCATTTCTCCGAAAGCCAGCCTCCCTCCTTCAATTTCATACCCTTTGGACTTGAAAAAACGGGCGATCCGCTCATCCGCCGGATTGTCCGTTTCGACAATCACCCGTGAAACCTCCGCCGGTTTTTCTCCGGCAAAAGCGGCATTGGCCCAGTCCATAAACCGCTGGGGGACCAGAATCGTATTCAGACGATTGGAGAATCCGACTATTTTCCCCTGAAATTCCCGCTGCCTGCCGTTTCCCTGAATCCGGACATCCAGGTTCAACAATCCGATCGTCCCTTCCGACAGTTTTGGCAGATTGCGAGACTGCGCGAAACCGAAATTGTAAAGATTCAGATAATTGCGGGGCAGAATGATCGGTATGCGGGCCTCCCCTTCCTGAAAGTCCCATTCGTCCGTCTTTACATCGATGTACTCGTCGGGCACCGATTCAAAAAACAGTTCGGTGGCGAATCCTCCGCCGAACTGCCCCCATTCCATTCCGGCCGTCGTCCGGAAACGGGAAGAGGTGAAACTCCCTGTTTTCCTGGCAAAGGGCTGTCCGGAAATTTCGCGTAATTCTTCCGGAGTAAACACAGTGCTTCGCCCGACGAACGTTCCCAGCGCAGAAACCCGTTTCGTCACGACCAGAAACTCTTTCCGCAGCACCCGATCTTTCCCGGTAAAAAACGGTTGCAAATCCAACCAGATCTGCACGCTCAGCAACACGATCAGCATGCCGGTCAGGTTCGCCAGAAAGAACGAGGCGAACTGAATGCTCCTGGGCTGACAACGGAGTAATTTATAAACCGGATTCATAGTCGAAGCACTTTATCATAGATCATTTTCGGCTCATAACCGATAGAAGTCACCAAAACGCCTGCTCCCTGCCGCCGGACCTCTTCTGTGAGCAGTTCGCTGCATATCCGGTTGTTTTCATCGTCCAGATGGCTTACCGGTTCATCCAGCAAAACGAAATCGAAAGGCTGGCACAACGCCCTGATCAATGCCACCCGCTGCTGCTGGCCGAAGGACAACTTCCCGGCCTTCTCCTCTGTTTTGTCGCCGAGTCCCACCCGTGAAAAACAATCCCGTATCCAGCCCTCCGACCGGAATCCGGTGAGAGCGTTCTTCACCTCCACATTCTCAAGCGCCGTCAGTTCCGGAAATAAGCGCAACTCCTGAAACACGATACTCAGGGAAGTGCGGCGCACCCCCTCCCAATCCGTCCGTTTCAAAGAAGAGCTATTTTCAGCGTCGAAAAAAATACTTCCGGCGAAATCCCGGCGATACCCGTAGATATAACTGCAAAGAGAAGACTTCCCGGCACCGGAAGCGGCTTTCACCAATACCGTTTCTCCTTTTGAGAAACAGACGTCCCGCCGCCAGATTTCGGATCCGGTATTTTCTTTCGTCAAAAAAATTTCCGGAAGCACATTTTTCAGATAAATCGTATCCATCGGTCGTACATCGCCTTTAGTTCATTCCTGTCACGCCCTTTACCGTCTCAAGCAAAATTTTCAGGCTGTTTTGCTCCTGATCCTTCATATACATGTTCCAAACGGCCTGGTTGGGTGCCACCGCAACGAATTCCGTATAGGAGAACTCGGACAATACCTTCTGCCACAAAGCGGCCTGCTGCCGTCCGGCCGTCTGCTGCGCCATCAACAATACGATCGGAGAGCGAAGCAGCTCTTCTATATTCAAGACGATCCCGCCGTAACTTCCCTTTATACCGGATGCCATAACGCTTTTGTTCCATGGATTCTCCACCGCTTTTCCCAGATTGCGGTACGCCTCCGGATCGTTCGTGAGATAAAACAGGTTCCCATCCTTCACCCCGAAGTAGAAATCCATCACCTGGATGCCGAATTCATAGCGATGTTTACCTATTTCTTTTAAAACCCCGACACTTTTCAGATTTTTTTTCAGGACATCCGCCAGCAGGTCTGCGGGATAGGCATCCTTTACCTGTGCATATACCAGAATATTCGGCATGCCCATGAGCGACAATCCGGTAATTCCATAAGCCATATCCCCGTCCAGAGAAGCCAGAACTTTCCGGACAGCCGCCGCATCGATCATCGGCGCATTCCGCCAGAAGCCGATATTCTCCAACAGTTTACTGGCTCTGTCGCCCTGGCAATTGTACAGGGCGCACAGCAGGGTCGAGGCCGGATAACAGTTCTGAAAACGCTCCGTAACCTTGCCCGGGCAACATCCCTGCTCCGACAATGCCTGCATGACGGCAGGATCAGCGGACAGCAGTGTGTATTGCAGACACCATCTGCCCTTCTCGAAGTTCAGACTGCCGTACACGCTCATCCGGTCGACATCAACATCCGGAACGGTCGTATACGTCATGACACTGCTCTTTACGGATTCCGGCAGGTTCGTCATGGGGAAAAGCAACTCTATATCGTTCTTCCCCTCCAACATTTTCCGGAAACACGGATCGGCGGCGATACTTTCTCCCTTTCTCTCCGATATTCGCAGTGCATATTCCCGGGCTTGCTCCGGATTGCAGGACATCGTACAAAACAGCACCTCGGAATCGAACCTGCAAACGACCTCTCCGGAGATAATCGTCTCGTTGTATTTCCCCCTGGAAACCAAAGGCGTACACATTCCCTCCTTTTCCGCACAGGCAAATATATTCCTGAGCCTGGCCGCATCTTTCACCCTGGCGACAAGGGCTCCATTGTCGCCGATATTGTCTGCGACAACAAAAACATACTCCGAGAAATCGATCCCCGATTCGTCCGCCTTCTTTAAAACCTCCGGCAACCTGAGAGCCCCGAGCAGACGCTCCTGCAGGGATTCGGCGATTTCTCCCTTTTCAATCAGCCGGTTCACGTTTACGGCACACACACCTCTGCAATCGGCAGGGATGACAGTATAGTAAGGTTCGGAAACGTCCGGCTTCCGGCAGCTGTACAGCGTCCAAAGGCAGAGGACAGCCGCACCGAACAATAGCGAAAATCTTTTCATATTCTTCTTGTTTAAGATACCTATTCAGTTACAAAACTATGAAAAATCTTCATACGGAAACCTTTTTTCCGATCGTCCGTTATAATAATTCCAAACAAAAACAACTAAAATCCGATACATTATGAACACGACATCCCCCCATCCGGCTTATGGAGTCCTGTTGTCCTCCAATACCGTCAATGCCAAAGGCGACGACAACTCCTTCCGGTTACAGCCGCTGCCTTATACACAGGACGCGCTGGCACCCTACATCAGCGAACGGACCGTACAGTTCCATTACGGCAAACACCTGGCCGGCTACATTGAAAACACCAACAAGCAGAAAGCCGGGACTGAATTCGAAAACAAAACCATCGAAGAAATCATGCTTCACGCAGAAGGCGGGCTGTTCAACAATGCGGCGCAGGTGTATAACCATTATTTCCAGTTCGAAGCTTTACAGCCCGGCCGGGAAAATGAAGACGCCCCCTGCGAAAAGATGACGGAGATTCTCCGAAAAGAATTCGGCAGTTTCGACGAATTCAAAAAACGGTTCGTCCAGGCTGCGCTGACGCTGTTCGGCGCGGGCTATGTCTGGCTGACAGTTACTCCGCAAAAAAACAGACTGGAGATCGTGCAGACCCGCAATGCGGAAAACCCGTTGAAAGAGGGTAAAATCCCGCTGTTAAACCTGGACGTGTGGGAGCATGCCTATTACCTCGACGTGCAGAACCTCAGAGCAAAATATGTGGAGAATTTCTGGAAAATCGTCAACTGGAAAGCGGTGGAACAAAGATGGATACAGCTTTAAAAAAAGGGGATGAATTTCATCCCCTTTTTCTATTTCTACCGGATAATCTCCATTTCATCCAGCAAATGCCCCGCACCGGCCACCTTGTCGATTACGAAAAGGACGTAACGGATATCCACCGCTATATTCCGGCAGATCTCCGG
>CAZYJV010000002.1:17904-42858 GCA_964647845.1 uncultured Odoribacter sp.
CGATCCTTTTCCATGATACCGGTCAACGTCGTATAATACGCATAATCCACTCCGTCTGCCGGCGAATATCCGCCTATTTTCCCGTAGGCGACCCTCAGCGTGGAATTCGCGTCCGCATAATACACTTTTCCCGGATTCATCTCCATCAGTCCTGCCAGCCAGAGACGGTTCTCATTCTTCAACTCCGCCTCGATCTTCGTCAGCTCCGGCAGAATCCGGGCAAACATAAACTTCCGGATGGAAGAAGCAAGCCGGACAACCGGATCTTTCCCGATCCTGCGCAGCGCCTTTTCGTCGCAATTTCCCGCAACGGCTTCCACGCCTTGCGGAGTGCCGAAAGAGGATTTTTTAAACAAGTCTGCGGCATATTTTTCGTAATTCCCTGCCTGCCGGGCTTTCGCGACTTCTTCCGGAATCCACTCCTCCGACAGATGAGTGTTGTACAACCGCAGCATTTCACTCAGAATCCGCCGGTCCGTTTCGGCATCGTAATTCTTGAAAAAAGCGGCGATTTCCCGGCTCACGCCTTCTTTGCACGCCGCCGGCTCTTTCCTTTCAACGCCTTTGCTCACGCTGCCGTGTATTTTTTCCGCCAACGCGACAATCTCGGCACCCCTCAGTCCCGCTTCGCTTGCATACACATAGGCTCGGATCAGATTCTCCCTTCGGGCGTACAGTTCCCGGTAACGTTCCGTAATACCTTCGTAACGCTTCTTCCCTTTTGCCCATTCGGCGAATTCCGCCTCCTGTTTCTCCTTGCCCTCTGCGGTATGAAAGCGCTTCAGTCCCTTGATTTCCCCCTGCCATTTTTTCCAAGCATTCGCCACTCCGGCAGCCTTGGCGGCGTACTTTATACGCGTCAGCTCACTCCGGTTCATGGCTTCGTTCATCACATCCAGTTTCGCCGTACGGATAGCGACCTTATGGGGATTCTCCACCTCCGTCAGCTGCCTGATGGCCTGGGAGGGCAAATATTCGCTGGTCGTTCCGGGATACCCGAAAATCATCGTAAAGTCCCCTTCCTTTATTCCCCGGGCGGAAATCTTAAAAAAAGACGCCGGACGATAAGGCCGGTTTTTTCCGGAATACCCCGCCGGCTCGTTATTTTCATCCGCATATACTCTCAGTACCGAAAAATCCCCGGTATGCCGCGGCCACATCCAATTGTCCGTATCGCCCCCGAATTTCCCGATAGCCGAAGCCGGCGCCCCCGCCAGACGAACATCCCTGAAAATGCGGAACACCGACATAAAAAACTGATTCCCGTTGAAATACGGTTTCACGCTGGCCTGCAGATTCGTGCCTTCCGTCGCCTTGCGCTCAATCACTCTGGAAATACTGTCGATCCTCCTGTTCCTTTCCCTTGTATCCAATCCCTCTTCCAGGCAGCTGTTGATCCGCTCCGTGACATCCTCCATTCTAACCAGCACGGAAGCCGTTATCCCCGGATTCGCCAGTTCCTCGCTTCTGCTTTTCGCCCAGAAACCATCTTTCAGATAATTGTGCTCCAGGGAAGAATGGCTCTGAATCATGTCGAACGAGCAATGATGGTTCGTCACCAGCAACCCCTCCGCACTGATGAATTCTCCGGTACAGAAATGGTGGAAAGGACTACCCTCCCGGCCCAGTCCGACAATCGCATCTTTCAGAGAAGCCCGGTTTATATCATAGATATCTTCCGCGGTCAATCTAAACCCTTTCCGCTGCATGTCTTCGATATTGTATTTTTTCAGCAGCATCGGAATCCACATTCCTTCATCAGCCTTACAATATCCCGCCAGCAAGCACAGCACGGATACAAACGAAACCCATTTTTTCATATCAGCCTATTTATTTGTTCAACACTTATTTGCAAAGTTCCACGCCGAAATCCTTCAGCTGCCGGTAGAGCGTCTGCACGGGCAAACCCATTACATTGTAAAAGGAGCCGTCGATCTTCTCTATTCCCACATACCCGATCCACTCCTGTATGCCGTAGGCTCCGGCCTTGTCGAACGGCCGGTAGCGATCCACATAATAAACGATTTCCTCTTCCGTCAATTCCCTGAAAAAAACATCCGTACGGACCGAACAGCTTCTCTGCTCCCGGTTCGTGGTCAGACAAAGCCCCGAAATAACGGTATGCCTGTTTCCGGACAATTCCCGGAGCATTTCGACGGCGTGTTCCCGGTCGCGGGGTTTCCCCACGACTTTGCCGTGAATGGACACGATCGTGTCCGCCGTAATCAGCAGCTCGTTTTCCTGCAAGTCTCCCTTGAAAGCCGATGCCTTCAGACGAGCCAGATACTCCGGCACCTGTTCCACGGGCAGATCGTCCGGATAAACCTCCGGCACCTCCCGAAGCCTTACCTCGAAGTCAAACCCTGCCTCCCGCATCAACTGCTGCCGGCGGGGCGAAGAAGAAGCCAGTATCAGTCTGTATGCCATTACATGCTTCTTACGTAACACCCCGTATCCATCCAGTCCCCCCGGGCCTTCAACACCTGCGAAATCACATCCCGCACACATCCCATTCCGCCTTTCACGTCCGAAATATAACGGGATACGGATTTTATTTCCTCGCAGGCATCCGCCGGACAAACAGGCAAACCGACCCGGGTCATGACATTGTAGTCCGGTATATCATCCCCCATATACATGATTTCTTCCGGTTTCAATGAATATTTGCGGATAAGCTCGTCCAAAGCTTCCAGCTTGTTCGCCACTTTCAGATATATGTCCCTGATACCCAGTTTCTCCAGTCTTTCCCGCAAACCGGGGGCCCCTCCGCCGGAAATGACGGCGATGATGTATCCTTTCCGGCCGCTGTACATAATCGCGTATCCGTCCTTGGCACAGGACGTCCGGATCAGTTCCCCCTCCGGCGAAAGATTCATTTCATGCCGGGAAAGCACTCCGTCCACATCGAAGACAAAAGCCCGGATTTTCTTCAGTTCATCTTTAAAAAAAGCCATATCGTCCCATATTAAATTACCACAAAGTCAAGGTCATCTGCAGATCTTCCGCAACGCTTTTCGGTTCGTTCTTCACCAGTGTCTCCTTGATGGAATCGCTCAGCAAAGAATAGAGGGCGGACAGTTTCCTGTCATTCTTCAGCAAAGCTTTGTGCCTGCCCAGTATGCTTTCGTCATTTCTGCGGGCGGGACCGGTCTGGGCCTCTTCCGGCGACAACAGCATCACCTTGTGGGCCGTTTCAAAAATCAGGGGCCGCAGAAGCGAAAAATCCAGCCCTTCCTCTTCCAGCATTTTTCCGGCAATCCCGTACAGATGATTGGTGAAATTATTGGCAAAAACAGCTGCCAGATGAAGCCGCTCCCGCTTTTCGGAAGAAATCTCCTTCACCTGTCCGGACAACTTTTCAGCTACCGCCCGGAGAACGCTGCGGGCATCCTCGTTCGAAGCCTCTATGCACAAAGGCACTTCGCTGAAATTCAAAGCCCGCTTCCTGGAAAAGGTCTGCAAGGGATACAAAACCCCGTAATTGTCCGCATAAGACTTGAAAATCGACAGCGGAAGAGTGCCGGAAGTGTGAAGAAGCAGTGCATTCTTGTTTATACGAAGTCCCTTGAACAAAGAAAGTAACGCATCGTCACTCACACAAAAGATATAAATATCGCAATCCGGATATACGGCAAAAAGATCGGCGGTATAGCTGATCCCCGTTTTCTTTCCCAACTCCCTCGCCGACTCGATACTGCGGCTGTATATCTGACAAAGATTCAGCCCCGCATTCAGCAAAGCCGGCGCCAGGTGGTGCGCCACATTTCCGGCACCGAGCAATACGATTCTTTTAGTTGTCATGTCCAAAAGCGATATTTTTAGGTTTTATCCGTCCCTCTTTAAGCAATTGCACCAGTCTGCCGCACGCCCTGCGTATGTCCCCGCAGAACGTTTCCGCCACCAGCACCAGACATTTATCCCTGATTTCCAGATGCGTGTATCCCTCTTCCCGCTCCGTGTTCACCAGTATCAGATCTCCTCCCGGAAGAAACGTGTGGGTCATCTGATTTCTCAGCTTGTCGTACAGAAAATTGTTCTCATTCAGCAAACGGTAGCGTCCCCCCAGCAAATAACGTACGGCGGCGGCGAAACGACGTGCCGATTGTCCTTTGGCTTTCATCGGCTTTCGGTCCAGAAAACCGCCCAAAACCTCCACGGCCTGCCCCATAATGACGAAATGCATGTAAGTAAGCCCCGCCCGCTGCAATTTTTCCAGTTCCTCCACCACGACGGCATGCAGAAAAAACTCGATTCTCTCTATCTGTTCCCGATTTTCCATGGTGAGCCAAAATTAACTCAAATAAATGAAAAGTACGAACATATCTGAACTCTATTTCGTATTTTTGCCCAAAATTTACGACATGATACTAGTAAACGATACAGCGCGGGATTCGGACGGATTTTCAGAGAAAATACTGGAAACGGGACTGAGTATATACGAAGTGATACGGATTTTCAACAAAAAACCTATCTTCTTGCATGATAATCTGTTAAGACTTGACAATTCATTGAAAAAATCAAATATCCGTTTAGACCCGTCCGATCTTCATCTGTCCGATAAGCTGGCGCATCTTATCCGCCTGGAACACATAGAGGAAGGCAATGTCAAATACGTACTCCACTTTACAGACGGCCGGATGACGGAGTACCTCTACACAATTCCCCATTCCTATCCTTCGGCCGAGGCCTACCGGAACGGCGTAGACACCATGACCTGCCGGGCTGTCCGGGAGAATCCGGAAGTAAAATACCTCAATCCGGCGCTGCGCAATCTGACCGACCGGCTGATGCAGGAAAACGGCGTGTACGAAATCATTCTCGTCGACGACGAAGGGTACGTTACGGAAGGTTCCCGCTCAAATGTATTTTTCATCCGGGAGCATACGCTGTATACGACGCCGGGGGCTTACGTTCTGCCCGGAACCAGCCGGAAAAGGGTATTTGACATCTGTAAAGCGGAAAAGATCCGTCTGGAGGAAAAACGGATCGGCGCCGGTACGCTGTCTCGCTATGAGGCCGCTTTCATCACCGGAACCTCCCCACTGATTCTGCCCATCCGCCGGATCGATGTCGTTTCCTTTCACCCGGACCATCCCTTGCTCCGCCGGCTGATGCGCTCTTATTTCGCCCTTCTGGAGAAAACGGATTAAGAACTTTTAAATATAAATACTTTTATTTTTAAACATCTTTTCTTAATATTGCAGAGTTAAGCAATTGATATTTCATCATTTGCAACAGTTTTGCCGGAATGAAGTATATTATTTTAATCGCCGTTATAACAGCCATTCTCTTCTCCAGGCCCTGGGAATTCGTTTCCTCCGGGAAAATTTTCCGGCAGACGGATTCGACCTCATTACCGACAGCCACCGGCACCGAACTCAAGGAAATCAGGCTTTTGCCCGCCGCCGAAATATTCTGCAACAATTTTTCCGAACTCCCCGAAACCCGGAAAATGGACCGCACCATCGAACGCTTTATGCGGAAATGGGAAATCCGGGGTGCATCCTTCGCTTTAATGAAAGACGATAAGCTGCTGTATGCCAAAGGATACGGATATGCAGACTTCGAACAGCAAATACCGACCGAAACCAGCCATATCTTCCGCATCGCTTCGATTTCCAAACTGATTACCGCCGCCGGCATCATGAAACTGGTGGAAGACGGGCGGCTGCACCTGGACGCCCCGGTATTCGGCCCCGCCGGCATACTCAACGATTCTATTTTCTCTGTCATACGGGATCCCCGCGCCAAACAGATTACGGTCGAGCATCTGCTGCGGCACAAGGCAGGTTTTACAACGGTACACGGAGACCCGATGTTTTGTTCCGTGGACATAGCCCGCAAAATGAATGTTCCCCCGCCTGCGGACCTGAATACGATTATCCGCTTCGTATTGTCCCGCCGGCTGCGGTATGTTCCGGGAACCTCCACCGCCTATTCCAACATAGGATACGGTATTTTGTCGAAAGTCATAGAAAAGGTGAGCGGCACGACCTACGAGAACTACATCCGGGAAAACATCCTTTATCCCGCCGGCTGCTTCGATATGCATCTGGGACACGACCTGTACGAAGACAAACATGAAAACGAAGTCAGGTACTACGAGACGGCAGACGAAGAATTGATTCCGGCGTGCGACGGCAGCAAGCGCCTGGTTCCCAAATACTACGGAGGCAACCACATCGAAGCCCTGTCCGGAGCCGGAGCCTGGGTCGCCTCTCCCATCGAACTGCTGCGTTTTCTGGCAGTCATCGACGGGGAATCCCGCATAAAAGACATCCTGAAACCGGAAACCATCGCCCGGATGACCGCTTTCAGCTTCGACTCCCTGCCCATCGGCTGGATGCACGTATCCTACAACGGAGACTGCACGCGCACCGGCACGCTCTCCGGCACCAGCGCCCTGCTGAAAAAACAACACAACGGCTATTCCTGGATATTCGTGACCAACACCAGTTCCTGGAAAGGTTCCAAATTCCCGTCCTACATCAACCAAATGATCACACAAGCCTTGTCTACCGTGCCGCAATGGCCGGAGAAAGACCTGTTCGAACTCCAGATTTTCGACCAGAGCGAATTCCTGGTCGATGTAAAAAACTAATCTTTTTCTTTGATTTTTACTTACAATTTGCAACTTTTGCAAAGGAAAAATTTTATTTATAAAACCGTATTACCCCTATGTCTTACCACATTCTTGCCATAAACCCCGGTTCCACCTCGACAAAAATAGCCTTGTTCGAAGAGGACAGGCAGGTGTTCATCAAAACCATACGCCATACGGCGGAAGAAATCGGGAAATTTCCGAACATCAGCTCCCAGTTCTCTTTCCGGAAAGAGCTGATACTCTCCGAACTGAAACAGGCGGGGATTGAAATCGGGAAAGTGCAGGCCATCGTCGGACGGGGTGGACTGATCAAGCCCATCGAATCGGGGGTCTACGAAGTCAATTCCGCCATGCTGCACGACATGGAAGTGCCGGTAATGGGCGAGCATGCTTCCAACCTAGGCGGACTGATAGCCTATCATCTCGCCCGCGAACTGAGACCGGAGGTAAAGGCATTCATCGCCGACCCCGTCGTAGTGGACGAACTCTCTCCGCTTGCCCGTATCAGCGGACATCCGGACATACCCAGGGTTTCCATCTTCCACGCCCTGAACCAGAAAAGCATCGCCCGCATCCATGCCAAAGCGACGGGGAGAAAATACGAAGAACTCAATCTGGTCGTTGCCCATCTGGGCGGAGGCATCTCGGTCAGCGCACACAAGCAGGGCCGGGTCATCGACACCAACAATGCTCTGGACGGCGACGGTCCGTTTTCTCCGGAAAGATCCGGCGGCCTGCCGGTCGGCGCACTCGTAAAACTGTGTTTCAGCGGTAGCAGGACACAGGATGAGATAAAAAAGATGCTGTGCGGAGCCGGCGGATTCGTCGGATACCTGCACACCAACAACACCATCGAAATCATAGAAAAGGCGGCTTCCGATCCGGCCTGGGATTTGCTGCTGGAAGGCATGTGTTACCAGATCGCCAAAGAAATCGGAGCGATGGCCTGTGTATTGGAAGGCAAGGTGGACGCCATTCTGCTGACCGGCGGGATTGCCCATGCCCCGAGAGTAACCGATGCGATTGCCAAGCGGGTTCAATTCATCGCTCCTGTCAAGGTATATCCGGGAGAGGACGAAATGCGCGCGCTGGCCCTGAACGGCCTGATGGTGCTGAAAGGAGAACTCAAACCCAAGGTATACCGGTAAAAATCCGCCCCTCTCACACTTCGACGACCTTATTCAGACGGACATACCAGATATATCCCTTCACCTCCCTGTATCCCATCTGTTTGAGAGACGTACGGTAAAACTGCACCTGTTTCAGGTATTTCTTCTCCTCCGTCCGTCCGAACTTATAATCGATGACAACGGCCTGCCTGTCCTTTATGATCACCCGGTCGGGTCTCACTTTCGAACCGAACCGGAGCAATATATCCCGCTCATTGATTACCTTGTATTTCCGGTCAAACCATTCGGAATACGCCGGGTCGGAAAGATAAGCCCGTACCTTCTCGCAATATTCCTCCTTTTCCCGCTTCGTAATCATGCCGGACAAGTAAACGTTCCGGACCGCCTGCTCCACATCCTCCGCATACTCGATCGACTTGAAAATCTCATGCAGCAGCTTGCCTTCGTCCACGGCCGAGAGCGTCTCGCCCCCTCCGGCATAATCCCGGAATTTAAACTTTACGGAGATACGGTCCTCCGGACTGTAAACCGGATAATAATCCAAAGAAAAAGCGGCGGACGGCTCCTCCGGACGGGCATATATCTCCTTTTCACCGTACGAGACATTCATGGAATCATCCGGCGAAAACATACTGTTTCCCTCTTCTTTCAGCATGCGGAGTACCTCATACACAAACGCCCCCATATCCGCGAAAGAAACGCTTCCGTCCTTGTTTTTCTTCGGCGCATACGGACGGATATACATCTCTTTGCGGGCACGGGTCAGGGCTACATAGAGCAGATTCAGATTGTCCACATAGGCCTTGAGGTGTTCGTCGTAATAATCCTCCTCAAAGATCGTGTCCGCCAGCTTGGCAGAGTAATTCAGAGGGACATAATCCAGTTCGCTGAATTTTTCCGCCCCCGTCTTGCACCAGATCCTCCGGACCGGACGCACGCCGTCCAGCTCCCAGGTGCAGAAAGGCAAAACGACATATTCGAATTCCAGTCCCTTGGATTTGTGAATCGTCAGAATCCGGACCGCATCCACATTCTCCGATGTGGAAAGCACCCGTTTGGGCTGCTCTTTTTCCCACCACTCCAGAAAAAGGTGGATACTGTTGGTATTCGCCCCCTCATATTCGAAAATAATATCCTGAAAAGCGATCAGATAAGGCACTTCGTCCCCCGAGGCTTTCAGTCCGAAGCGGTCGATAACGGTCTCCACCGTTTCAAACAGGGAATAAGACATGATCCTGCCCGTATTTACGGCGAAATCCGTATTCAGGAATGAGAACAGGTCCTCCTCCCCGACGGCGCTGAAAATCTCGTCCCCCGAAGCGGATGTACCGCCTTTTATAAAAGTATGGTACAGATACAGCACGCACGCCTTGTTCACCAGATCATACGGTTCGATGATATACCGCAGCACGGCCGTGATGAATTTCACGAAAGGGGACGACCACACATAGAGCGAATCGTTGGAGATAAAACGGATTTCCCGGTCGGCTTTTTTGTTGTATTCCATCAGGTAATTCGCGACGAAAGCCCCTTCCTTGCCCTCCCGCACCAGAATGACAATATCTCCGCTCCGGCCTCCCCGTTCCGTAATCGCCCGGATATCCCCGACAACCGTTTCCATGACAGCCTCCGCCGCACCCTCTTCTTTTCTCTGCGGTCCAAAATGAATATCGACATACCCTTTCGCGGATGATTTTACGGTCTGTTCGACACCGGCATAGGCTTTCCCTATCGCTCCCGACCAACGGTTGTCCGCTCCGGCCGCTCCGTCGAACAAAGCCTTCAGCAATGCCGCCGCCTTCCTGAAAAACAGATTGTTGAACCCGACGATCTCCGGCGCACTCCGCCAGTTATTTTTCAAAACCACCTCATTCGTACCGAATCGGCGGAATTCGGATTCCACCCCCTCCGCCAGCAGAGACCAGTCGCCGTTTCTCCACCGGTAAATGCTTTGTTTCACATCCCCCACAATCATGGCTTCATTTCCTTCGGACAGGGAATTCACGACCAAGGGGCGGAAATTGCCCCACTGCATGGAAGAGGTGTCCTGAAACTCGTCTATCATCAGGTGCTTATAGTAATTCCCCACTTTCTCATACAAAAAAGAAGTGTCGTTCCCCGCAATCAGAATATTCAGGATATGGGTCGTATCGCTCAGCAGCATTACGCCCTTTTCATCGCAATACGCCCGCACTTCCTTATACAGATCGCTCAGAATCCCCAGCTGATACAGATTGTCTGCTATCTGCCGCGCAGAAAGGTAATAGCGGCATTTCGTATCGTAAATTTCGACACACTTTTTCAGTTTCTCATTCAGCGACGGATAAATGGACTCTATTTTCTGCTTCACGCTCCCGTCGCTGTCCTTGGCTATCCAGTACTCCATCCGGTCCGCCGCCTCCTTTGCCGTTTTGGTGATTTCATCGAACTTCCGATTCTTTATCTTGTAAAAGTGGGCGGCACATCCCGATTTGTTTCCCCTGAAATCCCGCAACTCCAGACCGGCCTCCTCTATCAGTGCGATGGCCTCCCGGCTGAGGCGGGTGAGTTCCCCCTCATATTCCTGTATGACGGATTGCAGAAACGAGCCGTAACTTTTCAGAAACTCCTTGTCCCCGAACTTTTCCTGCACCGACGGCTCAAAAAGCATGTAATTCTCCCGGAACAGCTCTTTGCCCAGATCGGTAATCCTGGATTTTATACTCCACGACTTTCCTTCCTCCACCTTCGCATCCATCAGGTCCGCAATCCAGGTCCGCAGGGATGCGTTCTGCTTCACCTCCTCCATCACTTTGTCCACCGCCTTCATAAGGACGTACTCGCTGTCCAGCTCCACATTGTAGCCGGGAAAAATCCCCAGCTCCTTCGTAAACGATTTCACGATACGCTGAAAAAAACGGTCGATCGTCGTA
The DNA here is from genome assembly GCA_964647845.1 of uncultured Odoribacter sp. Taxonomy (GTDB): domain Bacteria; phylum Bacteroidota; class Bacteroidia; order Bacteroidales; family Marinifilaceae; genus Culturomica. The sequence continues at coordinate 28,551 of CAZYJV010000002.1, forward strand.
ACGGAAATCCGGCCGTAATCATGCAACAGCAGCGTGCGCAGCATCTTCGCCCGGTTCCGCAGTTCGTCGTCGGAAAAGCCGAACATCTCCTTCAATCCGGAGGCATACCCGCTCCGGCGCCCCTCCGCCATACGATGCAGTTCATTGATAATGCGCGACTTCATCTCTTCCGTCGCCTTGTTGGTGAAAGTAACCGCCAGAATATTCCTGTATTCGGAAGGAACGGCAAAAATAATCTTGAAATATTCCATCGTCAGGGCAAACGTCTTTCCGGCTCCTGCCGATGCTTTGTAAATATTCAGCTCAGACATATCGATTGGACGGATAAATATTACATCTGCCTGTCGAGCAAAGCCCTGTCTTTTATCCTTTTTGCAATAACGTTCATGTACATTTTAAGATACTCGGTGTCCGCATTGTCCATGCCTTTTTCCTCCGCAATACGGACTCCCTGCTGCAACATCCGTTCGGCCATCGGGAAATCCCCTTCCATTTCATACAGCCAGGCCAGGTTCAGACACCCCCGCACGGCCTGTCTGGACGTCAGACGGGTCGCCGCTTCCCACAGCTGCATCGCCTGTTCCCTGTCATCGCGCTGAAAGAAAACATCGCCCATTTTCAGCACCCTGCCCCCGTTGTATATCCGCCTTTCCACCGTCTGCCAGTACGGTTTCAGCCGACGGGCATACCCGCTTCCGAACTCTTCCGTGCTTCCTTTCATATAGTCCGAGAGATCGTATCCGTTCGTGAAGGCTTCCTTCAGATCATTCTCATAAAGCACGGAATCCAGCACATTCCCCCGGCCGCAGTCGTACAGACGTACCAACAGATCGCATCTCACATGCTTCTCCGAAGGTTCGATCCGATACCCTATTTTCTCCAGGGTCACAATGTAATCCAGGCCGAAATGCCTGCCCATCTCCGCCAGATCGCCGGCAGCAAGCGGCATGGGGATTTCTTCATCCGGCACATATCTTTTGTTCCTTCCTATCACGAACGGCACGGAATCCGTTTCGCTTTCCCCAAAAGCCTCCTGCAATGCCGAATAAAACACATAGGACAGCTCATCCGAAGAAATTCCGGAATACCGGTCCAGTACGAAAAGAGAATCGCTCTGCGGACGCACATTCCGGTCCCAGAAAGCGATCTTCTTATCCTTGTCGAGCGTCAGACCGGCGGGTTCCAGCACATCCACCTGAAATGTCCTGTATCCCGCACAGGACGTACACCCCAGCACCGCGAAAAGCCATCCGCGAAAGGTCAGCTGACATAATATTTTAACAAGCCCCATTCTATACATAACAATACCAGCAAAAGAATTCCCGCCCATTTCAGCTCCCCTAAATCGATATACTTCATTTCCGCCTTGTACGCCGGCACGAAACGCTTTTCCGCAGCGATACGGGAGACGACTTCATCCATATCGGCGTAAAAACGGGAGATTCCCCCCGAACGCTCCGCGATTTCCCGCATCAGCTGCACATCGGCGACCACATCGTTCACTTCGGGATTCTGAGTCCGTACATAAAAAGTCCCCTTTTTCCCGAACTTCTCGCCTTTCAAATCCGCCGACAAGGCATACCGGTATTCTCCGGCAGGCAGATTGCCCAGATTTATCCGATACTTCTCCCCGTTCCTGTTCAGGAGATAACTGAACTCCTCGTCTCCGTACTGCAGTGTCAGGCGGACATCCGGGTCGTTCACCAGCTCGTAGCTTTCGTTGTAAAGCTCCGCATTCACCACCGCCTCCTCCGTCTCGTCGTACAACGCCTTTATATCGTGAACGAACCGGTCGTTGTTCCTGCGCGAAATCAGGTAGTTGACGGTTTTGTGGATCCAGGTGTTGAACAATTCGTGACTCCCGTTTTCCTTGTAGGAGAACAAACGCCATTTCCACAGCCCTTCTCCCCAGAAATAAGCCTGTTTCGACGGTCCGTTATCGTAAAAACTCATGATCCCGTTTTCCGTCACCGTATTCTTTATTTTCTGCAGAAACAGATTTTTTCCCGCACGGGTATCGATCTGTCCGAAAGGCACGACCAGCGGAGGATATGCGGCAAATCCGGCCGCTTCCTGTTCGGTAAACTCGAAATAGGGGAAATTGCGGTTGAACGCCGGAGAAGCATATTCATTCATATTCGAATTCATGGACACGGCATACGCTTTGCCGTAGCGGGACAAATCCGTGATGCTCTGCCGGCTGGTCAGGATGTACCAGACTGCGATCTGCCTCTGTGCCGCCGTTTCCGCTATCTTCTGATAATTCATGTTCTCCGGCCGGGGATTGTGCAGAATAAACAGACTGCCCTGCAAATCGGACGGAGCGTGCGAGAAATCATACGCCTTGCACTTATAGATGCCGGCGGCATTGACAGCTTCCGTAATGGCGGCGATATCCGGATGCGGCGCCGAATAATAAATGACTATCTCGCCCGAATTATCCAGGATATTCACATACACCGTCACCCGGTTGTTCTCCCGGCTTCTTTCCTGAGCATCCGTCTCCACTTCGACGGTATAGCGCACCACGCCCTTTTGTTTCGCCTCGACGGAGAAAACGACTTCCTGCAGGTAATTGTACCGGTCGACCGTCAGTTCCTGACTGCCGATGGTTTTCCCGTTTTCCTTCAGCACGCATGTCAGCCTCTTCCCCTCCTGGCCCAGCGCAGCCACTTCCGCCTTTATCGGAAAAAGCGTGCGTAGGAAATTGAATTTATCGCAAATCACCTCCCGGATATACACATCCGGCACCTCCGTCGTATCTCCCAGCACCACCGTATAAACGGGATAAGGATGAATTCCGTACCGGGGATTCATGCCGCTGTTGTATCTTCCGTCACTCAGCAGCAACACGCCTTCCGGCTTCCGGGTGACGTACCGGTTGTCGATATAATCGAACAATCCGCTCAGATTCGTATAATGTTCCGAAAACGTCAGTTCGTCGCTTTTTCCGGCATTCTTGCCGAAAGTCACCCATTCCAGCGTAAACTTCTCCTGCAGGGGAGCCAGCTTTTCTCTTAAAGATGCTCCGTATCCGTTCCGGAAATACGAAGAATCCTTACCATTCAGCAAAGAAGCCGAATTATCCTGCGCCACGATCAGCAAAGGCTTCTCTTTCACTGTCCGAACCAGCTGCAAGGCAGGTTTCAGCAACAAAAAAAGTAAAAAAAACAGGACGGAAAAACGAAGGAAAGAAATGAGAAAATTCATACCGGAAGGAACATCCGGCAATCTGGAGATTTTTTTAAACTTCAATCTGGCGACCCAGGCCGATACGACAGCTATCGGAATAATCCACCATAAAGAATATTCAAATATCACTTCAATCGAGTTTAAATTCCGGATCGCAGACTCCGCCCTGCAAAAAACGGGGGCGGGATCTGCCATCCGAAACAGATTACATATTCATTCCACCGCAGACATGGATCACCTGTCCCGTAACATATCTGGACAGATCGGAAGCCAGGAACAGGCATACGTCTGCAATATCCTCGGGCGTACCTCCCCGGCGGAGCGGAATTTTGGCAGCCCATTCTTTTCTTACGTCTTCCGGCAGCTGGGCGGTCATATCGGTGATGATGAATCCCGGAGCCACGGCGTTAGCCCGGATGTTGCGGGAACCCAGTTCCTTGGCCACGCTCTTCGTGAAACCGATAATCCCGGCCTTCGAAGCCGAATAATTGGCCTGTCCCGCATTTCCGCTGACGCCCACCACGGAGCTCATGCTGATAATGGAACCGCTCTTCTGTTTCAGCATAATGGCGGAAACGGCTTTCGTAAAATTGAATACGGATTTCAGATTGACACTGATCACCGCATCCCACTGATCCTCCGTCATTCTCATCAGCAGGGTATCTTTCGTAATACCGGCATTGTTCACCAGTACATCGATTCTGCCGAAATCCCTGGCCACCTCTTCCACCGTTGCGGCAGTAGCTGCGAAATCGGCCGCATTGGAGGCATACATCTTGGCTTTCACGCCGCATGCCGCAATCTCTTTCTCCGTAGCCTGCGCTATTTCATCATATCGTAAATCCGTAAAAGCAATGTTTGCTCCCTGATTGGCAAAAGCTAATGCCACCGCTTTACCGATACCTCTGGAAGCTCCGGTAATCAATGCGGTTTTTCCTTCTAATAACTTCATAATTACAGTTTTATTTAAACCTGATTGTTAGACTTCAACCGGAATTTCCGGTTTTCCTTTGTTTCAGAAGCCAAAGATAACGAAACAAATTGAAATTAAAAACCGCTCTCACCAGAACCTGACAATTTGTATCCTGCGGAAATATGATTTATCTTTGCGGCCTACCGCACAATATATATTTATACAACAAAACTTCACCTGTCATGGAAATCAAAGAACCGGCGGCCAAATTCCGGGACGCCTCGCTCGCCCCGATGCACACCGCAGAACACATCCTGAACCGGACGATGGTACGGCTGTTCGGCTGCGAACGTTCCAAAAACGCACACATCGAAAAGAAAAAAAGCAAATGCGACTATTTCCTGTCCGCCGCCCCCACACCCGAACAACTGGCGGAAATCGAGACGAAAGTCAATGAAGTCATCGCCGGGAATATGCCCGTAACCGCCGAATTCCTTTCCAGAGACCGGCTCCCGGAGGACATCGACCTGAGCAAGCTGCCGCCGGACGCGGGGGAAACCCTCCGCCTCGTACGCATCGGCGACTACGACCTCTGCGCCTGTATCGGCACCCACGTCGGCAACACCGCAGAAATCGGGAAATTCAAAATCGTCAGCAGCGATTTCGAGAACGGCCGCTTGCGGATTCGCTTTAAACTGGAGTAAAATACCGGTATTTCCACCGTTTTTTTAATCTTTGCCGTGATTTTTTATATTTTTGAGATAAAACACAACAATTTTATCAATTTTTTATCTAAATTTGTTTCGTCTCTGAAATTAAAGGTTTAAAACAAAAACATAAACACAATAACATGCTGAAATCTTACAATTTCCCCAGTGTATACGAGGCTACCAATCAGGAGCTGAGTAATGTCGCAGAAAACATCCTGGACGGTATAAAGCTCAGTGTAGACGACACTGAGTATATTGTCGGTAATCTTGCGTTGGTAGAAGGCTACTCTCCTCACAAAAACATCAACCCCGCTCCGACGGATCACGAATATAAGTTACTGACGAACGCAGGCCTGCTGCTGACACAGCCCAAAGGCGAGGAAGAAATCTATCTGACGACGGGTTTCCCCTTCTCTACTTATATGCTCTACCGGGACAAGGCCATGGAGGTATTGCAGGGACGTCACATCATCAACTACGACGCCTCCACATTCGGAGGACCGGCCAACGCCAGACGCGAAGTGAATGTCGGAAAGGTGGAGGTCATCCCCGAAATCCTGGGCTGTACGGTTGCCATCCGCGAAGGAAGCCTGCAGGAAAAAGACAATTTCTTCATCGTCAGCTTGGGTTATGGAACCTGTGAAGCCGTAGTAAGCACGCGCGCCGGTATCATCAACCGTTCCGCCATAAGTACCCACGGCTTGCGCCATGCAGTGAACCTGCTGGCCAACGAACTGGCCAAAAACTTCTATCTGAACCTCAAGACGGAGCACCAGATTGACGTCGCCTTCCTGCAGGGAAGCATCACGGTAAACCGTGTAAAACACAATATCCTGGACATCCGGGAAAAAGTGCTTAAAATGTACTACCAGGAAATCATCGCTCCGAACCTTCGGAAAGCATTCACGGACGACGATTTCAACAAATGCAGCAAAATGTACCTCGTCGGAGGCGGTGCCCTCTATCCAGAACTGGTACAGTGCTTCAAAGAAGAATTCGGCGAATTCGTATCCGTTGAAGTATATCCCGAACCGGAAAAATGCGCTTCCCACGGATATTGCCTGAATTCCAAAATCAAAGCCGGAACGACGAAAACATCCATTCCCAACAACGTGGAAGCCGATGAAATAAAAATCTTCAGAAACCCGCAGTTAGCCGTCGGTATGGATATCGGGAACGCCAACACCTGTGTGACCATCTACAAAGACGGAGAATAAAATGTTTCTGCACGCCAAGTAAAAAGAGTTGTTCCCACCGGGGACAACTCTTTCTTTTGAAGACTTGCAGCGAACACCGCTCCTGTTCTTCAGCAGACTGACTAATTATATTTAAATAATATTTCCATGGAATTGTTAGAAAAAATCAAAGAAAACGCACGCAAGTACAAAAAGAGAATCGTACTTGCCGAAGGTACGGAGGCACGCACCCTCCAGGCCGCCGATGAAATCATCCGGGAAGGGCTCGCCGAACTGATTCTGATCGGGAAACCGGCAGACATTCTGGCAGCGGCTGAAAAAGCCGGCCTGAAACACATCGGTCAGGCGACACTGGTAGACCCGGAATCGCACGACAAAAAGGAAGCCTACGCCGACCTGCTGGTAGAACTGAGAAAAAGCAAAGGCATGACCAAAGAACAGGCCTTGAAATTAGTCGCCGATCCGTTATACCTGGCCACGCTGATGATTAAGAACGGGGACGCCGACGGCGAAGTGGCAGGAGCCATCAATGCCACCGGCGACGTACTTCGTCCGGCTTTTCAGATCGTGAAAACGGAACCGGGCATTTCCGTCGTATCCGGAGCCTTCCTGATGCTGACCAACAACCCGGCTTTCGGCGACAACGGCTTGCTCGTTTTCGCCGACTGCGCCGTTCACCCCAATCCTACCGCCGAAGAACTGGCTCAGATCGCCGTAGTGACCGCACGCACGGCCAAAACCATCGCCAAGATAGAACCCCGGGTCGCCATGCTGAGCTTCTCGACCAAAGGCTCCGCTAAAAACGAAATGGTGGACAAAGTGGTGGAGGCGACCAAAATCGCACAAAAAATGGCTCCCGACGTCAACATCGACGGCGAATTACAGGCCGATGCCGCCATCATACCTTCCGTCGGCGAGTTAAAGGCTCCGGGAAGCCCCGTAGCAGGAAAAGCCAACGTATTGGTATTCCCCACCCTCGAAGTAGGAAACATCGGCTACAAACTGGTACAGCGAATCGCCGGCATCGAAGCTGTCGGCCCCATCCTGCAGGGAATGGCCGCCCCGATCAACGATCTGTCACGCGGCTGCTCTGTCAGCGACATCATCAACATGGTAGCCATTACAGCCAACCAGGCCGCCGGGTTAACCAAATAAACACCGAATCATGAACATATTAGTATTGAACTGCGGCAGCTCCTCCATCAAATACCAGCTGCTGGACATGGCACAGACGCCCACCCTGCTGGCCAAAGGACTGGTGGAGAAAATCGGGCTGCCCATGGGGAACTTCACCCACAAACCCGAAGGCAAAGAGAAATGGACCGTCGAACAGCCCATTGCCGACCATACCGTAGGTATGAATCTGATACTGGAAGCCCTGACGGACAAAGACCACGGAGTAATCAAATCCCTGAACGAAATCAAAGCCGTAGGCCACCGCATCGCCCACGGCGGCGAATACTTTTCCCACAGTGTACTGATTACGCCGGACGTAAAGGAAAAAATACAGGCCTGCTGCGAAATAGCACCTTTGCACAACCCGGCCCACCTGAAAGGCATCGAGACCATGGAACGCCTGCTGCCGGATGTACCCCAGGCGGCGGTTTTCGACACCTCGTTCCACCAGACCTTGCCGGAAAAGGCCTATATATACGGTATCCCGTACGAATACTATTCCGAATACAAAATCCGCAAATACGGCTTCCACGGCACGTCGCACAAATTCGTGGCGGAAAAAGCCTGCCGGATTCTGGGCTGGGACATCACCCAAAAGAAAATCATAACCTGCCATCTGGGTAACGGCGCTTCCGTTACGGCCATCGACGGAGGCAAATCGGTCGATACCTCCATGGGCTTCACGCCGGTAGCCGGACTGGTTATGGGCACCCGTTGCGGGATTATCGACTCCGGAGCGCTGCTTTACATCTGCGACAAAAAAGGCTATTCTCCGGCAGATGCTGTCAAACTGACCAACAAGAACTCCGGCGTATTCGGCATTTCCGGTGTGTCCTCCGACTTCCGCGAACTGGAAGCCGCCGTTGAAAGCGGCAACCAGAGAGCGGCGCTGGCACTGGAAGTATTCGCATACAATGTCAAAAAATACATCGGCGCTTATGCCGCCGTGCTGAACGGCGTGGATCTGATCATTTTCACGGGCGGTATCGGGGAGAACAACGTAAAAGTCCGCCAGGAAATATGCCGCGGACTCTCCTATCTCGGTGTCGATTTCGACGAAAAAGCCAACCAGGTACGCGGAGAGGACAAAATCATTTCCGCTCCGGATTCCCGGACGCTGCTGATGACCGTCACCACCGACGAAGAACTGGTCATCGCCACCGACACGCTGAAATTAGTAAAGTAAGCACGCTTGGCAGGAACAAAAAAATAGCAACCCGCAAGGTTGCTATTTTTATTATATCCTTACACACATCAATAAACGCCCAGCACCGGAGTCGTTATCGGCGTAATTCCGTCTTCACCCAGGACAATCTTGTAATAATCCCCTTCCAGATACAGATACCCGCTCTGAGACACGATGGCAGCTACGGCCGCAACGACCAGCTCCGTTCCGTCACTTATACCATTGTTATTTACAATCTCCAAATTACGGGGCCGCAGCGAACCGCTCACCACATCCTGGTCTGGAGTACATTCTCCGCCGTATACCGTATTTATTCTGGAAAACGTATAGGTGTCTCCGTCTTTTTTTCCTACTCCTAAAAGAAAACCGTAGGCCGTCGCCCCGTCCACTTTTTTCCATTTCGCCGTAAGGATTCCGTTTTCATACTTCAGGGGTTCCGTCAGGGTCAGATCGCCCATCTCTTTGACGATATCAATCCGGAACGTATTCCGGGCCTCGACCCCCTTTTCATCCATGGCAGAGAGTTCATAAGTTCCGTTCCAGCTTGCAAGAGGTCCCCAGTCCAAATATCTCGCATCCACTTCATAGAAGTTCGTTGCCAATTTGTTTAAAAACAACGGCATGTAATCTTTCCTCAACTGTACGTCCGTCGCCGTTCCGTAAAAAGCCGCAACCGTTCCGTAAAAGGCGAACTGCTTCCCGCCGAATTCCGTGTTCTTCTGAATTACATAAGCCCGCTCCACTCCGACCTGAAAATCCGGATCGTCGGAACTCACACATCCGCTCATAACAGCGCCCAGGGCGCCGGCGAGCAATATCATCCTTGCATACTTCAACATTTTCATTTTTCTCTATTGTTTAAATGGTTTATCTCTTTCAGCAATTATTAACCCCCGTCGCCAGCTTCCGCAACAACCACACACAGGATTTCACCTCCTGGGGAGTTATCGTAAAGGTAAGGTCCGTATGCAGCTGTTCCTCCAGCTGCGTCAATGCCTTGCGGGCTTCGATGCCTTTTTCCGTCAGCACGACGAAATTATTCCGCCGGTCCTCCCGGCCCATCTTGCGCTGCACATAGCCGCGCTTGCACAGGGTGTTCAGCAGCTTCGTCACATTGTACTTGTTCTTTTCCAGCTTTCTGGAGATCGTCTGCTGATTGACATTATCCTCTTCCCAGAGTACCTGAAGCAGTTCATACTGTTCCCGGCTCAGGTCATAGCCCGCATGCTGGAAAATCTTATTCAAAGTCTTCGTATACCCCCGCTCCGCCTTACTCAGGTAACCTACCAATTCTCTGACATCATTCATAGCTATGTTGCATTTTATACTACTTGCAAAAATACGTTTTTTCCAACAATCTGCAACATCCGGTCCGAAATTCTATTGCCGGATGTCCCCGTCGAGCACCTGCAGATAGGCTTTCAGCAAATGTTGATTCCGTTCCAGGCCTTCTCCCGTTATCGTCTTTCCGCTTTTCAAATCCAGCACAGACGTGCCTTCGGGCGTAATCATCCCGGCAGCGCCCGTCATGCCGTAATAAGCGAAAGGCACCGTCTCTTCCGCCAGCAGGTTTTTGCTGAATCTGTACCGGGAATGGGAGACTCCCAGCTGGGCCAGCAGGGTCGCCGCCACATCCGTTTGGGATCCCAGGGTCGTAATCACCGTATCCCTTACATTCAATGCTCCGCCGGCAAAAATCAACGGGATGTGAAAAACGGCCGGATCATGATAGACCCGGTTCCGGATGGCGATCGTGCCATGATCGGCCACCAGCACCAACAGCAGGTTGTCCCACATTCCGGAAGCCTTCGCTTTCCCAACGAACTCTCCGATACAGCTGTCGGCATAACAGATCGCATTCAGGAACCGCCTGTCCTTGCTCTGTCCCTGAATCCTGGCCTCCATCGGGACTTCGAAAGGTTCGTGGCTGCTCATATTGAACGCCATATACATAAACGGCCGGGGCGCCTTTTCCATATCCTCGAACAGACGCCCGAACATAAACTCGTCATGCACGCCCCATTTAAACGCGGCCTCCTTCGCTTTCCCTGAAAAATCATCCTCCGTCACCACCTCCTGAAAACTCATCGTTGTCAAAGCCCGGAATCCGCCGAAATTAATATCTCCGGCATAATAGAAACGGGTATGGTAGCCCAGCTCCTCCAGCTCCTTCGGGAAGCGGGGACGACGTTCCATCTTGGCCGGATACTTCAACAGGGAATAATTCGGATACGCGGGATAGGCGCTGACAACACCCGCCACACCACGGTCGGAACGGTTGCCGGTGGCATATATACGGGAAAACAGCACCCCTTCTTTGGCCAACTGATTCAAATGTGGGGTCGCTTCTTCGTTCCCGCCCAAAACACCGATGGCATCCGCCGTAAAACTTTCCAGCAAAAGCACCACAATGTCCGGCCGGTCGGTTTTCAGCAACCGGAATACGGAATCCCCCGTACGGTAGAGACTGTCCACCACCGCCTGCGCTTTCTCCTCGGCCATATATTTGTAGTTTCCTCCCATCCGGCCGGCATGCTCCGCCTCATACATGAAATTCCACACCGGATTGACGGCAGCCTGGTTGGCGAACATATTCGTCTTGTGAAAAAAAACGAAACTGTTGTTCATCGGCGCCACATTAAAACCTCCCCGGACCGGGACAATCATACAGCCGCCGATCAGCAGGAACACCCCCGTCTCCCACCATCTTCCCCGGACATAAACCAGCCGCTTTCCTATAAAACGCCGATACAGCAGATAAAAACCGGCCGCCAGCGCCAGCCACAGTCCGATCAAAAACAGCAGCAAACCGGAAGGCGTGGAAGCCAGAGCTTCCTTCGGCGTCCGGACATACTCCAGCACCGTGGCATCCATGTGATAACCCCAGTTCTGGAAAAGCTCCAGATCCGCCGCCACAACGAACCAGAAAACCGCAAGAAGCACCAGCGACAATACCGAAAACACCCGCCGGAGAATCCGGTCGCGCACGAACGGGGAAAAAGCCAGCACCACGGAAGAAAGCAGCAAGATATACCCGCCCAAAGAAAAATCCATCCGCAGACCCCTGAAAAAAATACGGAAATAATCCGGCAGAGTCAAAGAGGCATTCCCCTGATAGAGCAGGAAAATACACTTAGCCGCCACCGAAGCGATTATCCAGAACAGATAATACTTCAGCAAAAACAAAATCCTCGAACGCATACCTAAGTTTTATGCTGCTTTTTCTTCGCAGCGGGAAATAACACATTGTTGAGAATCAGACGATAGCCAGGCGACTGCTTATGAAGATCCAGCTCCGTAACGGGATCCCCCACCAAGTGCTGGTAATCCTCCGGGTCATGCCCCCCGTAAAAAGTCCACGTTCCCTTGCCGTACTCCCCGTGAATGTAACGGGCTTCATTCGCCGCCTTATTTTCCCCCATCACCAGCACGCCCGGCTTGATCCGCGTCTTCCGGAATGCCGTCGTCTGCCCCATAAAGCCCTTGATCATATTCTCGTGGTTCTGGCACAGCATCGTCGGTACGGGATCCCATTTGGCAGAGAACTCAAACAGGACGAAATAATCGTCTCCCTCCCTCACTTTCCGGGTATCGGTCACATCGATATCCGAATATTCATAGACATTGGGATTCATTTCCAGCTCAAAATCCTGAAAAGCGAACGTCTTTGAAAAGTCCAGCTTCGCCTGGGCATCCGGATCCGCCGGATCGCCGTCGAAAACCGAAGCACAGATGTCCACATCCATTGCGGCCAGCGCTATGTCATACGTATCCGTCGCCGAACACATCGCAAACATAAATCCTCCGGCTTCCACATAATCCCGTATCTTCCTCACCACAGCCTTTTTCAAATCCGAAATCTTGGCATAGCCATACATCCTGGCGGTCTGCAGATTCACCTTCTCCTCCTCCTTATACCAGTCCAGATGCCGGTAGCTGCGATAGAACTTTCCCAGCTGCCCCGTAAAATCCTCGTGATGCAAATGAAGCCAGTCGTACTCCTTCAGCTTTCCGTCCAGCACCTCCCGGTCATACACCACATCGTACGGAATCTCCGCATAGGTCATCGCCAGCGTCACCGCATCGTCCCACGGTTTTTTCTCTTTGGGGGAATAGACGGCGATCTTCGGCGCCTTCTCCAGTTTCACCACATCGGCATTCACTTCCGGCGAAGCGATTTCCGCCACGATGCTGTTCAGACGGGCATCCGGAATCACCTCAAAAACAATGCCTTTCAACAGACACTCCGTACGCGTCTCCGCCGTAAAAGGAAGCACGAAACTCCCGCCGCGGTAATTGATCAGCCATTGTATCTCATAGCCGTTTTTCAGCGAATGATAGGCCGTACCGTATGCTTTCAGATGATTCGTCTGGGTTTCATCCATCGGAATGAAAATATGATTCGCCCTCACTCCCAGCCCGGACAGCATCAATAATAACCAAAACCCGATTCTCATAACATCCTCCCTTCTTTATTTCAAACTTAAAACGGAGCCACCCCGCCCTGATTCGCAGGCGAATCAAAATTCCGTGCCGAATCGTCGAAACCGGAATCCAGCGCAGGCACCGGTTCGTCGTTCAGCTTGGAACTGAACGTCCGGGTAACCAGTTCCCCGGTAGAGGTATCCGAATGAAACGGAGAGACACTTTCCAGATCGCAGAACCTCGTCAATTCGCTGATGAAGCGCAGCTGAATCTCTCCCACGGCACCGTTACGGTGCTTTGCGATGATAATATCGGCAATCCCTTTCAGGCTCATACCCTGGGCATCGGTCATGATGCCGTACTTCTCCGGACGGTGGATAAACAACACCATATCGGCGTCCTGCTCGATCGCCCCCGATTCACGCAAATCGGACAACATCGGCTTCTTCGCATCCCCCGTTCGCAATTCCACACCGCGATTCAACTGGGACAAAGCAATCACCGGTATATTCAGCTCCTTGGCGATAATCTTCAACTGCCGGGAAATCAAACTCACCTCCTGCTCCCGGTTCCCCCGCATATCCGCCCCCGCCGTCATCAGCTGCAGATAGTCGATAATGACCGCCTTTATATCGTATTTCTGCTTCAACCGCCGGCATTTCGCCCGCAATTCGAAGATCGACAAGGCAGGCGTGTCATCCACGTAAATCGGCGCACTGATCAGAGACTTGATCTTGCTATGCAGGTGTATCCATTCGTCCTCCGTCAGACGACCGTTTTTTATTTTCTCCGACCCCAGCCCAGTCTCGCTGGAAATCAGACGGTTCACCAATTGTACGGAAGACATTTCCAGAGAAAAGAAGGCTATCGGCTGCTGAAAACTCACGGCCATATTCCGGGCCATCGAAAGCACGAAAGCCGTCTTACCCATAGCCGGACGGGCGGCGATAATCACCAGATCCGACTTCTGCCATCCGGACGTCACTTCATCCAGCGCCGTATAGCCCGAAGGGATGCCGCTGATACCGTCGGGCCGCTGTCCGGCAGCCTCGATACCCCGGATGGCCTCTTCTATCACCGGCGCGATTTCCATCGTATCCTTGCGGATATTTCCGTCGGCGATATCGAATACGGACTTCTGTGCCTTATCCATCAGATCGGCCACATCCGTAGCCTCGTCATACGCCATTTCTTGCAGCTCCGTACATACCCCGATAAGCTTCCGCTGAATGTATTTCTGGACAATAATCTTCGCATGAAATTCGATATGGGCCGCCGAAGCCACTCGGGACGTCAGCTGGGACAGATAATAATATCCCCCGATCTGTTCGAGTTCCCCGCTGCTCTTCAGCTTTTCGCTCACCGTCAGCAAATCCACCGGATCATCGTTGATAAAGAGCTGATGAATGGCCCGGAAGATACGCTGGTGGGCGTCTTTGTAAAAACACTCCGGCCTCAGCAGATCGCCGACGACGGCAAAAGCATCCTTTTCCAGCATCAGAGCGCCCAG
>CAZYJV010000002.1:42958-44205 GCA_964647845.1 uncultured Odoribacter sp.
ACCAGCGAATCGAATCCCTTGATGCCGCTTCCGGCAGTCGTCATCGTCGGCGACTGCGAAATCGTATTGATTCTCACCTTCTTCTCCCGTCCGTAAATATACCCGAAGCTGCGCGCGATAGACTCCAGCATGGCTTTGGCATCGGCCATATCGTTGTACTCATACATCGTGCGCTGTGCCGCGACGTAAGTCAGCGCGACCACGGATCCCCATTCATTGATAGCGTCCAGTTGCTTGGCGCACTGCAACACCTTATGAAAAGAAACTGCCGATATATCTAAGGTTTTCTGCAGGAAATCATAATCCAAATCGTCATAGGGACGTTTCTTTCTCACATTCAGGGACATTCCGATGGAATGCAGGATAAAATCCACCTTCCCGCCGAAATGCTTCATAGACTCCTGCAATAAATTGGTCAAATCCTCCACGCTGGTCGCATCCGCCGGAATCAAAGGAATACCGTGTTTCTCGGCGAATTCCTGAATGCCTCCCATCCGGATGGACAGCGGCGTATTGGTCAGTACGATCTCCGCTCCTTCCTCCAGACACTTCTCCGCCACTTTCCAGGCTATCGACATTTCATTCAGCGCGCCGAAAATAATTCCCTTTTTTCCTTTCAATAAATTATACCCCATTTTTTCTTTTTTAATTAAACACATTTTCGTTGCAAAAATACACTAAAAATCGGAATCACCCGCCCTGCTGCCCCAACAAATTGCGGGCCGCCTCCAGTGCGGCCTCCGTAATCTCACTGCCGCTGATCATGCCGGCGACCTCCCTTATCCGCTCTCCGGCGTCCAGTTTCTTTATCCGGGAAACGGTATGCTCCGAATCGTCCTCTTTGTACACTTTCAGATGACAGCTCCCCGCAGAAGCGATCTGAGGCAAATGGGAAATGCTGATCACCTGCATGCGGGTCGCCATCTCCTGCATCATCTGGGCCATGCGGTGCGCCACCTCCCCCGACAGCCCCGTGTCGATCTCGTCGAACACGATCACCGGCAAGCGCCTGGCCTTGGACAAAATATATTTCAGCGACAGCATCACCCGCGAAATCTCTCCGCCGGAAGCCACCTTCGCAATCTCTCCCGGCTGCTGGTTCTTGTTGGCGGCAAAGAGGAATTTCACTTCGTCCCGGCCCGTAAAAGTATAGTCCCCGGCAGGTTCTATCGAAACCACGAACTCCGGATGCCGGATTCCCAGATCCATCAGCAGGGACTTCATATAGTCGCACAGCGGTTCCCGCG
>CAZYJV010000002.1:44305-56078 GCA_964647845.1 uncultured Odoribacter sp.
TACTCCACATCCTCCGCTTTGTGTTCCGACTCCTCGGCCAGGTCTTTCAGTTCCAGAATCACCGACTCCAGACGGGACTCATACTCGGACGCCTCCTTCACCATATCTTTCAGGGACACCACCGCATTCCGGGAATTTTTCAAGACCGTAACAACCGCCTGGTCCGCATCCCTCAGGTCGAACACCAAACGGCCCAAAACCGATTTTATCGTCTCCGCATGCGAAAGCACCGACAGTTCCTCCTCCAACTCCTCCTGCTCGCCTTTCTTCAACTGCGCCTCCTCCAGCTGCGCCAGCTGGAAGCTCAGATAATCCTTCTCCTTATCGGCATTCCGGGCGGATTCCCTCAACCCGTGCAACGCCGCCAGACACTGCTTTCTGCGGCTGAACCTCTCCTGATAAACCGCCAGCAATTCCCCGCTCCCGCAAAAAGCATCCAGCATATTGATCTGGTACTCGGGCTGTCCCAGCAACAGCGACTGATGCTGCGAATGGATGTCGATCAGATAGCTTCCGAACTCTTTCAGCAGCTTATTGCTGACAGGCGTATCGTTGATAAAGCAGCGGGACTTCCCGTCCGCCGAAATCTCCCGGCGGACAATCACCTCCTCCGAATAATCCAGTTCATTCTCCTCGAACCATTCCTTCAAGGCATATTCCCCGACATTGTATGTGATTTCGACGATACATTTCCTGCTTTTGTCCAACAGAGCCGACACATCCGCCCGCTGGCCCAAGGTCAGGCCGATGGCTCCCAGCAGGATGGACTTGCCGGCGCCTGTCTCTCCGGTAATAACCGTAAAGCCCTTCTCCAACGCGATATCCGTTTTATCTATCAGCGCATAATTGCGCACCCCGATACTTTCTATCATAATCTTGTCAATTCGTTTTATTTTCCAGCAATGCCGAATATTTCGAGACATTGGCCTGATTCACTTCCGACACGATATTGTAAACCCGCTTCCGCTCGTCCGTAAAAGCCGGCTTGAAAATATTCACCACTTCGTCCGACTTCGCATCGAAAAACACCTGCATGATGTATGAATTCGGCTTGCTGCGGTGAGCCTTCTGCAGCAATTCCAAAGCGTTCAGTATTTCCAGACGCCCCTCGTTCACATTGTCCGCCATCGCATCCAGTCCCAGGCGATGGTATTTGTATATGCACTCCCTCACCGACGCGTAACTTCTGTCCTGCAGATTATTGATCAGCCAGTAGCGGTTGCGGCGGCCTTCGAATGACTTCCAGCCCGTCTCCCTGGAATTCTGACACTGCGCCACGATGTTCTCCGCTTTGTTGAAGAACTCGTTTCCCCCCATCAGGGAAAAACTGTCATAATCCAGTCCCAGAATGATATAGGCGTAAAAAGCCAGCAGATTCACCAACTCCGAATTCTGCCCCGATTCGTTAAACTCCAGCGCCTCGAACTCCCTGTACTTGAAATTGACATCGTTATCCTTGAAATTCAGCAACACGCTGCTGTACGAAGAGTTGTATACCGGACGACTGACCCTCACCTGCATCGTCCCCTTGAATTCATCGCCTCCGCTCTGCTCATCGAGCGTTATCAGGATATTGGCCTCGATCCTCTCATCGTAAGAAAACACATTGGAAGACCAGCGCCTGTTATTCATGAACTCGTACATATCCTTCTGCATGTTCGTGAACATCTCCCGGTTCGTCCCCTGTATTTTCTGGGTGGAGACCGAAATATTACAACGCAGCTCCTGCGCCCGTGCCGCAAAAAACATTCCCCAACACACCCCGCAAACCAATAACCATCTTTTCATATCCAAAGTTTTAAGTCCTACAAATATATGCTTTTCTCCCGACATGCTGTTTTATTCCATTTTATTTTCTACATTTGCCATGTTAAAAACAGAACAGTTCTTCACAGAAATGACGAGCAGAAGATTAATCCGGATTAAAGTATTGCAACTGCTTTATTCTTACATAAAAAACGATAACATATCGCAGGCTGAAATCGAACGCGATTTGCTGAAAAGCATGGAAAAAAGCACTGATTTGTTCTTTCAGATATTTCTATTGCTGACGGACATCAGACAAAAAGCTTTCAGGAAAATAGACATTGCCCGCAACCGGCATTTCGCCACGGAAAACGACCTGCACCCCAATACCCGCTTCATCGACAACCCTGTTTTCTCCATCATCGAAAACAACAAAAACTACCGGAATTACCTGCACAACCACCCGCTCTCCTGGAACGACGCGCCGGAAGTCGTCAACCGCATCTTCGACGAAATCCAGGAATCCCAGCACTACCAGCTGTACATGCAGAAGGACGAGGTGACTTTCGATGACCACAAACAGCTCGTCATAAAGATATTCGTCGACATCATCGCCCAGAACGAACTGTTTTTCCAGGCCCTGGAAGACAAAAGCATTTTCTGGAACGACGACTGCGAACTGGTGTTCGGCATCGTATACAAAAGCCTGAAAAGCATCAAAGAAACCACTACGGAAGAAGACAATTTCTTCCACTCGGTCTACAACACGGAAGAAGACACGGAATTCGCCCGGACGCTGCTGCGCAAAACCGTTCTGGACTACGACGAAAATATCAAAACCATCGATAAATTCGCCCGCAACTGGGAAATAGAACGCGTCTCCGATATGGACAAACTGATCATGGCGGCGGCTATTTCGGAACTGAAACATTTTTCCTCCATACCGGTAAAAGTGACCCTGGACGAATTCATCGAAATCTCCAAATCTTACAGCTCGCTCAAAAGCAGCGCGTTCATCAACGGCATCCTCGACAAGGTCGTTACCCTGCTGAAAGAGTCGGACCAGCTCCACAAGAGCGGCCGAGGGCTTATGGAATAAACCGACAGAAACGATAAACAAAAAAGGGAGTTTTTACACTCCCTTTTTTACTAAACTAAAACTCTAATACACGTCCATTGTAATCACTACAAGGGTATCGCTGCATTTTACACCACCGTGCAAACGCATTGTGTAATATGATTTAATATTGTAAAAGTATACAATAATTCCAAAAACACAAAGCTTTTTTCAAAACTTTTACACCCTTCCCCGCGGCGCATGCCATACACTACACATATTTCGGACGAACGGCTTCCGGCCGATAGCTTTCAATGTATTCCAATGCTTCTTCCGGAGCGGACACCACTCTATACAATCCCCGGTAGGCGTCGGAGATCACTCCCCTGCCGGCCGCCTGTTCTATAAATTTCCAGAAAGCGTCATAAAATCCACCGGTATTGACGAAGACTATCGGTTTCCTGTGGACGCCCAGCTGCTTCAAGGTAATCACCTCCGTAATCTCCTCCAGCGTTCCCCATCCTCCGGGAAGCGCGACAAACGCATCCGCCTGCTCCCGCATCAGATGCTTCCTCTCCTTCATATCTTCCACAACGACCAGTTCGGTCACGTTCGCGGCGGCAACCCCTCGTGCCTCTATACAGCGGGGAATAATCCCCGTCACCTTTCCGCCTTCCGTTAAAGTTGCCTCCGCCACTATCCGCATCAATCCGCAATTCGTCCCTCCGTAAACCAAATTCCATCCCCGTCCGGCAATGCCTGTTCCCAGTCTTCGGGCCGCCTCCTTGTAATCCGCTTCGACCCTGTCTGCCGACGCACAAAAAACAGCCACATTCATCGTCAAGCGTCTATCGTCGCATAGGTGGCGTTCTGTTCGATAAACTCCCGTCTGGGCGGCACATCGTCCCCCATCAGCATGGAGAAAATCCGGTCCGCTTCCGCAGCGTTCTCGATAGATACCTGGCGCAGCGTACGGCCGTTCGGAGCCATCGTCGTTTCCCACAACTGCTCCGGATTCATCTCACCCAGACCTTTGTAGCGCTGGATGTGCAGACTGCTTTCCTTTCCGCCCCCCCATTCCTGGATCAGCTGCAAACGCTGTTCCTCATTCCAGCAATAACGCTGTTCCTTTCCTTTCTTCACCAGATACAACGGAGGCGTGGCGATATACAGATACCCCTGTTCGATGACCTGTCTCATATGCCGGAAGAACAGCGTCATGATCAGCGTAGCGATATGCGCGCCGTCCACATCGGCATCGGCCATGATAATAATCTTGTGGTAACGGATTTTGCTCAGATCGATGTCCATGCTGTCGTTGTCCGTTCCCGGGGTAATCCCCAGCGCTTTGAATATCATGACGATTTCATCGCTTTCATAGACCCGGTGACGCATAGCCTTCTCCACGTTCAGAATCTTTCCCCGCAGAGGCAGGATGGCCTGAAACTGCCGGTCGCGTCCCTGTTTCGCCGATCCGCCGGCAGAGTCTCCCTCCACCAGGAATATCTCGCAATTCTCCGCATTGTTGTCGGCGCAGTCAGCCAGTTTGCCGGGCAGGCCGGAACCGGAAAGCACGGACTTCCGCTGAACCATATCCCGGGCTTTGCGGGCGGCATGGCGGGCGGTAGCCGCCAGAATCACCTTGTCGACAATCGCTTTCGCATCTTTCGGATGCTCCTCCAGATAATTGGCCAGCGCCGTACTGACAGCCTGTGAAACCGCCGTTCCCACTTCCGTATTTCCCAATTTCGTTTTCGTCTGGCCTTCGAACTGAGGCTCCTGTACCTTTACGGAAACCACGGCGGTCAATCCTTCCCGGAAGTCATCGCTGTTGATGTCGAATTTCAGCTTGGACAGCATCCCCGTCGTATCCGCATAATTTTTCAGCGTCTGGGTCAGTCCCCTGCGGAAACCGGCAAGGTGGGTACCGCCCTCTTTCGTGTTGATATTGTTGACGTATGAAAAAACATTCTCCGTAAAAGAGGTGTTGTAATGCAAAGCCACTTCGATAGGTATACCGTTCTTCTCCGTATTGATGTCTATCGTATTTTCGATCAGCTTCTCGCGGCTGTTGTCGATATATTCGACAAATTCCCGCAAACCGTATTCCGAATAAAACACTTCGTGCTTCGGTTCGTTGGTTTCGGGGTCTATCTCCCGCTTATCTGTCAGTGACAGGCGAATTCCCTTGTTCAGATAAGAGAGTTCCCGCAAACGGGTCGCCAGCGTGTCGTACTTGTATTCCGTCACATAAAAAATCGTGTCGTCAGGCTTAAAGGTGATGGTCGTTCCCGTGCGGTCGGTATCCCCCACAACTTCCACCTCTCCCAGCGGAGTTCCCTTGCTGTATTCCTGGCGGAAAATTTTCCCTTTCTGGTACACCTCCGCTATCAGCTTCGTAGAGAGGGCATTCACGCAGGAAACCCCGACACCGTGCAAACCTCCGGACACTTTGTAGGAATCCTTGTTAAACTTACCGCCGGCATGCAGAACCGTCAGCACGACCTCCAGCGCCGATTTGTTCTCTTTCGCATGGCGACCGGTAGGAATTCCCCGTCCGTTATCCCGCACGGTAATGGAATTATCTTCATTGATAAACACCTGTATATGCGTACAATAACCGGCAAGAGCCTCGTCGATGGAGTTGTCCACCACCTCGTATACCAAATGATGCAAACCGTCGGTATTGACATCTCCGATATACATAGAAGGCCTCTTCCTCACCGCCTCCAGTCCCTCGAGGACCTGGATGCTGTCGGCCGAATACTCTTCCTGTTCCATTTTCACGTTTTCTTCGCTCATATAATTATCTTATTATTGTCATACAATTTTACTACACCGTTTTTTTCCAAAACATGCAAATATAATCATTTTTCCCGAAAAAAACTATCGAAAACCGGGGGAAAAGTTAAAGGGGAAAAAGTTAAAAACTTTAACCTTTTCCCCTTTTTCAGCCATCCGGGCTTTCAGTCCCGCTTACAACAAACTGATCGTACAGGTCACGCCCGCCATCACGATAGCCACCATGCTCATGAGCTTGATCAGAATATTCAGGCTCGGTCCGGAAGTATCCTTGAAGGGATCGCCCACCGTGTCGCCGATGACCGTCGCTTTATGGCAATCGGAGCCTTTGCCGCCCAAATGTCCCTCTTCCACGTATTTTTTGGCATTGTCCCAGGCACCGCCCGAATTGGCCATAAAAATAGCCAGTACGAACCCGGAACCCAACCCGCCTGCCAGCAGTCCCATTACGCCGGAAACTCCGAACAACAGACCGGTACAGATCGGAATGACAATCGCCAGCATGGAAGGAAACAGCATCTCCCTCTGCGCCCCGCGGGTGGAAATTTCCACACAACGGGCATAATCCGGCTCGGCCTTGCCTTCCATGATTCCCTTGATTTCCCGGAACTGCCGCCTTACTTCATTCACCATCTTCTGGGCGGCGCGTCCCACGGCATTCATCGTCAAACCGCAGAACAGGAAAGCCATCATGGAACCGATGAACACACCGGCCAGTACTTTCGGATTCATCAGGTTGACATCGTAATAGGTCATCATGTCCTTCAGGGTGGCGGTAGCCGTCTGCACCATCTCGTCACCGACCTGCAAGGTCGTTTCTCCCAGACGGATCAGTCCGATTTTGATTTCCTCGATATAGGAGGCCAGCAAAGCCAGTCCCGTCAACGCCGCCGAACCGATGGCAAAACCTTTTCCGGTGGCGGCCGTCGTATTTCCGAGAGCATCCAGCGCATCGGTCCGCTGACGCACTTCACTTCCCAGTTCGCTCATCTCTGCATTTCCGCCCGCATTGTCGGCGATCGGTCCGTAAGCATCCGTCGCCAGGGTGATGCCTAACGTAGAAAGCATTCCCACAGCGGCAATCCCCACACCGTACAGCCCCATGGACATATTGGCCATGTCAAACCCGGCGGCGAAAAGATAAGCCAGAATAATTCCGGCGACAATCGTGACAACAGGTATCGCCGTCGAAATCATTCCCGTACCGATTCCCTTGATGATCACGGTCGCAGGCCCCGTTTCCGAGCTTCTGGCGATATCCTGCGTCGGCTTATAGGCATGAGACGTATAATGTTCCGTAGCCTTGCCTATAATAATTCCGGTCAGCAATCCCGTAATCACCGAACCGCAGATCCAATAGCTCAGTCCGAGCAGATGAACCACCAGGAAGCTGGCGCCGATAATCAGCACGGAACTGGTGTTGATACCTCTGTCCAAAGCTCTCAACAGCTGCAACTGCGAAGCGCCTTCTTTGGTTTTCACCATAAATATGCCCAACAGCGAAAGTATGACGCCGAAAGCGGCAATCAGCATCGGAGCCAGAATCGCATTGAACTGTATTTCCGGAGTCGCGGCAAAAGCAGCGGCACCCAGTGCGGCGGTCGCCAGCACGGAACCGCAATAGGATTCGTACAGGTCGGCACCCATACCTGCCACGTCGCCGACATTGTCCCCTACGTTATCGGCAATCGTCGCCGGGTTGCGGGGATCATCCTCCGGGATGCCGGCTTCCACTTTACCCACCAGGTCGGCGCCGACATCGGCGGCTTTCGTGAAAATTCCGCCGCCCACACGCGCAAACAGCGCCTGCGTGGAAGCTCCCATACCGAATGTCAGCATGGTCGTCGTAATCATGATCGCCTTTTGGGAAGCACTGGCCTCTTCGACAAAATAATCCAGCACCAGCCACCACAATGAAATATCCAATAATGCCAGTCCGACGACCACCAGCCCCATCACGGCACCCGAACGGAAGGCGATTTTCAGACCGTCATTCATACTTCTGCGGGCGGCATTCGCCGTACGGGCCGAAGCATAGGTCGCGGTCTTCATACCGATGAATCCTGCCAGTCCGGAGAAAAAACCGCCCGTCAGGAAGGCGAACCACACCCATTCGTTCTGCAAGCCCGGGCCGTAAGCCATCCAGGCAAAGAACACACACAAAACAAGGAATACAATTCCGACGATTTTGTACTGCTGTTTCAGATAAGCCATGGCTCCTTTGCGCACATGACCCGCAATACGCTTCATCGTATCCGTTCCTTCCGATTCCTTCATCATTCCCCTGAAAAACAGTCCGGCAAAAAGCAAAGCGATCACCGAACAAACGGGAACTAACCAAAACAATTGATTCAACATACTTTAAAATTTAGATTTCGATATTACTTATAAAGTGTCCCGTACGCTTCCTGCGGAAGTCGTATCGGCCAGTCCATACACCAATACCAACGTACCGGCGCCGTCCGTCAGTCGGAGTTCCGTTCCGGAGACCGCATACTCTTTCACTTCCGCCAAAGCTTTCAGGTAGGCGTCTTCAAAAGTCAGATCCGGACAATACATCATGGTCGCTCCGCCGGGGGTGATCGTCATCCCGCCTTCCTTTTCCACTCCGTACGTACCGAAAAAGCGGTTGCAACCGGC
Source organism: uncultured Odoribacter sp. (assembly GCA_964647845.1). GTDB lineage: Bacteria > Bacteroidota > Bacteroidia > Bacteroidales > Marinifilaceae > Culturomica. Next base: position 52,551 of record CAZYJV010000002.1, read on the forward strand.
AAAGCCGTACACCGCTGCGCTGTCAGAAAAAACCAGCGTCGGCAGCTGCTCCGGATTTTTTACAACCGAATCCGACTTAGTCATCGTTTTCAATTCCCATTCATGTCCGGTAAGAGTTACCTGGGACTGCTGCTCTTTCGGAGCATTCTTACAACCTGTTGCCACCAGCAACAGAACGAACATCATCCATTGAATTTTTTTCATCGCTTTTTTTGTTTAGAATTATTTATTTACAGGAAACCTCGGCTATGACGCTTCCATACAAATCGTACTCATCCGCTCCGGTAATCCGGACCCGGTAAAAATCGCCGATTCGCAGCTTCTCTTCCCCCTCGATCAGCACTTCCGGATCCACTTCCGGCGAATCGTGCTCCGTCCGTCCCGCATAATAACCGTCCTCCCGGCGGTCGATCAGCACCCTGAACTCTTTTCCTATTAACGATTCATTCAGCCTTCCGGATACACCCGCCTGCAATTCCATGATCTTCTCCGCCCTCCGGCGCTTGACGTCCTCCGGCACATCGTCCTTGTAATGCCGGTCGCAATAGGTATCCTCTTCATGCGAATAAGGGAAGACACCCAGCCGTTCGAATTTCATCCGCTCCACGAATTCGCACAACTCCGCAAAATCCGCCTCGGTCTCTCCCGGATGCCCCGTCATCAACGTCGTGCGCAGGAATATACCGGGTACTTCGCTCCTGATTTTTCCGACCAGCTCGACGATCCGCTGCTTATCCACCCCCCTTCGCATCATTTTCAGCATGTGATCGCTGCAATGCTGCAAAGCGATATCCAAATATTTGCATACATTCTTCCGCTCCCGCATCACTTTCAGTATCTCCTCCGGGAATGCCGCCGGATAAGCATAATGAAGCTTGATCCACTCCACGCCGGGAATATCCGATATGCGTTCAATCAATTCGGCCAGCCTGTTCTTTCCGTACAGATCCGTACCGTAATAAGTCAGGTCCTGTGCCATCACCAGCAGTTCTTTCACCCCGCTCTTCACCAGTTCCCGGCATTCCTCCAGAATCTCCTCCATCGCCCTCGACCGGTACCTGCCCGTCATAATGGGGATGGCGCAATACGAACAGGTCCGGTCGCATCCCTCCGCTATCTTCAGATAGGCATAATGCCCCGGTGTCGTCAGCTGCCGCTGATTCCGGAGCGCATCCTCATACCGCCCCCCCAGCTCCGTCAGGATCCCTTTCCAGTCGAACTTGCCGAAAAAAGCGTCCACCTCCGGGATTTCCGCTTTCAGTTCCGCCCCGTAACGCTGTGAAAGACATCCCATCACGAACACTTTTTTCACGATCCCCGCTTTCTTCCTCTCCACCTGTTCCAGTATCGTATTCACAGACTCCTCTTTGGCATCCCCGATAAATCCGCAGGTATTAATCACCACCGCTTCCGCATCCGAGTTTTCCGCATCCGTTTCCGTCCGGAAACCGGCATGACTCAACTGTTTCAGCAACAGTTCCGAATCCACCAGATTTTTGGAGCATCCCAAGCTAATGACATTGACTTTATTCATTCCTTTTCAAATCGACGCGGCAAAGATAACGAAAAAAGGTATCTTTGTCCGCAAAGACTAAAAGAAACACACCGACATGGCAGACAATTATTCCTGGTTACCCACTTCCGTAAAGGAAGTCCGCGAGAGAGGATGGGAAAATCCGGACGTCATACTCTTTTCCGGCGACGCTTACGTCGATCATCCCTCTTTCGGCGCGGCTGTCATCGGCAGGCTGCTGGAATCCCTCGGCCTGAAAACGGCCATCGTGCCCCAACCCAACTGGCGGGACGATTTACGGGATTTCAGGAAACTGGGGCGCCCCAATCTGTTTTTCGGTATCAGCGCCGGGTGTATGGATTCCATGGTCAACCATTATACCGCCGCCAAAAGAAAAAGGTCGAACGATGCCTATACTCCAGACGGGAAAGCCGGAGCGCGTCCCGATATGCCGACGCTTGTCTATACAAAGATTTTAAAGGAGCTCTACCCCGACGTGCCCGTCATCCTCGGCGGCATCGAGGCTTCCCTCCGCCGTTTCACCCACTACGACTACTGGCAGGACCGCCTGAGGCCCTCCGTTCTTTACGAAAGCGGAGCGGATATGCTGATTTACGGGATGGGTGAAAAGCCCCTGACCGAATTATGCAAATACCTCAGACAGGGCATTCCTTTCCACCGGCTCACCAATATTCCCCAGACCTGCGTTCTGAGAGGGAAAGACGAAACGTACGCCACCAATAAGAAATGGCCGGTCACCCGGCTCTTCTCCCACGAAGAGTGCCTCGCGGACAAACAAAAACACGCCCGCAATTTCCGCCATATCGAGGAAGAGTCGAACAGCCTGCATGCGGCGCTGCTGATACAGCCCGTAGCGGACCGGCTTCTCATCGTCAATCCGCCTTACGCACCCATGACTACGCGCGAAATCGACGCGGTCTACGCCCTCCCGTTCACCCGGCTGCCCCATCCCCGCTATAAGGGGAAAGAGATTCCCGCCTACAATATGATACGGCACTCCGTCACGCTTCACCGGGGGTGTTTCGGCGGATGTGCGTTCTGCACCATTTCCGCCCACCAGGGAAAATTCATCTCTTCCCGCTCCGAACAGTCCGTGCTGGACGAAATCGGAAAAATCACCCGGATGCCCGATTTCAAAGGAACGATCACCGATTTAGGCGGTCCCTCCGCCAACATGTACGGGCTGGGAGGCAAGGATCCGGATCTTTGCGGCCGGTGCAAAAGGGCGTCCTGCGCTTTCCCCTCTCTGTGCAGGAACCTGAACACCGACCATTCCCGGCTGCTGGAGATTTACAACAAAGCCCGGCGCATCGAAAAAGTGAAACACTGTTTCATCGGCTCCGGCATCCGGTACGACCTTTGCCTGCATGATACGGGCGACAAACGGGTGAACCGGACGAACGCCGAATATTTGAGCACGGTCATCAAACACCATGTTTCCGGACACTTCAAAGTGGCGCCCGAACATTCGGCCGACCACGTGCTCCGTCTGATGCGCAAACCTCCGTTCGGACTGTTCCAGCGCCTCAAACAGCAATTCGACGCCATCAACCAGCAAAACGGATTGAACCAGCAGATCATACCTTATTTTATTTCCTCCCATCCGGGATGCCGCCCGGAAGATATGGCGGAACTGGCCGTCGCGACCAAGCAGCTGAATTTCAAGCTGGAGCAGGTGCAGGATTTCACGCCCACCCCCATGACCCTGGCGACGACGATGTATTACACCGGCTACCATCCGTATTCTCTGGAAAAAATCGCTTCCGCCAAAAACGCGAAGGACAAAAAGCTCCAGAACCTGTTCTTTTTCTGGTATAAAAAAGAGTATACCTCCGTCGTCAAATCCTGCCTGAACCGCCTCAGACGCCCCGACCTCATAAAGAAACTTTACGGCGGATAAATGAAAAAATAAATTTAGTGCAAAGTTTTAATATCTCGATTCGAATCACTAATTTTGGACGGATTATGAGTTTGAAAATAATATTTACCTTATG
>CAZYJV010000002.1:56088-58484 GCA_964647845.1 uncultured Odoribacter sp.
GATACGGATTGTTGATTTTCATTCTGGTTTTACTGGCGTCCTGCAACAACAAGGCCAAACAGAATAACAAGAGGGGACTGGAATACATGAAACAGGGCCTGTATGATCAGGCTATCGTTGAATTCAACAACGCACTGATACAGGATAACGTCTGGTTCCCGGCCTATTACAACCGGGCCGTATGTTACGCCAATACCAAACGCTACGGGGAGGCACTGAACGATTTCAATTATCTTCTGAGCAGTTTTCCGGACCATGCCCTCTCCTATTTCAACCGCGGGGTCGTCTATGAGAACCTCGGCATTTATCCCAACGCCATCAAGGATTACTCCCAGACGATCAACCTGCGTCCCGATTTCGTCACGGCCTACCATTACCGCGGCATCGCCCGTTTTTACATGAAAGACTACGAAGGCGCCCTTGCCGACTACAACCGCGCTCTGGAGCTGGGGTTGAAAGAAACAGGGCTTTACTTCAACCGCGGAGTGATCATGCAGATCAAAGGCAATCTGAACGAGGCCATTCAGGACTACACGGAAGCCATCAACGTAGATCCGTCCAGCGCGAAATCCTATTACAACCGGGCGATCGCCAAAATGGCCATGAACCGGTCGGAGGAGGCCCTCAAGGATTTGCAGATAGCCTCCAAACTGGGGCTTCAGAAAGCCGATAAAGTCATAAACACTCATTTCAGATATTGATACAGATGAAAAAACTCTTTTTTCCGCTGATGCTTTGTCTGTTTCTCTCGATGGCGGACAAAGCTTTTGCCTTGGGCTACGACATCAAAATCACGGTCGATAAGATGCCCGGCAAAAAGATTATTCTGGCAAACTATTTCGAAGGCAAGGTGTATGCTGTCGACACAGCCTATTTAGACAACAAGGGCGTAGGACATTTCCAGGACAGCAAAAAGAAGCTGGCACGGGGTATGTACCTCCTGCTTTTCTCCAACAGCAATTACTTCGATCTCATCATGGGTGACACGCAGCATTTCAGCATCAAGAGCGACACCCTCGATGTGCTCAACCACATCGAATTCGAAGGTTCGCCCGAAAATACGGCATTCCGGGACTTCCAGCGTTTCATGGTAGAACAGAACCAGAAGAGCAAGGTCATCCGGGACGAATACGACAAAGATCCGAACAAGGAAAAAGAAGAGGTAAAGAAAGCCTATACCGCCCGTTTTGAACAGGCAGACAAGGAAGTGCGGGCCTACATCGCACAGATGGTAAATAAATTCCCCAAATCGGCGCTGGCGACTTTTGCCAACTTCACCCTCTCTCCCGAAATCCCCGATTTCTCGAAAACCGTTCCCGAAAATACCGAGGACAGGGACATGGAAATACGCCGCCAGACCTATTTTTACAGCAAGAAACATTATTGGGACTATACCAATTTCGCGGACAGCACCCTGATCCGGACGCCGATATTCAAAAGCAAACTGGACGACTATTTCAAAAACATGGTCATGGTTCATCCGGACTCCCTCTATCTTTCCTGCGTGGAAATCCTGGAGAAATCGAGGCCCTGCAAACCGATGTTCAGATACCTGATGAACTACTGCCTGGTCTATACGTTCGACAACAAAATCATGGGCATGGATGAAGCCTTCGTCAAATTAGGCCACCATTACTATGTGAGCGGCATCGTAGACTGGCTGGACAAGGACCAGATGAAGAAAATCACGGACGAAGTGTACAAGCGCCAGTACAATCTTCTGAACCACCAGGCCGTCGACCTCAGACTGCCGTCCCTGGAAGGGAACTGGGTAAGTCTGCATGAGACCAAGGCTCCCTATATCCTGCTGTTGTTCTGGGAACCCAACTGCGGCCACTGCAAGAAACAGGTTCCGCTGGCCAAGAAAGAGATATTCGAACGGTTCCACCCCCACGGCCTGAAAGTGTTCGCCGTAAACACCCACACGAACAAGAAAGAATGGGAAGATTTCATTGAGAAAAACGAACTGTTCGATTTCATCAACTGCTGGGATCCCAACCGTCAGTCCAACTACTGGACTATTTACAACGTCTTCTCTACCCCGGTCATGTACATCCTGGACAAAGACAAAAAAATCATCGCCAAAAACTTAGCCGTAGACCAGATGGTGGATTTGCTGAAAAGGGAATACGAGAAAAAGGGAATCAAAATTGAGTAGGAAAGGTTTAAAATGTAAAGAGTTAAAAAGGTTGAAAGCAGTGCTTTCAACCTTTTTTATATTTCTTCAATTTCTCAATTCGACGGACTGATCCGTACCAACCCGGCACCATTCCTTGCACCCGCTTGCATGCTTGTACTACCAAACAGTAAGCCGGAATAATGATTCGGATGGCCGGGATGGCCGGAAATAAATGACGAACCACCGAACGCTCCCCGACCGACATTATATTCCAATT
>CAZYJV010000003.1:0-41360 GCA_964647845.1 uncultured Odoribacter sp.
GTATTTCCACCCGGCCAACGAGACTTTCCCATACAGCAATGTGTTCGCCTTCATCATGGACATGATTTTGCTTCTGATTCTTTCCGGGCTGCTGCTGGCACTCATCAAACGGCTGTATTCCAGACTTCTCGGGATGAAAAAGACGACGAACCACCGTCCTTTCGATTTGCTCATACTGACTGTCTTGTGGCTGATTTTCCCGCTCCGTTTTCTGGCGGAGAGCTTCACCAGCGGCATTCGCGGCGGCGGGAGTTTTCTCACCCATAGCGCCGGGGATTTCTTCTCGCGGTTCCTTCCCCTGGAATCCCTGTCCTATCCGGCATGGTGGGCGTATTCCTCCGCGTTGGGCCTATTCTTTCTGCTGCTCCCCTTCTCCCGCTATATGCATATTCCCACCGAGATGGTGTATATCTTTCTCAAGAACTGGGGAGTGAAACAGGGCAGCACGTTCAACGCTTTCAGCAAGATTCAGATGTATTCCTGCTCCCGCTGCGGCATCTGCATCGACCGCTGCCAGCTCAATACGTCGTTGGGTATGCTGGACACGCAGCCGGTGTATTTCCTGAAAAAAATACGGCATCACAGGGATTATGCCGTCCAGACGGAAAACTGTCTGATGTGCGGACGCTGCGAGGCAGCCTGTCCCGTCGATCTGAAGCTCAATGCCCTGCGGCTGAGCAAACGCGAGGATCTGAGCCGGATTACAAAAGACACATACAGCTATATCCCCGCACCCCGGCAGGAGAAAGCCAAAGTGGCCTATTTCGCCGGATGTATGGGACACCTCACGCCCTCCGTCATCCGTGCGATGCGGCATCTTTTCAAACAGGCCCAGGTAGAGTATGCCTTTATCGACGAAGAGGAAGGCATCTGCTGCGGACGCCCCCTGTTGCTCTCCGGCAACCGTTCCGGCGCCTCCGTACTGATGGAAAAGAACAGGGCGGCTATCGAAGCCTCGGGCGCCACGCTTCTCGTTACGTCCTGTCCCATCTGCTATAAAACATTCAGGGAAGACTACGGGTTGAATATCGAGGTGCTGCATCACAGCGAATACCTGAACGGGCTGATCAAAAGCGGACGGCTCCGGCCGCATCGTGCCGATTACACCACCGTGTTCCACAATCCCTGCGAATTAGGACGGGGAAGCCGCGTATGCGCCGCCCCGGAAGAGGCCCTGAACGCCGTCAGCCACAAAATCACGACGCGCTACGACGGTTTGAACTCCCTGTGCTGCGGCGGTTCCCTGGCCAATACCCATATCACCTCCGCCCAGCGGACGACGATCGCCGCGGACGCCGTGGCCGCCTATGCCGAATACAAACCGGACTGCATCGTGACGGCCTGTCCGCTTTGCAAGAAAACATTTTCGAAAAAATCAGGGAGCATTCCCATCAAAGACATCGCCGAAATCATCGGGGAGAATTGCTGAGCAGAGTTTTTGTTTGATTATTAAATAATTTTTTTTATCTTTAACACAAAATCAAACTACATAACTCTGCCAAGCATGACAAACAGAACCTTTACAATCATCAAACCCAACGCCGTCGGCCTGGGACACACCGGAGAAATCTTGGAAATCATCGAAAAAGCGGGTTTCCGCATTCTGGCTCTTAAAATGCTATGTCTGAGCCGGTCGGATGCAGAAAAATTCTATCACGTCCACAAGGAACGTCCTTTTTTCAGAACGCTGAATCTGTTTATGACGGCAGGCCCGATCGTGGTGGCCGTGCTGGAAAAAGAGAATGCCGTGGCCGATTTCCGGGCCCTGATCGGTGCCACCGACCCCGCCAAAGCGGCGGAAGGCACGATCCGCAAACGCTTCGCCGAAAGCAAGACCCGCAACGCCATCCACGCTTCTGACAGTGACGAAAATGCAGCCTGGGAAGCCTCTTTCTTCTTTACGGACAAGGAAATCCTGGAAACGACTTACCAGCTTCCCGTCTCACCCGAAGAAATCGACAAAGATTAAAAAAAGGGGCTTCCGGCCCCTTTCTTTTTATACATTAAAACGGAAGTGCATGATGTCGCCGTCCTGTACGATGTAGTCTTTCCCTTCCACCGCCATTTTCCCGGCTTCCTTGCACCTGGCCTCCGACCCCAGCGTAACGTAATCATCGTATTTGATGACCTCCGCCCGGATAAACCCTTTTTCGAAATCGGTATGGATAATCCCCGCCGTCTGAGGGGCTTTCATTCCTTTTCTGAATGTCCACGCCCGTACTTCCTTGGCTCCCGCCGTGAAAAACGTCTGCAGGTTCAGCAGACGGTAAGCGGTGCGGATCAGTTTGTTGACTCCGGCCTCTTTCAGTCCCAGGTCTTCCAGGAACATCTGTTTTTCTTCATAGGTCTCCAGTTCGGCGATGTCGGCTTCTATCGCGGCGCCGATCACCAGCACTTCCGCCTGTTCGTTCTTAACGGCTTCTTTCACCGCCTCCACATATTTATTGCCCCCGACCACCGAAGCTTCATCCACATTGCAGACATACAGGACCGGTTTGTTGGTCAGCAACTGCAGATCCCGGGCGACTTCCTGCTGCAAATCGGTAAGCACGACCGTACGGGCGGACAATCCTTTCTCCAGCGCCTCCCTGTAAAGATAAAGCACTTCCACCAGCCGCTTGGCATTGGCATCGCCGCCGGTCATGGCTCTTTTCTCCTCTTTCTGCAAACGGTTTTCCACCGTTTCCAGATCTTTCAGCTGCAATTCCGTATCTATGATTTCCTTGTCTCTCACCGGATCGACGCTTCCGTCCACATGCACGATGTTGTCATCCTCGAAACAGCGCAGTACGTGAATAATGGCATCCGTTTCCCGGATATTGGACAGGAACTTGTTTCCCAGCCCCTCCCCTTTGCTGGCGCCTTTCACCAGTCCGGCAATATCCACGATTTCCACCACTGCCGGCACCACACTCGCCGGTTTGTCGATTTCGACCAGTCTGTTCAAACGTTCGTCCGGGACGGTAATCACGCCCACATTCGGTTCGATCGTACAGAAAGGGAAGTTCGCCGATTGCGCTTTCGCATTGCTCAAACAATTGAATAACGTTGATTTCCCGACATTCGGCAAACCAACTATGCCACACTGTAAACCCATAATAGTAATCTATTTTACGAGGTACAAAGATAATTTATCTCACCGTGATATGAAAACATCCCTGTTTAAATTCATAGCGCACATAGCAGCATTTTCGCTGCTGCAAATCGTGCAGCACGTCCGCCAATACGGATTTGAGCTTCTCCACGGACGTTTCGTCCGAACGCTCTTTCCTAAAACGGGCATAGGCGATGTCGAAAGTCGTCCCGAACATGTGGGCGGAATTGGCGCTGGCGTTGAGATTCTTTTTCCGGAGTTTCGTCACCGATTCATCCGTCCGCAGGACACTGGTCACAATCGGTTTATAGGAAGGCAGTCCCTTGGCGTCCAGTGAATCCTTAAAATTCCGGCCTATCTCCTTCAGGAGTTCGTGGGCTTTCGGTACGAGATAAGGCTGTGAATGGGTCAGTTTATCCAGTTCATACCAGCGGCAGGATTTCAGGTGTTCCAGTTTTCCTTTCAGCTTTTTCAGCTCCTCCGCCGATGCCACCGGGTGTATTCCCCCCTGCCGCGCCGCCTGCAGATGCTTGTCGTTCAAATCGTGAAAGGTGCGCGAATAATTCCGGAAATACCGGAAATTCTCCGTCTTCTTCGATTCTTTGCACCCTGTCGCGAGTACGGCGAGAATAATTGTAAAAATCTTTATATAACGCATAACACCTGTTTCCGTGCGTCTCAAAAGTTGCGTTTCTTAAACTCCTCCAGTCCTTTTTTCAGAAATTCGTAGAAGGCATCCCGGTTCAGGTCGTGTCCCCGGGCCGGCATCAGCACGAATTTTTCCAGACCGGTCTCTCCAGCCCCGCTGTCCAGCAATATATAATTGGGCTGCGCATTGGAATGAAAATGCTTGATCTGGAAATCGGCATTTTTCTTGCCCAACGTTTTTTTCTGTTTGCCGTCGTAATCGGAGACATACCATTCCTCCTCCGGTAAAGTTTTCTTGTCGTCCACGTACAAAGCCAGCACCACGTAATCGTTTTTCAGTATGTCCAGGATGCGGGGGTCGGACCATACGGACTGTTCCATCTCGCGGCAATTGACACACCCGTGTCCCGTAAAATCGATGAACAGGGGTTTGTTCTGCGCTTTCGCACATTTCAGCGCCTGCCGGTAATCGAAGTAGCCTTCGATGCCATGGGGCAGATGCAGGAAGTCCGCGTATTTCGCCGGTTCGCAATCCGCCTGAACAGCCGCAGCCGTTCCCGTGTTTCCTGCGACCACACCGCTTTTGATAACCTCTTTCGCCTGGTCCCTCACGATCCGGTTGATATCGAAATCGATGGTCTCCTGCGGAGGCAGATATCCTGCCAAAGCTTTCAGAGGAGCTCCGAACATTCCCGGGAGCAGATAGATGACAAAGGCAAAGGTCGCAATGATAAATGCCAGACGCGGTACGCCGATGTATTGCAGATCGCTGTCGTTTTTAAATTTGAGCTTGCCCATCAGATAGAGCCCCTGCAAAGTGAACACGGCGACCCAGACAGCGATATACACTTCCCGGTCGAGCAGTCCCCAGTGGTAGGTCTGGTCGGCGACCATCAGGAATTTGAATCCCAGGGCGATTTCGATAAATCCCAGTACGACTTTCACGGAGTTCAGCCAGCCGCCGGATTTGGGCAGATTTCCCAATCTGGACGGGAAGAACGCAAAGAATCCGAAAGGCAGTGCCACTGCCAGGGAGAATCCCAGCATCCCGACAACCGGACGCAACACGGAACCCCGGGCGGCTTCCACCAACACCGTCCCTACGATAGGCGCCGTGCAGGAGAACGATACCAATACCAGGGTAAACGCCATGAAGAAGGCTCCGAGGTATCCCCCTTTGTCCGCCTGTCTGTCGGATTTATTCACCAGCCAGGACGGCAGTACGATCTCGAAGGCCCCGAAGAACGAAGCCGCAAAAATCATGAATATGACGAAGAAAAACAGGTTCGGGAGCCAGTTGGTACTGAGCCAATTGACGAAATCCGGCCCCAATACGACGGAAATCACCAGTCCCAGAACGGTATAAATGGCGATAATCGAGAAGGCGAAGAACAAAGCCTTGGCCTTCGCTTTCGCTTTATTGGCATCTCCGTGCATGAAGAAGGAAACCGTCATGGGAATCATGGGGAACACGCAAGGCATGACCACCGCCGCCAATCCCCCCGCAAAAGCGATCCAGAAAAAGAGCCAGAGCGATTCGTCTTTCCGGTTCTCCGGAGCTGCGGCATCTGCCTGCCCTTTGTCCAAAGGTATATCGAACTCTTGGTCGAACATCACGCACATTCCCTCCTGGCATCCCTGGTATTCCACGGTACCCTTCACCGACGTCAGGGCGGCATCGGTTACTTTCACCCGCTGGCGGAGAACAAACTCTCCGGAGAAATACCATACATCGACACCGAATATGTCGTCGTATTTCCTGTGCGGTTCACTTTCCTCCGCCTTTCCCAGCAATTCTATCCCCTTGTCTGTCTGGGCCAGCGTAATCGTGGTTGCCATCGGGCCTCCCTCCGGCGTGTACATGGAATACACCGTCCATCCCGGTTCCAGCTCCGCCTTCAGCACCAGTTCATATTCCCCGTTCCCCAGATCTTTCTGGGAAAACGTCCATTTGGCAGGATTTTCCACCTGGGCGGTAAGGGAAAAGACACATCCCACGAAGAAAAATAAAAAAGCAACTAATCCTTTTGTCATATCGCGTTTGTTTAGGGGCCACTACTCAATCGGCAATTTCCCGGTTGTAGTGATTGTAAAAATGGTATTCATAAATATAATAGGACGGGACGTCCACGATCCGAAGCGACACTTTGTAGCGGAAAGCCCATTTGCGTCTCAGGGAAATGAGTCCTTTTTTCAGATAGGCGCCGATAAAGGGATGCACTTTCAATACGACCCTTCTGTATTTTTTCTCCCGGACGATGTATTCCAGCTGGTCTTCGATCTTGTCGACCAGCAGTATCGCAGCCTCGGCCTTGCCCGAACCGTGGCATACCGGACAGACTTCCATCGTATCCACCGTCATTTCCGGCCGTACCCGCTGGCGAGTAATCTGCATGAGCCCGAATTTGCTCAACGGCAGAATGGTGTGTTTCGCCCGGTCTATCTCCATGCAGGCTTTCATTTTCTCAAACAGTTTCTGCCTGTTTTCAGCCAGCTGCATGTCGATGAAGTCGATGACAATGATGCCGCCCATATCCCTCAGTTGCAGCTGGCGGGCGACTTCCTCCGCGGCAGCCAGGTTTACTTCCAAGGCGTTGGATTCCTGGTCGTCTCCCAGCTTCGCCCGGTTTCCGCTGTTCACGTCGATCACATGGAATGCCTCCGTATGCTCGATAATCAGGTAGGCGCCGTTTTTAAAAGACACGTTCTTCCCGAGGGAGGACTTGATCTGTTTGTCTACTCCGAAATGATCCAGAATGGGGATTTCGGGAGACACGTATTTCACGATGTCTTTTTTCTCGGGAGCGATGGAGCTCAGGAAATGTTTGATTTCCTTGCTCAATGTGATGTCATTGACATAAATATTTTCAAACGAGGGATTCAGGATGTCGCGCAGGAAAGCGCTTGTCCGGTCGATCTCGCCCAGAATCAGTTTCGGGGGTTCCATTTCCCGGATATGTTTGAAAGCCGTTTCGAAACGCTCCACCAGTTCCTTCAGTTCGCTGTCGAACTGGGCCACCTTTTTCCCTTCGGCCACCGTTCTGACAATCACGCCGTAATTCTTGGGGCGTATGCTTTCGATCAGTCTTTTGAGTCTCTTCCGCTCCTCCACCGATTTGATTTTCTGGGAAACGGACACTTTTTCCGAAAAAGGCATCAACACCAGATTCCGCCCCGCAATACTCAGTTCGGAGGTCAGACGCGGCCCTTTCGTGGAGATAGGCTCTTTGGCCACCTGCACAGCCACCCACTGGCCTACGGTCAGAATATCGGCGATTTTCCCCGTCTTGCTGATTTCCGGCTCCAGTTTCAGCCTGGCCACCGGCAACCCTCTCCGGGCAATGCACTGTTTTATATAACTGTCTAAAGAATGAAACTGGGGACTCAGATCCAGGTAATGCAGAAACGCATCCTTTTCGTATCCGACATTCACGAATGCCGCATTCAGCCCGGGCATGATCTTCTTGACTTTCCCGAGATAAATGTCACCCACAGCAAACTGAACGCTCGTTTTTTCCTTTGTCAGTTCAACTAATTTTTTCTCCCTCAACAAAGCGATGATGATTTCATCCGCTCTGACATCGATTACTAACTCACTGTTCATCCGTGCAGTATTCAACTCATTTATATTAATTAATAAACCTAAAGAACAGTTTGTCCTTTAGGTTTATATTCTTCCAATCACAAACGTCGGTTATTTCTTCTTATGACGATTCTTTCTCAGTCTTTTCTTACGCTTGTGAGTGGCCATCTTATGTCTTTTTCTTTTTTTTCCGCTTGGCATAACTTCCTCCTTTCTTATTTTTTAACTTTTCCTTTCACTTCAGTTACAAAACTTTTTGACGGTTTGAACGAAGGGATGAAGTGTTCAGGTATTTTAATGGTAACATTCTTCGAAATGTTACGGGCTGTCTTTTCGGCTCTTTTTTTAACGACAAAACTACCGAAGCCTCTCAAATACACATTTTTACCTCCAACTACGGAATTCTTTATAGACTCCATGAAAGCCTCTACTGTAGCCTGTACCGCTACTTTCTCAATCCCGGTTGTTCTCGAAATTTCGTTAACAATATCCGCTTTAGTCATTTTCTATAAATATTTAATATTCAATAATTTATTTCCTCGGAATTTATTTTCAGACTGCAAATATAAGGCTTTTCCGGAAACAATAAAAAAAACCTCACATTTTTTGTTATTTTTTTTGCTCTCCTTTCCTCTTTCCCCTTTTTTCATGTATATTCGCATTTTGGAATTTTTTACCCGGTAAATATATTAAGTTATTCAAATTTTTTGTAACTTGTGTATAAATCCTAATTCTGATCATCATGGTTAATAAAGTTATCTTAATCGGAAACGTCGGTGCGGATCCAGACATCAAGTATCTGGACGGAGGCGTAGCCGTTGCCCGCTTCAGCCTGGCAACGACAGAGAGTTACAAAAACAAGAACGGCGAGCGAGTGGACCAGACCGAGTGGCACAACATCGTGCTGTGGCGGAACCTGGCCGAAATAGCGGAAAAATACGTGAAAAAAGGCATGAGGCTGTATATCGAAGGCCGTATCCGCAACAGATCGTGGGAAGACCAGAGCGGAGTGAAAAAATACATGACGGAAATACAGGGCGACAACATGCAGATGCTTTCACCGAAGCAGGACAGCGGCGAGTATGCCCCCTCCCGGAACTTCGGCACTCCGGCGAGCGCAGGCGCACCGACACAACCGGCGGCTCCGGCTCCGGACGAAAGCGATGACCTGCCCTTCTGAACGGGATGCGAAAGTTTGTAGAGTACAGCGCCGTTCCCATACGTACGAACCCGTACTTTACAAACTTTTCCTCCGGGAAGAAAAAACATATGTTTAACTAATTTCTTATATTTTGGAGACCGACATAATACAAACCGTTTCAGACGTCCCTTTGGGGAGTTTTACCCTCACCGATCTGATTTTCATTATCATATTAGCACTGTTACTGCTGTTCTCGGCACTCATTTCCGCCTCGGAAGTGGCTTTTTTCTCCCTGAGTCCGGGTCAACTGGACGAACTGAGCCAGAAAGGGTATCAAAAAGTGATCAATCTTCACAAAAAGCCGGACCGGCTGTTGGCCACCATACTGATTTCAAACAATTTCGTCAATGTAGCGATCGTCATCATCTCCGCCTACCTGGTCGATTCGCTGTTCGACTTTTCGAACAATCCGATACTGGGCTTTATCATACAGGTGATCGTCGTCACTTTCGTAATCCTGCTGTTCGGAGAGATCATCCCCAAACTGTATGCGAACCGGTCGCAGACCAGCGTCGCCATCTTCATGGCTTCCCCCCTGTCTTTCTTAGGCTACCTGTTTCGCCCGCTTTCTTCCCTGCTGATTCATTCCACTTCGCTCATCAGCAAGAAAGTGACCAAAAAGGACAGCCTGTCCATGGACCAGTTGTCCAAAGCCCTGGAACTGACGGATGATTCCGAACTGACGGAAGAGAAAGACATTCTGGAAGGCATCGTCCGTTTCAGCAATATCTCCGCCATCGACATCATCCAGCCCCGCATCAACATCATCGCCATCAGTTTAGAGGACGATTTCGAACACCTTCGGCAGCTGATCATCGAACACGGCTATTCCCGTCTGCCCGTATACAACGAGAATCTGGACAACATCGTCGGCATCCTGTACATCAAGGACCTGCTGGCCCATCTGAAAAAATCCGCCCATTTCAAATGGCAGACCTTAATCAGACCGGCTTACTTCGTACCCGAGACCAAAAAAATCAACGACCTGCTGGAAGAATTCCAGTCCAAAAAGGTTCACCTCGCCATCGTGGTGGATGAATACGGAGGAACCTCCGGCATCGTCACGATGGAGGACATTCTGGAGGAGATCATCGGAGACATCAACGACGAAACGGACGAACAGGAACATACGTATATTAAAATCAAGAACAACGCTTTCATCTTCGAAGGCCATACCCTGCTGAACGATTTCGAAAAGATCATCGATGCCGACGGCAACAGTTTCAAGGAAATCGAAGGGGAAGCGGACACGCTGGCCGGACTGATTCTCGAAATAAAGGGAGAATTGCCGAAGAAAAACGACGTCATCGTCTACCGGGAGCACAAGTTCACCATTTTAGACGTGGACAGCCGGAGGATCAAAAAAATCAAGTACGAGAAGAATAACCATACGGAAGAATAAAGGGAGGGAATATGAAGTATCTTTTATATCTGGCCGTGCTCTGTTTCCTGTACGGCTGTACGCAGGATTATACGCCCAAGCCGTACGGATATCACCGGATCAGTTTCCCCGAAAAGAGCTACCGGACCAGCCGGGCCTCACTTCCCTACCGCTTTCAGTTGGCCGACGAGGCTTTCATTGAAAGCGACCCGGCTCCGGATGCGGAAGCCTACTGGATCAATATCGTGTATCCGGGGTATCATGCCAAAATAAACCTTTCCTACAAACCCATCGTCACCGATACGACATTGGCGAGACTGGAAGCGGACTGCCACCGCCTGGCCTATGCCCACACGCTCAAGGCGGAGTCGATAAACGAGCATTTTTACCGGCAGGACAACGGAAATTTCGGGCTGCTGTATATTATCGAAGGCAACGCCGCCTCGCCGGTGCAGTTCTTCATCACGGACTCCACCCGCCATTTCCTGCGGGGATCCCTCTATATTTCCACCCGCCCCAACAAGGATTCCCTGGCTCCGGTCATCGAATACCTGCGGGAAGATGTCATCCGTCTGATGGAGACGATGGAATTCCGGAAATAGCTTATTCCACAACCGACCTGCCGGCGGAGGAGTAGGATACCGGTATGCCGAGCAGACCGCAAAGGGTCGGTAAAATATCGGTCATATCGCACTCCTTCCGGACCCGGCCGTTCACGCCGGCACCGAAGAGATATACGGGGACTTTGTTGCGTTTGCCGTACCTGAAACAGACGTCCTCCCGGTCTTTCAACTCCGGCACCCACGCCGGCAGCAAAGAATACATCACATCCCCGCTTCGCTTTTGGGAAAAAGCATTCTGCATCAGCCGCTCCGTTCCCTCCGAAAAGGCATTCCGGGTCAGCGTGTAAGCCGGAAGCGCCTTCTCCACCCCCTCGAATTCCGCCATAAAATCCGCCACCCTGTCCTGCACATCCTTGCATGACAGTTTGTTTTTCTCTATCAGTTCCCGGTTCAGATACACCTGTCCCGCATCGTAATCCGTCACCCAGTTCCCGTCCCCATATACCAGGTTCAGATAGGACTTCAGCAAGGCGGCCGCCTTAAATATACTGAAATAGCCCCCCTGCACCCTCATCCGTTCCAGCTCCTCCGGCAGCAGTTCCCGCGCCTCGCAGAACGTCAGCACGACGGTATACTTCCCCTTCCCCACTTTGTCATCCAGGACGTCCAACAGTCTGGCCAGATCCCGGTCGAGCCGGAGCACCATGTCCTGAAATTCCCTGGCATATATGCCGAAATCTCGGTTCATGTAGTCGAGACTCGAATAATTCAATGCCAGCAGATCGGCATCGCTATCCTTGCCCAACCCCGCTTCCGCGATCAAAGCGACTGCCAGATCGGTGACCATCGTATTGGCATAGGGCGTCGCCTTCAACACCCGGTAGGTATTGAATTTACGCTTAACCTGAGCGATATCGTAATAGAAGCTGTTTCCGATGCCTACCTTGTTTTTCAGTTTCAGCAGCAGCGAATTTTCCTCCTCTTCCGCCAACGGCATCCACCCCCTTTTGACGAAAAAATCACTCTCCTGCGTGCCGTTGAAATCCCTTACCCACCCCGGCAAAGAGTCGGCATAATAACGGGAAGACACCCATTTCCCGCTTTTCTCGTTAAACCACAAGGCCAGATCGGCACAGCTTCCTCCGCTCAGCACCGCCTCTTCCGGATTCATACCCACGCTATACACCTTTGAAAAAAGATGGTTCATTTTCATCATGCACCCCAGGGTCAAGGCCTGCAAATGCGCCGGACTGTACCCTTTCAGGGAATCGCCCTCCCCGATCTCCACGTATTCCTCGCACTCCGTATTATTGACACGCTTCCCCGACAGCCGGTCCAGCCAGTCGTGAGCCACGATGCCGTGCGAGGCCGGCAGCAATCCGGTATATATCGTAGCCTGGTCCGTACCGGTCTGGGAAAAGAGATACCTGTAATCCGCCAGCGTACTTTTCCCCTCTTTCATAATCCGGTTAAAGCCTCCTTCTCCGAGGTCGTTCTTATAAATTGAAAGCCATTCCGGATAAAACTGGTTGAGCGTAATTCCGACCACCAGCCTGGTGTCGCTCTCGGCCCGACCCGTCACCGACAGCAGCAGGGTTGCCGCAATAATCAAATACTTCTTCATATCTCTTTTTTTACTCCGGCAAATATAGAAAAATACCCCCATTTTCCTCACTGCAACTAACCGATTTTAAGAATAAACACACCAAATATAATAATTTGTAAGCGGAAGTTGTTTGAATTCTTTTTTGTTTGCTATATTTACGCAATGAAATCCGCTATCATTTAATTTATTAAACTGAAATTACAGGATGGATGAGAAACAATTCCAGCTGGCAGAAAAGCTGAGGACTTATATTTCCTACTACGGCATAAACGACTTTACCGAGGAGCATCTGAAAAAAGTAGGACTGACCGTTGCCGATCTGAAAGAAAATTTTTCAAAACGGGAAGAGATCGTCGAACTGATTCTCACGCATGAAAGGGTCTGCTTCGAGAAAATCCTCGGCGACTACAATTTCGACGGCTGGAACGCCATCGATATTCTGCTGCTGGTCAGCAATGAAATAAACGAACGGTTTTTCGACGTCACGCCTTCCGTGACGATGACCCTGGCCAAAGATTTCCCGGAAATCTTCGAAGTCCATAAAAATCTGCGTTCCGATTTCATCTACGAAAAAATCAAAATCAACATCGAAAAGGGAATGCAGCAGGGCATGTACAAGAACGATGTTTCCAGCGAGATGCTGGCACGCATGTTCATCGCCAAACTGAACGACATACACAATCCGGAAATCTATCCGCCGGAGGGTTTCACATTCAACACCATTTTCAGCAACCTCATCGACAACCTGGTCAAAGCCATTACCAACGAAGAAGGGCGGAACTATTACAAACAGAGGAAACAGTTATACAGCGTACTGAATTTCAGATAGGAATATCCCGTAAGATTATTTAACCCGAAAAACCACCTGCTTATGAAATACCAGATCGACGACATAGACCGGAAAATCCTTTCCTACTTAGTTAAAAACGCCAGGATACCTTTTCTGGAAATCGCCAGGGAATGCGGAATTTCCGGTGCAGCCATCCATCAGCGCGTAAAGAAAATGGAAGACGCCGGCATTATCGAAGGCTCCCGTTTTATCGTCAAACCCCGCGCTCTGGGACTGAAAATCTGCGCTTTTATCGGCGTCGTGCTCGATAACGCCCACCAGTACAAATCCGTAGTCAAGGAACTGAAGAAAATTCCGGAAATCACGGAGTGTCACTTTATCACGGGACACTATACCTTTCTACTGAAACTGCGCTGCAACAACCACCAGCATCTGATGGACGTTCTGATCAATACCCTGCAGGACATTCCGGGGATAGCCAAAACCGAATCGTTCATCGCTTTGGACCAGATTATCGAGAAAGAGGTAGACCCTCTGCCCGAAGACAAAGCGTAAAAGGCTTCTTTTACGCTTTATCCTTTATTTTTCCATGATCACGACCTTGTCGTGTTCCTTGTCGCAATCCACTTCCAGTACGCCTTTTTCCGGAGCCGTCCCCTTAATGATTACTTCCGCCAGGGCATCCTCCAGGTATTTCTGGATGGCCCGCTTCAAAGGACGCGCACCGAACTGCGGATCATACCCCTTTTCCGTCAGGAATTCCCTGGTCGCTTCCGAGATTTCGACGACATAGCCGAGGTCTTTTACCCGCTTAACCAAACCCGCCAGTTCTATGTCAATGATCTTATGGATATTCTCTTTGGTCAATGAATTGAAAACGATCACATCGTCGATGCGATTCAGAAACTCGGGAGCGAAGGTGTTTTTCAGCGCTTTTTCCACCACTCCCCGGGCATAATCCCTGTCCCCGCTTCTGTCTCCGACCCCGAACCCGATGCCCCGTCCGAAATCCTTCAATTGCCGGCTTCCGATATTGGAGGTCATGATTATAATCGTGTTCTTAAAATCCACCTTCCGGCCGAAACTGTCCGTGAGCTGCCCGTCGTCAAGCAATTGCAACAGGATATTGAAGACATCCGGATGCGCTTTCTCGATTTCATCCAGCAGCACTACGGCATAAGGTCTCCTTCTCACCCTTTCCGTCAGCTGGCCGCCCTCCTCATATCCGATATATCCCGGAGGAGCCCCCACCAACCGCGACACCGCGAATTTTTCCATGTATTCGCTCATGTCGATCCGGATAAGCGATTCCACCGAATCGAACAGATACTGCGCCAACACTTTGGCCAGTTGCGTCTTGCCCACTCCCGTCGGTCCCAGAAAGATAAACGTCCCGATCGGACGGTTCGGATCCTTCAGCCCCGCCCGGTTGCGATGAATGGCCCTCACGATTTTCTCTATCGCCTCGTCCTGTCCGACGACGCTTCCCGCCAGTTCATCGTGCATCTGCAGCAGTTTCATCCCTTCTGTTTTGGCTATCCGTCTCACGGGCACTCCGGTCATCATCGCCACGACCTCCGCCACATGTTCTTCATCCACCACCACGGGATTGTCATTCAGCTCTTTCTGCCAGTTTTCCTTCGCCTCCTCCAGCAGAGCCGCCTGCTGTCTCTCCTCATCCCGGAATGCCGCCGCCACCTCGAAATTCTGCAGCTTCACGGCTTCCTTCTTTTTGATCTTGATCGTCTCTATCGATGCTTCCAGTTCTTCTATCACCCGGGGTACGTGAATATTCGTGATATGCGCCCGCGACCCGGCTTCATCCAAAGCATCTATCGCCTTGTCCGGCAGCGAGCGGTCCGGGACATAACGGTTCGTAAGCTTCACGCAGGCCTTTATCGCCGCATCCGTATACCGGACATTGTGATGCTCCTCATAGCGGGATTTGATGTTGTTCAGTATCTCGATGGTTTCCCCGGCAGAGGTCGGCTCTACCAGCACCTTCTGAAAACGCCGCTCCAGCGCTCCGTCTTTCTCTATATTCTGTCGGTATTCATTCAGCGTCGTAGCCCCGATACACTGAATTTCCCCGCGGGCCAACGCCGGTTTCAGCATATTGGCGGCATCCAGGTTTCCGCCGGAGCCTCCGGCCCCGACGATGGTATGAATCTCGTCGATAAACAGTATCACGTCCCTGTTTTTGGCCAGTTCGTTGAGAATGGCTTTCATCCGCTCCTCGAACTGTCCGCGGTATTTCGTCCCCGCCACAATGGCGGCGATGTCCAATGCGACCACCCGTTTGCCGAACAATACCCGGGAAACCTTCTTCTGTATGATACGCATGGCGAGCCCTTCCGCAATCGCCGATTTCCCGACGCCCGGCTCCCCTATCAGCACCGGATTGTTCTTCTTTCTCCGGCTCAGTATCTGGGCCAGACGCTCTATTTCGTTTTCACGGCCCACAATCGGATCGAGCGAACCCTCCTCCGCCGCCTTCGTAATATCTATGCCGAAGTTATCCAGTACCGGCGTATCGGTTTTTCCCTGCACCGGCTGCCGGTAGGAACTGAACATCGGCTCCTCTTCTTCCATCTCTTCCTCATCGTCCGTATTTTCCTTATAATCCGACTGCATCGTCATTCTTTCTTTCAGCAGCTGCTCTTTGAATACATCGTAATCTATCCCCATCGACTTGAACAATTGGGCCACAAAACCCGATTCATTCCGCAAAATGGCGAGCATCACATGTTCCGAACCCACCTGTTCATCCCCCAGCTTCAAGGCCTCTTCCATCACCTTCTTCAAAATGCTGTTCGCCGCCAGCGTAAAATCCAGTTCCGTCAGGGAATCGATTTTCTCCCGCTTCTTCTCCAGCTTTTCCTCTATACGGTCTTTCACTTCATAAAAATCCAGCCCCAAAGCCATGAGCACATCGATCGCCCGGCCGTGACTCAGCCGCAGCAGTCCCAGGAACAAATGTTCCGGATATATCTTGGAATTCCCCAATCTCCTGGCTTCCTCCCCCGCACAAGTCATGATCTGCTTCAACCTTTTCGTATCACTTTTCCCCATGTTTCTCCTATATAACAAACAACGTTATTTCAGTTTCAAATAAAATTCTTCCTCGGAAAGCACCGGTATTTCCAGTTTCTCCGCTTTTTTCAGTTTACTTCCGGCATTCTCGCCCGCCAGCAGAAATGTCGTTCTGGACGACACCGAATCGCTTACTTTCCCTCCCGCATTCAGTATCATGTCCTTAAAATACTCGCGGGGCCGGCTCAATGTGCCCGTTATAACAAACGTCATCCCGTCGAGCAAGTCGCTCACGCCGGCCTTTTCCTCCACTTCCGCCCGGATGCCGGATGCGAGCAGACGCTCCACCAGCTGCCGGTTCTCCTCCCTGGCGAAATACTTCAGAATACTGCCGGCCATCTGTTCCCCGATGTCCTCCACCTCCGTCAATTGTTCGTAATCGGCTTCCATGAGGTTACGCATATTCTTAAAACTTTTCGCCAGATTGCGGGAGGCCGTTTCTCCGATATAACGGATGCCCAAACCGTAAAGAAAGGCCGCAAAACCTGCGGTTTTCGATTTCTCGATGCCGGCCAGCAGATTTTCCACGGATTTCTCCTGCATGCGGTACACATTCAGGGTGTTCAGTTTCCGCACCAGCTTTTCATTCCGGGCAAAGAAGCGGACTATCTGTCCGGCATTCTCCCCGCTTATCCCGTCGATGACCGTAAGCAGGGACTCGGAGGCCACGGACAACTCATAAATATAGTCGAAACCGGAAACCAGCAACTCGGCCTTATGCCGGTCTATACCGGGAATATTCAAGGCATAAATCACATAATCCAGCGGGATATCCGCCACCCGTCCCGCCTGTTTCAAACGCTCCAGGGTCTCATTGAAAGGCATGCGGAAATACTCCGTTATGCGCCCGACATTCCGCTCTTTGTCCTCGCCATCCCCCCAAGGCAATGCCAGCAACTGCTCCCGTCCGGCTTCCTCCAGCTCCTGCAGGCTTCCGAAATGCGAAGCCAGCATCGCGGCATTTCTGGAGGAGATGTTTTTC
Organism: uncultured Odoribacter sp.; assembly: GCA_964647845.1. GTDB lineage: Bacteria > Bacteroidota > Bacteroidia > Bacteroidales > Marinifilaceae > Culturomica. Next base: position 16,942 of record CAZYJV010000003.1, read on the forward strand.
ATGCCTATCTCAAAACCGTAGATGACTTTAGCCAGCGGTATGCTCGTCACCTCGAAACTGTCGGGATATATAATCTTTTCCAGTCCTATCAGTTCCTCCCGTTTTTCCGGAAGCAGGTAGATGTCGCTCACATCCCGGATAATACGGTTGCTCAGCAACAAATCGATGGTCTCCTTGCCCATGCCCTCGATATCCATAGCCTTCCGGCTGACAAAATGCTCGATCTTCCCCGCAATCTGAGGCGGACAACGATCTTCATTCGGACAGTAGTGGTTGGCCTCGCCCTCCTCTCTCACCAGTTCCGTACCGCATTCGGGACAACGCGCAATGAAACGCACCGGCTGCGCTCCCGCCTTTCTCCGGTTCACATCCACCCCTACGATTTTAGGAATGATCTCACCGCCTTTCTCCACGTACACCGTATCATGTTCATGCAAATCCAGCTCGGCGATGATATCCGCATTGTGCAAAGACGCCCTCTTTACGGTCGTGCCCGCAATATGCACCGGCTCCAGATTCGCCACGGGCGTGATACTTCCCGTACGTCCCACCTGGTAGCTCACGCTCACCAAAGGCGTGGCCTCCCGTTCCGCCCGGAATTTATAGGCAATCGCCCACCGCGGAGATTTGGCCGTATATCCCAGCAAATGCTGTTTTTCAAGGTCGTTCACCTTCACCACGATTCCGTCTATCGGTACCGGCAGGTTCACCCGCTCCTTGTCCCATTTTTCGATAAAAGCCCAGACTTCATCCACGGAGCGGCACACCTCCACGTAAGGCGGCATGTGGAACCCCCATTCCTTCGCTTTCTGCAGATTCCCGGAATGGGTATCGGCAGGCGTCTCCTCCCCCGGCATATAGTAGAGAAAACAATCCAGATGACGTTTCGCGACCAGCGAGGAATTCTGTAATTTCAGCGTCCCGGCGGCGGCGTTTCGCGGATTCGCGAACAACGGCTCCCCCGCTTCGGCTTTCTCCTGATTCAACCGGTTGAATACGGCGAAGGGCATCAGTATTTCGCCCCGGATTTCAAATTCGGCAGGATAGTCCCCCCGCAATTTCAACGGAATGGTGCGGATGGTACGGACATTGTCCGTCACATCGTCTCCGCGCACCCCGTCTCCCCGGGTTACGGCCTGTATCAGTTCCCCGTCCCGGTAAGTAAGGCTGATCGACGTTCCGTCGTATTTCAGTTCACAGACATATTCCACCTCCCCCGCCGCTTTACACACCCGTCTGTCGAACTCCCTCAGTTCTTCCTCGCTATACGTATTCCCCAGGGAAAGCATCGGATACTTATGCGCCACCTGGGTAAAGTCCTGATTAAAATCCCTGCCGACACGCTGCGTCGGGGAATTCGGGTCGTACAGTTCAGGGTGGCGCGCCTCCAGCGCCTCCAGTTCATGCATCATCCGGTCGAACTCCATGTCCGAAATCTCAGGAGCATTCTCGATATAATACCTGTTATTGTGATATTCCAATGCTTCCCTTAACGCCAAAAGCCTTTCTACCTCAGTCTGCATGTTCTGAACCTGTTAATTTATATATTCCGACACGGTTTATTCGGACAAAGTTACGAACAAAATTCATGACTTTTTTTAAGTACACGCAAAAATTATCGTATCTTAGGGGCATTTTGTAAACCAATCGAAGGATTATGGGAAAAAGGTTCATTCTGTCATTTCTTTTGCCGTTCGTTTTCTGCTGTACCCAGGCGCAATTCACCGATTTCGGGCAGGATCCGGCCTCCCTGCGCTGGAAACAGATCAAGACCGGGGATTTCCAGATTATCTATCCGGATTATTTCGAAGCCAACGCCCAGAAAATAGCCAACATTTACCAGGCCCTGTACAACCACAGCAACACGCTGGCCCGCAAACCGGCAAAAGTATCCATGATTCTTCACCCGAACGGCGGCATTTCCAACGGCAGCGTCGCCTGGGCGCCCAAACGCTCCGACCTCTACACCATGCCGTCCCAGGATCCTTCCGACTCCTGGCTGGAGCACCTGTGCGTCCACGAATTCCGCCATGTCGTACAAATCGACAAGGTCAACCAGGGGCTGACGAAGATATTATACTACCTCTTCGGAGAGGAAATCACCATCGCCGTTACGGGGCTCTATCTTCCGCTCTGGTTTATGGAAGGGGACGCCGTTGCCTACGAAACCGCACTGGGCCATCTCGGACGGGGACGTTCGCCCGAATTCCTGAACGAAATGAAAGCCCAGATCACGGAAAAGGGGATTTACAGCTACTTCAAAGCCTGTCTGGGGTCCTACAAAGATTACGTGCCCAACCGCTACAACATGGGCTATTTCATGGTAGCCAACTCCCGCATCAATTACGGGCCGGAAATCTGGTCCGACGCACTGACCCGCATCGGACGCCGCCCGCTCGGCATCACCCCTTTCGCCGGCAGTCTCCGGAAAACGCTGAACGCCCGCCGGGACGAACTGTGGCAGGATTCCGCGTTCCGCTCCCTTTTCATCCACCCCGACGAAGTTAAAAAAGCCAATACCTACCGGGATGCCAAACGCACGCTGTACCGCGACAATTTCTCCGAACTCCGGCAAATCTGGAAAAAGGAAGCGGAAAACACATCCGCCGACTTCGACACGCTGCCGACCAGCAACCCTTACTATACGAACTACTATTATCCCACCCCCGCCGGGAACGGCCAGGTAATCGCATACAAAAAAGGATTCCAGCAGACAGGGGCATTCGTTTTCCTCGATGCCCGAGGAGAAAAAATCATCACCCGCACAGGCAGCCTCGACGACAACAAGTTCGCCTGCCACAACGGACGGCTGGCCTGGACCGAATACAAACCCCACCTTCGCTGGGCAAACGGAGGACGGAACACCCTCGCCACCTATGACCTGAAAAACAAGCGGTACCGCTATCACAAAAGTTCCCGGAACCGGTTCTCCCCCTTTGCAGCAGGCGACAACTGGGGAGTCATCGAAGTGGATAACGAAAACCGGGCTTCTCTGGTCCTGCTCTCCGCCGATATGAAAAAAGAAATCCGCCGCATCCCTGCCGGAGAAAACGAACTGTTCCTCCATCCCTCTTTCTGCGACGGCCGGATACTGACGGTAGTGCAAAGTCCCGCAGGCATCCGCATCGAGAGCATCCGCCCCGAAACCGGAGAACGGGAAAAACTGACCGAACCGGTGTGGTACGAGCTGGACAATCCGGTGCTGCGCGACAGTACGCTTTTTTACCGCGCCTCCTACAACGGCAACAACGCTTTTTATGAAAAGAATCTGCTCACAGAGCGGACATACGACATTCTCGATGCGCCTTTCGGTGTCCGCTTTCCCGCCCTGGACTCTGCCGGCAACCGCCTCTATTTCTCGTTTTATACCTCGGACGGCTACAAACCCGGCAGCGTTGCACTCGGCAGTCTCCCCAAGCGCCAGCCCCGACTGGCGGAATACCGGCTGGCAGACACCCTTTCCAGACAGGAAGGATGGCGACTGAATTATTCCGGCGACTCCACTTTTCAAACCCGGAAATACAACAAATTCACCCACCTGCTGAATCCTCACAGCTGGGGACCGCTGTATGTGAACGCCCAGGAGCAGGACGTCAATATCGGACTGGTCGCTTATTCCCAAAACAAGCTCAGCACCCTTTTCCTGACAGCCGGATACATCGCCGATTCCGACTACGACCGCGGAGCCTGGATGCTGCATGCGGACTACAAAGCCCTGTGGCCCATTTTCAACCTGGACCTGAAAACGGGGAAATACGATTACTACGCCTTCGATCTGAACGCCCTCAACCTGCAGACCCAGGAGCGGGACACCCTGTATTTTCTGAACCGTTCCAATTACACCCAAGGGTCCCTGACCATGCAGCTTCCATTCAATCTCTCCGCCAGGAACTATGTCCGCTACGTCACCCCTTACGTCCGCTACAAGATCGAAGCGATACACAACAACGATATCCGCAAACTCTATCAGCTGCGGGTCAGGGACGACATCGGCTATCTCTATCCGGCCAATCCGGCGGACTACCGTTATTCCGTGCCCGCCAACTATTACCAGATGCTGGAATACGGGATTCTTTTCAACAACCAGACCCGCATGACAACGCAGGAGATCAATCCCCGCTGGGGACAGATTCTGCAAGGGGGATTCGCTCACACGCCCCTAAAAAAACTAAACCTCGGACAAACCTGGTGGGCTTCCGGCTATTTCTATTTTCCGGGACTCTTCAAAAACCACTCCTTATATGCCTATATCGGCCACCAGAAAAGAGGGGCGAACAGCGGTTACAGCAAAAAAATACTGACCCCGAGAGGTATCAAAATCTACGGAAATAAATTCAGCACGCTGAGAAGCGGCTATACGCTTCCCCTGCTGTATCCCGACCGGCATATCTCCTCCCTGCTTTACATCAAAGCCGTAAACGGCGGTGTATTTTTCGACATGACACAAGAGAAGATAAGAAATTACAGGGAGAACTTCTGCTCCTACGGAGCGGAACTGACAGCAGACCTTCACCTGTTCAGCCTGCCTTTCCCCGTCAATGCGGGCGTAAGAGCCGGATATGAAACCCGGACGAAATCCCTTTTCGCCGATCTGCTGCTCAGTGTCAAATTCAGCATATAGGCATCCGCTCAATGACAGGGGATGTAAAGTTTGTCGTCCCGGGGAATCAGCAACACGGCCGTACGGGCATAACGCCTGTATAGCCGCAGATAGTAGGGCACAAAAAACGGGAACAACCGAAAAGGCAGCATCAAAAAAAGCGTCGCATTTCCGGAAGTCCGGAACAAAGATTTCAACAATTTTTCAAAAGAGACGTCCGCCGTTTCCGTCTTGTAAGCGACGCCGGAATCCGCAAATACTTTTTCGATAAAGGCCAGGTTGTCCTTCACCATGCCGGCAATCCGCTCGTCTCTTTCCGTAGGTGCCCATAACTCCACTCCTGCCTGACGGTTATTATGAAGAAAAAAATTGGCCCACGCCGCTTTCTCCTTGTTCTCCGTCAGGTAACCCACCGGCAGTCGCAGGCAGTTATAGGCCTCTTCCGTTTCCTCCCCGCTATAAATCAATGCCGGCCTCTTCACGCCGTACACATACCTCAGCAACCTGCCGAAATTCATCCGTCCCCGCTCAAACAGACATACGACCGTCTCCTCCCTCACCAGCACCGATGCCTGGGAGGCCACGGAAGGATACTGTTCGTATCTCACATGAAAACCGTACAACCCGGCGAACCTCTCCGCCTGCTCCCTCACCTCGTCCTCCGATTCCCTGTAAAAAGCGATAATTTCATACACGGTCATAAGCAACACAAGAGGCTGACCAAATTTCATTTTCCAGTCAGCCTCTTTATTTTTATTCAGAAAGCGATTTAATTTTTCTCCCGAATCGGGTCATCATAGAATACCTGAAGTCTTTCCAGCTCCGCTTTCAGTTCTTTGGTCAATTCTTCCGTTCCGGGTTTGCCGTACAGGTTGTTCATTTCCATCGGATCCTCCTGCAAATCGTACAATTCCCACTCGTCAACGTCGTTGTAAAAATGTATCAGTTTATAACGCTCCGTCCTCACGCCGTAATGACGGCATACCATGTGTTCCGCGGGATATTCGTAGAAATGATAGTACAACGATTTTCTCCAGTCGGCCGGCTTCTCGCCTTTCAGCAGCGGAACCAGCGATACCCCCTGAATATCTTCCGGAACGGGAAGCCCGGCCAATTCCAGGAAGGTCGGCGTATAGTCGATGTTCTGCACCAGCTGCGGTATCTCTCCTCTTCCTTCGAATCCTTCCGGCAAACGCATGATCAAAGGCGTGCGCATGGATTCCTCGTACATGAAGCGCTTGTCGAACCATCCGTGCTCTCCCATATAGAATCCCTGGTCGGAAGCATACACGATCAGCGTGTTCTCCAGCAAGCCTTCCTCTTCGAGTTCCTTCAGCAAACGGCCCACATTGTCGTCCAGCGATTTCACCGTCTTCAGATAATCGCGCATGTAGCGCTGGTATTTCCATTCCGCCAGCGCTTTTCCTTTCAGACCGGCCTTTTTGAATTCCTTGATAATGGGTTTGTAATGCCTGTCCCAGGCAGCCCGCTGGGCTTCGTTCATCCGTCCGTAGGTTCCCTGCGTACCGTTATCCCGGATATACAGAGAGCGGTAATGGTCCTCCACCTTGTCATCCAGCATCTTCAGGTCATAAATCATCGTCATATCCTTGTCGATGCTCATTTCCTGCTTCGCAGCCGCTGCACGTCCCTTGTAATCATCCCAGAAATTCTCCGGCATCTCGAAAGTCCTGTCCTCGAAGAGAGCCAAATCGGCGGTATCCCCCATCCAGTTGCGGTGGATCGCCTTGTGGTGGACGAACATGCAGAACGGCTTCGTCGTATCGCGCTTGTTCCTCAACCAGTCGATACTCAGGTCCGTGATGATATTCGTCACATATCCCTCGCGTCTTACCGTTCCCTCCGGCGTGATGAAATCCGGATTGTAATAGTCTCCCTGTGCGGGCAGAATCGTCCAGTAATCGAAACATGTCGGCGTTCCTCCCAGATGCCATTTTCCGATCATGGCCGTCTGATAGCCGCCCTGCTGCAGCAGTTGCTGTACCGTCTGCTGTTCGCCGTTGAAAATCTTTCCCCCTTCGTTGTCCGTATAACCGTTCTTGTGGCTGTGCTTTCCGGTCAGCAAAACAGCCCGGCTCGGACCCGACAAAGAATTGCAGACGAAGCTGTTGGTAAATTTCACGCCTTCATTCGCTATCCGGTCCAGATTGGGCGTATGGGTATAGCGTTTGTCGTAACAACTCATCGTCTGATACGAATGATCATCCGTCATGATGTAGACGATATTCAACGGTTTTCTTTCCGGTGCCTTTTTCTGCGTACACCCGCTCAGGGTTACCAGTCCTGCGACAGGCAGAAGATAAGAGTAATTCAATGCCATTATACTACGTGTTTTTTAATAATATCCAGCCAAAATTAATAAAATTAATCGATTTTCTCCAAATACAGGGTAATTAATCGGGGCAGGGCGTATTTTTCCAGATCGGCTTCGGGAATCTCCAGATAAGCGGAGCATGCGTCCGTAAATCCGGCGACTTCGATTTCATAAAAACGGGCGAAGATAATCCGGTGGGAAAGTACATGTCTGATAACGGGATGCCGCTGCCGCCATTTTATTTCCGGCATATCCCGGAAAAGACCGATAAAACGCTTTTCTTTCGTCAGTTCCTCCCACTCCATATCCCGCTCCGTCTCTATCAGGGGAAATTCATACAGATTCTGCCAGATATCCCTGGCTGTACGGCGGGACAGCAGACATTTCCCTCCGCAGCGGATATGCAGATAATTGAAGTAACGAGGCTTGACGACCGTCTTTCCGGCTTTCACGGGCAACCGGTCGACTTTCCCTTCCCGGTAAGCAACACACTTGTCCCGCAGCGGACAAAACAGACAATCGGGCGACTGGGGCAGGCACTGGACAGCTCCGAAATCCATGATGGCCTGGTTGTACGTATCGGGGTGATCCTTGTCCAACAGAGAAGAGGCAAGTTCGGCAAACCGTTTTTGTCCCTCATGCGTGTCGATCGGCGTATCGACGCCAAACACCCTCGACAGTACCCGATAAACATTCCCGTCCACTACGGCATAAGGCTGCCGCCATGCAAACGAGCAGATGGCCGCCGCCGTATAGGCGCCTATTCCCTTTAACGACCTGACCTCCTCATACGACCGGGGGAAACTCCCGCCGAAGCGGTTCATCAGATCCCGCGCCGCGGCATGCAGATTCCGCGCCCGGCTGTAATACCCCAGCCCTTGCCAGTATTTCAGCACCTCGTCCTCTTCGGCCTCCGCCAGGGAGCGGATATCCGGAAAGCGTTCCGTAAAGCGGAGGTAATAATCCATCCCCTGTACGACACGCGTCTGTTGAAGTATGATTTCCGAAATCCAGATCAGATAAGGGTCGACGGTATTCCGCCAGGGCAGATCCCGCCGGTTCTCCCCGTACCAGCGCAGCAATATTCCGGAGAAAAAATCCATTCCTAATAAGCCTTCGCTATCAATACGCGCCGGTGCGAAGGTTTGCCCGTAACCATACATTTTCCTTCCTCCTCGGGAGAATCGAACGGAATACAGCGAATCGTCGCCTTCGTTTCGAGTTTGATGCGCTCCTCCGTTTCGGGAGTACCGTCCCAATGGCAAAGGAAAAATCCGGTTTTCGTCTCCAGCAGCTCCTTGAATTCGTCGTACGAATCCACCTTGGTAATTTTGGAGTTACGGAAATCCAGCGCTTTCTTATAGATATTCTGCTGAATGTCCTCCAGCAGGCGGGCCACATATTCTTCAATACCGGCAGCGGCTACGGTTTCTTTCGTCAACGTATCCCTTCTTGCCACCTCTACCGTGTCGTTCTGCAAATCGCGTTCTCCGACAGCCAGCCGCACGGGAACCCCCTTCAGCTCGTAATCGGCGAACTTCCAGCCCGGTTTCTGAGTATCCCGGTCATCGTATTTCACACTGATGCCTTTCGCCTTCAACGCCTCCACGATGCCCTCCACCTTGGCCGTAATCTTCTGCAATCCCTCCGCACTCTTGTAGATGGGCACGATCACCACCTGTATCGGCGCCAGCTTCGGAGGCAGCACCAGTCCGTTGTCGTCCGAATGAGCCATGATCAAAGCCCCCATCAGGCGGGTGGACACCCCCCACGAAGTCGCCCAGACATAATCCCGGTTACCGGTCTGATCCGTAAACATCACATCGAACGCCTTGGCAAAATTCTGTCCGAGGAAATGGGACGTCCCGGCCTGCAAGGCTTTGCCGTCCTGCATCAGCGCCTCGATGGTAAACGTCTCCAAAGCCCCGGCGAAACGCTCGCTCTCGCTCTTGTTCCCCATGATCACAGGCACAGCCATCCATTTTTCCGCGAAATCGGCATACACCCTTACCATTTTGTTGGCTTCCGCCAACGCTTCCTCCCGGGTAGCATGGGCCGTGTGCCCCTCCTGCCACAGGAACTCGGCCGTACGCAAAAACATGCGGGTCCTCATTTCCCAGCGCATCACATTGGCCCACTGATTGCAAAGAATCGGCAGGTCCCGGTAAGACTGTATCCAGTTTTTATAGGTATTCCATATAATCGTCTCCGAAGTGGGACGGATGATATATTCTTCTTCCAGTTTCGCTTCCGGATCCACGACCACCCCGCTTCCGTCCGGCGCATTTTTCAGGCGGTAGTGCGTCACCACCGCACACTCCTTGGCAAACCCTTCCACATGGTCAGCTTCCTTAGAAAAGAAAGATTTCGGTATCAGCAGCGGAAAATAAGCATTCACATGTCCGGTATCCTTGAACATCTGATCCAGCACGCGCTGCATTTTCTCCCAGATTGCATATCCGTAAGGCTTGATGACCATGCAGCCTCTCACGGCTGACGGCTCGGCCAATCCGGCTTTACTCACTAACTCATTATACCATTGAGAATAATCTTCATTTCTTGATGTTAAAAACTTACCCATCTTCTTATTTTTTGATAAAACAGCAGCAAATTTAGGCAAAAAAATATGATTCTACTTCCAAAACGGCTATTTTTATATGAGTGAAACCGGGGTAGCCGGGAGTCCGTTCACTTTGGTACGTTTTTTGATAGAGTATTGAATAAAAAATAAACTGATTTCATCATGAAAGCATTTTATATACCTCTGCTGGTCGTCCTCGTTTCAGGAGCCTGCTCTCCCATGCAGAACATGAACGCCTCCATGGAAGACGACATCTATTATGTCCCCAACACAAAACCGCTCGTTGTCAAAGAAGTGGAAAACATTACGGGGCAAAAAATCAACATGGCAACTCCGGAAAGCGGGAGCGCCCTCGTCATCAACCGCCAGAAAGGAACGGCCGAATATGTAAGCACGTCCGCACTGGCCGCCCAGGCAGAGGATATTCTCAACGATCCTTATGCACCGGAAAGCACTGCGCTGTATACGAATACCGGCTACTGGATCGGCGGTTTTAACGGAAACAATGCGGACCTGCGGGAAGCCGCCCGCATCATCAACCGGTATCCCGAAGGCTTCGGTTTCATCTACAACGGACAGGAAATCGCCCTGAACCTGGCTTTCAGTACGGACTGGAACGTCTATACCGACAACGGCCGCTACTGGTGGTTTCCTTCCCCCTCCAACATCCGGCTTTACAACTCGTTTCTGTTCGGCACCTATCCGAAATACATCTGGACGGTGATATGGAACGAACCGTTCTACGACAGTTTCACTTTCGACACGCAGTTCAACTGGGGCTGGAGCGGCCCGGGCTGGCGCTTCAACTTCGGATGGAATACCGGAATATACCGTCCCTGGTACACACCCTGGTACAGCAGCTATCACTACTGGGGAGGCTGGTACGATCCTTTCTGGGGACCCGACTGGTATCCGGGGTGGCATCGTCCGCACTGGCACTATCCTCATCCGCATTACCCCGCTTGGGGTGCGCCTCCCTCTGCCAACCGTCCTGACAGACCGGGCAATCCGCGTCCGAACTACGGCAGCAGCTCCGTCGGCCTGCGCCCCGGCATAAACCGTCCGGGAAACAGCGCCCGCCCCAATTACAACAACCAGAGACCGGGCAGCAGCGTACGTCCGGGGACCAACTCGTCCCGGCCCGGAAACAATACAGGCACCCAAACCGGTACGGTACGTCCGAATTACAGCAACGGACGCCCGACGACGACCAATCCGCGGCCGAACAATACGACCACTGCCCGCCCGGCAACCGCCCGGCCGACCAACAGCAACAGCCGGCCCACAACGGTGCGCCCGGGAAACAACGGTACGACGAACCGGTACACCCGGCCGACGACCAGCACGTCGACAAACAAAAGCAACAACGTTAAGAACTACAACCGGCAACCCAACAATTACCGGCCGAACTATAACAGCAACCGCACTTACAACCAGAACAACAATACAAACCGGAGCTACACCGCTCCCGGCACCTCCTCCCCGTCCAGAAACGGAGCCACCTACTCGTCACCGAGCCGGAGCACCAGCCGCTCGGGAGGAAGAAGATAACGAACCGAACATCAAGAACCTGCGAATATGAAGATATTATACCTCCTTCCGGCATTGCTGCTGACCGCTCTCCGGGGCTTTTCCCAGACGACGGCCGACATCGTACGTTTCTCACAGTCCATCCATTTCGGCACGGCACGCACCGCCGCCATGAGTGGAGCTTTCGGAGCCCTGGGCGGCGATCTGTCCACGTTTTCCACGAATCCCGCCGGCATCGGCGTATTCCGGAAATCGGAAATCAGCATCACCCCCTCCATTTCATTTTCCAATACAAAATCCGGGAACCGGTCGGCCGGCGACAACTCGTTCCAGCTGGGAGACATGGGTGCCGTCATATCCCTCTACAATCCCGATTTCGACTGGCGGGGCTTTAACTTCGGCATCAATTATACCGGCATGAACAATTTCAATCTGAAGACCGACCAATACGTCGCCCATTCGCCCAACTCGTTTTCACAGGCTATCGCACAGCAGGCGAATTACGACATCGCCGTCGGAAACATGCCCGGCATTATGGAAGACATGGCCTCCCAGTCCAACGTCATTCTGATGGACGACGCGACCGGATTCTACGAACCCGTCATCATCGGCGCCCACCAGAGAAAAACCGTCAGGGAAGACGGCTATCAGGGAGAATACGCCTTTACGTTCGGCAGCAATTACAAAGACAAACTGTACCTCGGCATAAGCATCGGTCTGCAGTCCATCTACTACAAATCGAAATCAGTATATACCGAAACACCCGACAAGGACAATCCTTACGAACTCGATTATTTCGACCAGCTGCAACAGTTGAAGACAACAGGGGTCGGAACGAATCTGAAATTCGGCGTCATATACCGTCCCGTGCCGGAACTGCGCATCGGGGCCGCTATCCACACGCCGACGTTCTACTCCATGACCGACAGGTATTACAGCGACATGTACTCCTCTTACAAAACGCCTGATGCGTACGGAGACTACGATTATTTAAGCGACCCCTACGAATACAAATACGACTACGATATGCGCACGCCGTGGAAGGCCCTGCTGAGCATCGCGACCGTCCTGAACCAGAAAGCCATTCTGAGCGTCGACTACGAGTATGTCGACTACGCTTCCGCCAAGCTGAGCAACGGAGGCGGATATTACGATTTCTACGACTCCGCCGAAGGTCCGGGAACCAATGACGACATCAAGCGCTATTTAAGGTCGGCCCACAATATCCGGGTCGGCGCCGAATACCGGTATAACAGCCTGCTGAGCCTGCGGGGCGGCTACTCTTTCTATGACAGCCCTTACAAAGCGGACAAGGAATTGCACCGGCTGCAGACCGTTTCCGCCGGATTCGGCCTGAATTTCAGCCAATTTTACTGGGACATCGCCTATCTTTACAAATTTTCCAAAGATACGACGCTGTTTTACAGCTATCTCGACCCCGAGGACGCCTCGTATGACATCGTATCGGAACCGGTACGGAACAAATACAACAACCATGAGCTCCGCATCACTTTCGGCCTACGGTTTTAATTCCCATATTCCGGCTCCGTTTTATGACAAAAACGGAGCCTTCTTTTTTTCAACTCTCCCGATCATTCATTACTTTTGCCAGCGCAATCAAGGATTATGGCAAAGAAATTTTATATCGAGACCTACGGCTGCCAGATGAACGTGGCAGACAGCGAAGTGGTGGCAGCCATTTTGAAAGGCGAAGGGTTCATCCACACCCAGGACAAAAACGAAGCGGACATTATTCTCGTCAATACCTGTTCCGTACGGGAAAATGCCGAACAGCGGGTGCGGGGGCGCGTGGAAAGCTTTTCGGAAATCAAGAAAAAGAATCCGTCTCTCCTGATCGGGATCATGGGTTGCATGGCCGAACGCCTGGGAGAGAAACTGTTCGAAGAGGAAAAAAACGTCGACATCGTCGTCGGACCGGACGCCTACATGGACCTGCCCCAACTGATAGAGAAAGCCTCCCGGGGCGAAAAAGCCATCAACACCGACCTTTCCGAAACGGAGACCTACAAAGACATCTGCCCTTCCCGGATAGACGAAACGGCCATTTCGGGATTCGTGTCCATCATGAGAGGATGCAACAACTTCTGCACCTATTGCATCGTTCCCTATACCAGGGGCAGGGAACGGAGCCGCAGTCCGAAAAGCATTCTCAACGAAGTCCTCGACCTCCGGTCCAAAGGCTATAAGGAAGTGACCTTGCTGGGACAGAACGTCAACTCCTATCTTTACAAAGAGGGAGAAGAACAGACGGACTTCCCCGGATTGCTCGATCTGGTAGCCCGGACGGTTCCCGGCATGAGAATCCGTTTCGCCACCTCCCATCCCAAAGACATGAGCGACGAAATACTGGAAACCATCGCCCGGCACGCCAATATCTGCAAGGCCATCCACCTGCCCGTTCAGTCCGGCAGCAACTCCGTGCTGAAAGACATGAACCGGAAATACACGCGGGAATGGTATCTCGGGCGGATCGCCGCCATCCGGAGAATCATCCCCGACTGCGGTATCTCCACCGACGTATTCGTCGGCTTCCACAACGAAAGCGAGGCCGACTATCAACAGACGCTCGACCTGATGAAGGAAGTCGGTTTCGACCTGGCCTATATGTTCAAGTATTCGGAACGTCCCGGCACCGTGGCGTCCAAACGCCTCCCCGACAATGTCAGCGAAGCCGACAAAGGCCGCAGGCTGCAGGAGCTTATCGAACTGCAGACCCGTTTGTCTCTGGAAAGCAACAGGCGGGACATCGGCAAAACCTTCGAAGTCATGGTGGAAGGCGTGTCCAAAAAGAATGCCGACGAAATGTTCGGCCGCAGCAGCCAGAACAAAGTCATCGTCTTTCCGGCCAAGGATATTCTGCCGGGCACCCTCGTGCGGGTGAAAGTGAAAGAATGCACCTCTGCTACGTTAATCGGAGAAAAAGAAGAAACATGTTCCGCAAGTTAGAAAGCAACGAATTAAACCGCATCAGTGCGGAAGAATTCAAGAAAGCCGAAAAGCTGCCTTTGGTTATCGTGCTGGACAACGTACGGAGTCTGAACAATGTAGGCTCCGTTTTCCGCACTTCCGATGCTTTCCGCATCGAGAAAATCTATTTGTGCGGCATCACTGCCGTTCCGCCCAACCGGGAAATCCACAAAACGGCATTGGGGGCCGAGGACTCTGTCGCCTGGGAATACGCCCGGGACACGCTGGAGGTCATCGAAAAACTGCAGGCCGCCCGCTACCGCATATTCGCCGCCGAACAGACCGAGAACAGCCACTCGCTCGAACAGTTCCGGCTCAGCGGAACCGACAAATACGCCATCGTATTCGGCAATGAAGTGAAAGGCGTACGGCAGGACGTCATCGACCGTTCGGAAGGCTGCATCGAAATCCCGCAATTCGGCACCAAGCACTCTTTCAACATTTCCGTCAGTGTCGGAATCATCCTGTGGGAGCTCACCCGGCCTTTGTTGGACAAACTGAGATAGAAACAGCGTCAGGCCTCTTTCATCCGGGAGACTATTTTCACGGCTTCCACCGCCTCTTTGACATCGTGCACCCTCAGCACAGAGGCCCCTTTCAGCAAAGCGGCCGTATTCAGCACCGTGGTGCCGTTCAAGGCTTCCGCGGGCGTCTTCTCCAGCAAGCGGCATATCATCGATTTCCGGGATATGCCCACCAGCAGCGGATAGCCCAGGTCGTGGAAGACGTCCAGACGGTTCATCAGTTCGTAGTTATGCGCCAGCGTCTTTCCGAATCCGAAGCCCGGGTCCAGGACGATATTGTCCGTTCCGGCTGCGCGCAGCCTCTCTGTCCTCTCCTCAAAGAAACGGTATACCTCCTTCACGACATCCCGGTACACCGGATTGTTCTGCATCGTCTGCGGCGTTCCCTGGATGTGCATCATGACATACGGCAGGCGGGTTTCCGCAATAAAGCCGAACATATCCGGGTCCATCGTCCCTCCGGATATGTCGTTGACGATGACCTCTCCCAGACAGCGACAGATTTCACGGGCCACCTCCGAACGGAACGTATCGATCGAAACCGGCACGGAAGGATAATATTTCCTCACCAGTTCGACCGCCGGGGCGAGCCGGGCCAGCTCTTCCTTGGGGTCTACCTCCGCCGCTCCCGGACGGGTAGAATAAGCCCCTATGTCGATAATCCCCGCCCCTTCCTCAACAATCTGATGTATGCGCCCGATGACCGCCGCTTCCGTTTCATAATGCCCCCCGTCGAAAAAAGAATCGGGCGTCACGTTCAATATTCCCATCACGACAGGACGCGACAGGTCCAGATTTTTCTTCCCTAATTGCAGTATTTTCATCCCGGCTGAAATTTTCAATTTATGTATATTGATTTACGATTGCTTTTTTGCTAATTTTACGCGTTCAAAGTAAATATTAGTTTCTGAAAAAACAAACAGAATGGCACAATCCGGTCACCCAACCGAAACCGCTCGGGAATATGAAGAAGTCATCCGGCTCTGCAGCGACATTTTCATGAAAAAAATGCACGACTACGGCACCGCCTGGCGTATTCTCCGCCCCACTTCCATTACGGACCAGATTTTCATCAAGGCGAACCGCATCCGCAGCATCGAAGAAAAAGGCGTATGCAAGGTGGACGAAGGCGTCGTTCCCGAATTCATCGGTATCGTCAACTACGCCATCATGGGGCTGATACAGCTGGAGACGGGCCCGGAAGAAGACGACAACCGGGAGTTCATCGCCAGGCGGTACCGGCATTATTTTCTGGAAGCGCAGAAACTCATGGACAACAAGAACCACGATTACGACGAAGCCTGGAGAAGCATGCGCATCAGCTCTTATACGGACCTGATTCTCATGAAAATCAACCGGACGCGCCAGATCGAGGACTTAAAAGGCGACACGCTGATTTCCGAAGGCATCGACGCCAATTATTACGATATGATCAACTATGCCGTATTCGCCCTGATCCGGCTCGTCGTCGAAAAAGAAAACACACAACCCAATAAATAACACGATGCGGCGACAGCCGCCACACTAAAAAACGAAGAAGATGAAACTTTTAATGAACGTATGCAGAATTCTGGTCGGTGCGGTTTTTATTTTTTCGGGATTTGTAAAAGGCGTCGACCCGCTGGGCTCGAATTACAAATTCATCGACTACTTCAATGCCTTCGGCATGAGCTGGATGAATTTTTCCGCGTTGTTTTTCTCTTTCGTCCTGTCGCTGGCGGAGTTTCTGATCGGTGTATGCCTCTTTCTCAACATCAAGACGAAATGGGCGGCCTGGGGCGCTTTACTGTTCATGGCCGTATTCACTCCGCTTACATTCGTCCTGGCCATTAAAAATCCGGTAACCGACTGCGGCTGCTTCGGCGACGCATGGGTCCTGACGAACTGGGAAACGTTCTGGAAAAACGTGGTACTGCTGGCCCTGGTACTGGTCATATTCTTCAAGCGCGAACACTACAAACCTCTCTTTAATTTTCTGGAACAGACCGTGCTGCTTGCCGGGACAGCCGTTTTCATGCTCTGCATCGAATTCTACTGCTACCGTCATCTGCCCGTCATCGACTTCCGTCCGTACGCCATCGGCAAGAATATCCAGGAAGGCATGAGCATTCCGGAAGGAGCTCCGCACGACGAGTATAAAACCACGCTCAACTACAAAAACAAGCATACCGGCGAAGTCAGGGAATTCGACGAAAGCGACTATCCGTGGCAGGATACCCTCAACTGGGAGTACCACAGCTCCGAACAGAAACTGATCAAAGAAGGCTTCAAAGCCCCGATCCATGACTTCGTCATGGAACATCCGGACCTCGGCGACATCACCGATGAAGTGCTCCAGGACGACAACTATACGTTTCTGGTGGTTTCCTACAACCTGAACAAGATTTCCACCGACAATCTGGAAAAAATAAACGAACTGGCCGCCTATGCCCGGGAAAACGGCTACCGTTTCTACGGTCTGACAGCTTCCAACAGCGACCTTGTCAAACAGCTGACGGAGCGATACCATATCCCCTATGAATTCTGTACGATGGACGAAATCCAGCTGAAAACCATCGTCCGTTCGAATCCGGGACTGGTTCTGCTGAAAAAGGGAACGGTCGTCGACAAATGGGGACACCGCGACATACCGGAGGCCGAAAAGCTCAAAGACAAAGACCCGCTGGCATACAGCCTCAGCGAACAGCAGAGCATTACCGACAAATACGTTGTCTATTCCCTGACCTTACTCTATCTGTGCCTGTTATTCCTTTACATGATCAAGAAATACAGAAAAACCAAAGCGTAGGTCAGCATCCGACGCTATTTTAATTTACCATTAACATATAACTATTATGAGAAAAAAAATTGTTGCAGGAAACTGGAAAATGAATAAAACCCTCCAGGAGGGTATTGAACTGGCCAAGGAAGTGAACGCCAAGGTGAAAGCTCTGAATGCCTCTCAGGTGAAAGTGATCATCGGCACGCCCTTCATCCACCTGGCAGAAGTGACGAAACAGGTGGATCCCGCTGTCGTATCCGTAGCCGCACAGAACTGCGCTACCGAAGTATCGGGCGCCTTCACCGGCGAGATTTCCGCCGCCATGGTCGCTTCTACGGGAAGCCGGTATGTCATCCTGGGACACTCCGAAAGAAGAAGTTATTACGGAGAAACCGATGAAATCCTGGTGAAAAAAGTGGCCCGCGCCCTGGAAAACAAACTGGACGTGATCTTCTGTGTCGGAGAAGTGCTGGCGGAGAGAGAAGCCGAAAAACATTTCGACGTGGTTAAATCGCAGCTGGTGAACGGACTTTTCAACCTTTCGGCCGAAGAGTTCTCTCACATTGTCATCGCTTACGAACCGGTATGGGCTATCGGAACGGGCAAAACGGCCACTTCTGCACAGGCACAGGAAATGCACGCTTTCATCCGCAAAGTCGTTGCTGAAAAATACGGCAAATCCGTGGCCGACAACACCTCTATCCTTTACGGAGGAAGCTGCAACGCCAAAAATGCCGACGAGCTTTTCGCCAACGAAGACGTAGACGGAGGCCTGATCGGAGGCGCATCCCTGAAAGCGGAAGATTTCAGCATCATCGTTGCCGCACGCGCAAAGCATTAAAAAGTACGGATACTTTACAGGAAAAACGATCCGGCAGGCGAAAACCTGCCGGATTATTTTATGCCCTTTCCCAAAATTTATCCTATTTATTTAAATTTACATGCAGCAAAAAACCTCTTCCTGCGTCATACAGACAGAAGAACGAACGATGAACAGCTACAAAGTCATAGTGCATCAGTGCCGCAAGAAAGAACGCCGGGCACAACTGGAATTCTACATGATGTTTTATAAAAGCGTGTACAACAGTTGTTTCCGGATTCTGGGAAACCAGCAGGAAGCGGAAGAAATCATGCAGGAGAGCTTTCTGAAAGTGCTGGACAGGACGGAACTGCTGCAAGAAGAGCCCGGGAGTATGGAAAAACTGCTGAAACGCATCGCCGTCAACAGCTCCATCGACTGCTACAGAAAACGAAAAATCCGGTTCGTGGAACTGGAGGAGAAATACCCCGACGTTCCCGACACGGATACGGAAGACGCCCTGCAGGACGAAATCCGGCTGGAAGCCATCGAACAGATGATGCAGCTGCTTCCGGAAGGCTACCGCATGATTCTGTCGCTCCATCTGATCGAAGGCATGGAATACGCGGAAATCGCGGAACATCTGAACGTTTCGGCATCGACCGTCCGCTCCCAGTTCGTTCGGGCCAGACAAAAACTGATCAACCTCGTAAAAGAACATTACAGCCATGAAAACCTCCTTAACCGATAAAATCAACCGCAACCGGGAAGCGTTCGACCGGGCTCTCCCGGCATTCGGACATTTCGAACGTTTTGAGAAAAAACTCGAAAACCGGGAAAAAAGACACAGCCGGCAGAGCCGCCGGTGGATCACCACCTCTTCCATCGCCGCGGTGTTCGCACTCACGCTGATTTTTCAGTTCACCCGCATCCTCAGCCCTTCTCCTGCCTGGAGCGAATCGGTGGCGGAAGTGGCGGGGTATTACAGGCTGCAACTGAAGGAAGAAGCCGACAAGATTCAGAACAAACTGGATAAACTGGATATTTCCAACCGGCAGGAAGTCATGGAAGACCTGCGCGCTATCCTCAGTGACAGCGACGAATCCCCCTGCGGTTCCCTGACCGTCGAGGAGCAGATCTCCCTTATCGTACTGCATTACCAGACCAAAATGGAAACATTGCAGCACGTTTATTCCATCATTGAAAATGTACCAGACAGAAATAATAACCTTTAAATAAGAAATCATGAAAACAAGACACGCTATTCTCACCGCCGTCCTTTTGCTCCTCTCCTTCTCGGTATGGGCCATCGAAGAGGTAAAACGGACTATCACCAAAGAATTTCCCGTTTCCGCCAATGACGAAGTCATGGTCAACAACAAGTACGGGAACCTCACCATCTCGGAATGGGGAAAAAACAAAGTCTCGTTTACCGTCGAGATCACGGGAAAGGGAGAAAAAGCCAAGGTAGCCCAGGAAATGGCGGACAGGGTATCCATCGATTTCAACAAAAACGGAAAGAAAATTTCGGCGGAAACCGTTTTTAACGACAAGAATTTCAAATGCAACAACTGCGGGACGACGGTCCACTACACCATCAATGTACCGACCGACGTGTATCTGAATCTGATCAACAAATACGGCAACATCGCCCTGAACCGCACCGACCGCTCTTTCCAGTGCGACCTGAAATACGGCAACCTTGCGGCCAACCAGTTACTGGGAGAATCGAATACCATTCAGGTCAAATACGGCAATGCCGAAATAGACGAGGCCAAAGAAATCGACCTGGAAATCAAATACGGCAATTTAACGCTTACGAAGGCGGACGTCCTGAAATTTACCAGCGGCTATTCCAACAGCAAAATAGGCCGTGTCGGTAAAATGGAACTCGACTCGAAATACGACAATTTTAAAATCAAGAGTCTGGGCGCATTGAAAATGAGTACGGGCTATTCCAATTTCACTATCGAGGAGTTGAAACAGAGTTTCATCGCCTCCGACATCAAATACGGAAAGATAAATATCAACAAAATAGCCACCGATTTCTCCGAGATCAACATCCAGGCCGCCTATACGCCCGTCACGCTGGCAATCACGCCTCAGCACAGCTTCCGGGCCAAATTGTATACCCACTACGGAAATATAAAATGCGGCGATTTAAAATTCCACGATATTACCTTCAATGATGAAAACGACCGGTTCGCCAAAAGCATTACGGGAATAGCAGGTCCTTCCTCCTCCCCCTCGGCCAAGATCACGATTTCCGACCGTTACGCGAATATCGTCTTTGAAAAATAAAAGCCATGGACACCGGAGGTTTCTCCGGTGTCTCTTTTTTATTGCGCCAACATCTGTTGCAGATAATCGTCCGGATAGGTTATCGCGACATCCACGATGCGGCCGTTCTCCTGTACCAGACGGTATTCGGGATTTATGAATCCGGCATACGGAGGCACATTCAGTCTCCCGTAACGCCGCAGCACTTCTTCATGCAACCGTCCGTCCACCTCCACGCCGTATTTTTCCACCAGCTGCCTGGCAGCCTCGTAATCCCCCTCCGACTTGATGCGCTGCACCTCCGCCAGCAATCTGCCGAAAAGCTCCCGCAGGGCGCCGTAATCCCGCACGACGAAATAAGTTTTCCCTTCCTCGTTTATTTTCTCTATCACACCTGCCGCCTGTCCCTGCTCATACGCCCATTTCGCTATCAGCTGCCGGTTGCGCATGTGCGCCTCTTCCAGTCTGTCGCCCGGTTTTATTCTTGTCAGCTGGACCAGCAGGCCGTTCCGGATGTAGCTGTTGTACCCGCACTTCCCGACCTCGGCGGAAGGCATAATCCCCAGTTCGACCAGTTTCGGGTCCATCATGTAGTACAAAGCGAACAGATCGGCTCTCGCCTCCTCCAGCGTGGAATAATAGTTTTTCAGGACATCCGTCGTCACGCCGGGCAGCATTTTGCCGGAACCGTGTCCCAGACACTCGTGCAGATCAGTGTGTATATTGCCCGCCAGATAACCGTACCGGCGAGCCAATTCCTTTTCCTCCTCCGAATAGGCGAATTCATCCGTCACGCCCGAATTCTGGGAGGCCCTGTCATACGCATAGGTAATATTATCAAAAGTCACCGACTTGCTTCCGTGACGCTCCCGGATCCATTCGGAATTGGGCAAGTTGATGCCGATGGGTGTCGCCGGGTAACAATCGCCCCCCAGCTGCGCCACCTGCATGACCCGCGCCGTTATCCCCGACACGACCGACTTTTTAAAGCGTTCCTCCACGGGGGCATGCCGTTCGAACCACAACGCGTTCTCCGCCAATTTCTCCGTACGCCTGCAGGCTTCCTCATCCACAATCTCGACCACGGATTCCCAGCTGCCTTTCAGTCCCAGGGGATCACCGTAGACCTCGATAAATCCGTTGATAAAATCCACCGGAGCCTCTCTCTCCTGCAGCCACGCTATCGAACAGGCATCGAACAGCGCCAGATCCCCCGTCCGGTAATACGCCGCCAACAGCTCTATCACCCTGGCCTGCCGTTCATTGTAAGCATAGGCTTTCGCCTGCTCCAGCCAATAGACGATGTTTTCAATGATTTCTCCGTATTTCCCTCCGACTTTCCAGACCTCCTCCCTTATCTCGCCCTCCGCTTTCACCAACGTCGAGTTCAATCCCCACGAGACAGGAGTATCGCTGTGCTGTTCCCTGTCCGCGTAAAAACGTTCCGCCTCCTTTTGCGTCACCCCCTGATAATAATTGTTCGCGGAAGCCTTTACCAGGTCCTTGCCCTCATCCAGTACCACCCGCTTCGCCATGTATCCGGCGTCGAACAATACGCGCTCCAGAGCCCCGTATTTATCCGCCTGTCCCGTTTCCTCCAGCAGCATGCGGAAATAGTCCGGAGAAAAAAGCGGCGTAAACTTATCCATCGAATAGTGGTGATGAATGCCGTTGGCAAAAAACACCTTTTTCGCATATACCGTAAAAGCGCGGAATTCATCGCAATCACGGTCCCCCCTGTACTCCCGCAATACTTTTTCCAGCACTTCCCGTACCGCCAGGTTATGCCTATTGTTCTGATCCCACAGAATATCCCGTCCAGCGGATGCCGCCCGGCTCAGATAATAAACAAACAATTTCTCCTTCAACGCCAGCCTCTCAAAAGCCGGCACCCGATAGCGCAAGATACGAATATCGTCGAATTGCTCCGCTACGTAATTCTCGAACCGCATATACCTCCTTTTATTCCAATCCGTTTACTTTACCAGCTCCCGGTCTTTCAGCCTTTCCCGCCAGTGCCACTCCCCCTTTTTCAAATCGAAAGCCTCCACCGTCCCGTCGGGTCCGTAGAACATCCAGGCTCCCTCGTATTTTTCCTCGCCGGGGGAAAGATGGTCGAAAATGATACGTTTCCCGTTCTTATCCTGTTTCAGCATCATACTCATACCTTTGCCATATTCGAAGCTCATACTAGCACTCCGGGAATTTCCCCGCCTCAACAGACGCCGGTTGAAATTGACCTTGCCGGAAGGCGTAAACTCGGCAATCAGGATGGCTTTTCTGTTGGTTTTGGCCGTTTCTCCCCAGCCCAGCAAGACGAAATATTCCCGTTCATCCGAATCGAAAGCCCAGAAATCGTAAAAAAGATAAGGAGGCACCCCTGTTTTGTCTCCCGGCAGGGATTTCAGCAGCACGCTCCTGCCCTTATCCTCGAAAAGAAAGTAATTGTAATAGGCCGCCCCCCCGGACAAAGGTATACTCCAGGAAAAAAGCTCCGCTTTCGCATTCCGGCAGGATTTGTGACCCAGATACTTAATCCCCTGCGCCGCGTCGTACTCACCCACACGGAGTTTCCCTATCCACGCCGCCAGCTCGTCGCTGTATTTCAGTTTCGAACTATCCTCCGTCGCCGCCGCCAGCTTCTGCATACAGGCCGCAACACTATCCTGCAACACCTGCTGTCCCTTTCCGCTTCCCCAGGCCAGACAAAGCAACAAAACACCCGATAAAATTTTCATACGCAAAACTTAACTATTCATTCAGACTCAAACCGCTGTAATATTTCCCCGGAAGCTTTTACGGAATGCCTGTACCATTGCAACGCCACTTTCACCCTCTGCTGCTCCTCCATCCGCCAGTCCAGCTGTCCCCTGCGCAACCGCTGCATCACGCTGTACATCAGCAATGCCGCGCATACGCTCACATTCAGGCTCTCCGTAAAGCCGTACATCGGCACTTTCACAAATTCATCCGCCTGTTCCAATACGTCGGAAGACAAGCCGGTCAGCTCCGTACCGAAGAAGAAGGCCATTTTCCCCTTCTCCAGATCCAGATCGTCGATCAGCACGTCGTCGGTATGGGGCGTCGTGGCAATGATACGATACCCCTCCGCCCGAAGTTGCCGGATAGCGGCAGGCGTATTGTTCTTCTCGCCGCGGTACCGGTGCAGCGTCAGCCATTCCCGCGCCCCCTGGGACACCGTAGACGAAGTGTCGTACCTGTTCCGGTTCTCGATGATATGCACATGCTGTATGCCCATACAATCGGCCGTACGCATCACCGCGCTCTGGTTGTGCGACTGGTACAGATCCTCCAGCACCAGCGTCACGTAATCCGTCCGCTCCCGGATCAGCCGGTCGAAAAGCGCATTCTTCTCGTCCGTCACAAAATTCCGCAAATACTCCAATTGCTCCCGTTCCGTCTTCATACGCTATCCATAACTATTTCCGGTTATAAAAATATTTCCACAACGCGACCGCGTGCATGGATTGCAGGAGCTCATCGTTCTGCAACATTCTCAGCACCTCTTCCGGCTCGCACAATTCCACGGACAAATCCTCCGTCCGCTCCGGATGCGCCTCCCCGACCTTTTCCACATCCGTCGCCAGGAAACAGTAGGCCAGGTTGGCATGCGTCCCCGGATTGGCGGAGGTCGTCGTGAACAGCTTCCACGTTCCGTTTCCATACCCCGTTTCCTCCAGCAATTCCCGTTTCGCCGCATCCATCAAAGAAGCATCCTCCGCTTCCGCCACTCCCGCACACAATTCCAGCAGCACTTTCTCTATTCCCGCCCGATACTGGCGGACCATCACCATCTTTCCCTCCTTCGTCAGGGCTATCGTACAAATCCACGCCGGATATTCCAGCACGAAATAAGCCGGCACTATCGCCCCGTCAGGCAGCTCCATGCGCTGCCGCCGCACCGTTAGCCACGGCTCCCGGAAAAGATACTCGGACGACAACACCTTCCACTTTTTTATTTCCTTTTCTCCCATAATCCATTCACACTAAATTTCGATTT
>CAZYJV010000004.1:0-1738 GCA_964647845.1 uncultured Odoribacter sp.
AGACGCCGAATTTTGAGAGAGAGTCACGCAATGAAAGTGACTCTCTTTCTTTTTTTAGAAGGGCATTCAGGGTTTTCATTTCATGTTTCACGTCGGTCTTTTAACTATGTTTATAGAGGTATTGATACTTCGATATAATTTTTTATTTTTGTACCTGTAAAATTTAACAATATGACGGAATGTTGTTTGATTTCAAACATTTCCCGTTTTAATAAGAAATACAGGTCATGGAAATCTATTTCAGTCTTAAAGAGGTTCTCAGTGCTTTTATCGTTTTGTTTGCAGTGATTGATATATTGGGCTCGATACCTATTATATTGGGATTAAAAGAGAAAAATAAAACGATAAATGCGGGACAGGCTGCGTTTTTTTCATTTGCGATACTGGTCGTATTCTTGTTTGTAGGGCAGGCGCTGCTGGCTTTTTTCAGCGTGGATATTTCATCTTTCGCTGTGGCGGGTGCTTTGGTGATACTGGTGCTCGGGTGTGAGATGATTTTCGGCGTAGAGATATTTAAGAATGACGGTCCGACGGATTCCGCCACACTGGTGCCTCTGGTATTTCCCTTGATAGCGGGAGCCGCTTCGTTTACGACGTTGCTTTCCCTGCGTGCGGAGTACAATGTCCTGAATATAATACTGGCGGTCGCATTGAATATGTTGTGCGTGTATTTCGTATTGAAGAAAGTGGATTATGTACAGCGGATTTTCGGCAAGGGAGGAGTATATGTGATGCGTAAATTTTTCGGGATTATTCTGTTGGCGATTGCAGTCCGTCTTTTTACCTCCAATTTGAGTACGCTTCTGGAGTCTTTGAAATAAAATGGATGTAAACCGAGCTTACTTTTTCCCGTAGAATACATGGAAAAGAAGTAAACGATGAAAAGTTTATAAATTCGATAGCAATGGGACAGACGATGAAAAAAGAACTGACGGAGGAAGAGAGAAATACTGAAACGGCAATTTTTGCCGGAGGGTGTTTCTGGGGTGTGGAGCATCTGATGCGTCAACAGCCCGGTATCTTGTCGATAGAAGCGGGATATATCGGAGGGAAAACCGAAAATCCGACATATAAGGAAGTGTGTTCGAAGACAACCGGCCATGCGGAAGCGGTAAAAATCGTATTCGATCCGGCAAAGGCGAGTTATACCGCATTGGCGAAATTATTTTTTGAGATCCACGATCCGACGCAGACAGACGGGCAGGGACCCGATTTGGGAGACCAGTATCGTTCGGAAATTTTTTATACGACAGACCGTCAGAAAGAAATAGCGGAAGAACTGATTCGGGAATTGAAAGGGAAAGGTTACAAGGTGGTAACCCGGGTTACGCCGGCGACGGATTTCTGGAAAGCGGAAGATTACCACCAGGATTATTACAACAAAACAGGCAAAGAGCCTTATTGTCACCGATATACTCCGAGATTCTAATGAAAAAAATACCGGGAAATTCTCCCGGTATTTTTTATGGGGCTTATTCGAACTCCAGTTTTAGTTCGTCGAGCTGCAGGACACTGCCGTCTCCTCCCGTAAAATAGTCTCCGTATTTGCTGGCGGAGAAAACGATCACGATATACGTGGGTTTCCTGTTCGTAGCCCGGTATTCCAGTTCGAGATCAAACTCCTGCCAGGATGCGACATTTTCAGCCGTGTAGTATTCCGCATAAGCGATGACAGAGGGATCCCTGGGATTGAACAGATTGCGGACGCTGGGTTTGGTTCGTATCTCGACAGGTTCCT
>CAZYJV010000004.1:1838-5228 GCA_964647845.1 uncultured Odoribacter sp.
GAGCTGGGGGTCGTATTGCTCTCGCCCATGGTGGTAGCGCCTTTGTTGCCTGTGTCCCAGAAAGAAGAGGCGCCTTGTCCCCAGGGATACCAGAGTTTGTTATTCTTCTCGTCGGTGCACCAGTTGTCGAAACTCGCGTTTTCCAATGGGGTCGCGGGTTCTGTCGTAAATGGCAGTTCGCTTCCGTAGCTACTGCCGGAATAGGCTCTGCACACATAGGATTTTTCGGGTTCCAGTCCGGTAACTTTGGCAGAGAAGTTCCCGCCTTCGTGCGAAACGAGGGACGGATTCACTTTAATCCAATTCGTCTCCGAAGTCTTTTTATACTCGAATCCGTTGTCTGCACCGGATTGTCCCAATCCCCTGAAAAAGGCGATGGTGGCGAATGCGTCGGCGGATTCGGTCGTTACCACTTCCTGCGTCTGCATGACGATGACTTTCCAGGTCTCTGTTATATTCCGATAGGTAACGGTAAATACCTGGGGGATCGTGAAATCCTTTACCGTAGAGGGGTCGGGAGATATTTTGCTGTTGGAGGGGCCTAACTGGATCTCTTCGATAGTAATATCCCGTATGGATACGTTTTCCGGCACGAAGGCGAGTACACTTCGGCCGCTGGTGTCGATTCTGCTTTGTCCGATCTGGTCTTTTACGACGAACTTCCGTTCGATGATCTGTTCCGCTTTCACCTGCCAGGTGTAATCCTGATAGGTGGATAACACGAATGTCAGCGGGGAACTCAAATCCAGATATTCGCCGGGGGCGGGAGCAATGCTTGTGCTGTCCGTCAGCTGATAGGAGATAAGTTTTACATGCGCAAGGTCGACAGTATCCAGCAGGCGTACGGTCAGGGTCAGGTTTTCCGTATTGATTTCCGGATTCTCTTTCTGGCCTTCGACGGTAAAAGACTTGAATCCACCGAAAATAGTCGGATAGGGAATGTCGTTCTTAATGCAGGAAAGCCCTAAAAAACAGACCGAAAAATAAACAAGTAAACGTTTCATCCGCTTCTAAGTTATAATAGTTTATATACAAACAGCCAGGCCCAGATTCAGACTGAGAATATTCAGCCGGAAATTGGCCGAGCCTGTGGAACGGGAGCCCCTGCTCTCGTCATTGATGATTTGGGAGATCTTCCGGTAACGCAAGCCTCCGACCTCGAACGAAAACTCGAGCATGACGGAATTGGTGATAAAGCCGCATATTCCGGGACGGATACCCAACTGTATTTCATGCGTCGTTTGGGAGGTACTGTTGGGAAACTCCGGATCGCCGGTCGCCAGCCGTCCCTTGCCGTATCCGTAAGTGAGATGGGTTTCGTTGAAAAGACCGATACGGGGATGCAGGCCCACGTAATGCCGGATAAATGCCGCACATTGATACATATCGTCTTTGATATCGGCATGGTCTAATGTAAAACTCATGTCGTCTTCTATGGAAATGCTCAATTCCTTTATGTCGAACCGGGTGTTTCTGTAGGTAAACCGTCCGCCGACAGCCAGATTTTCCTGAAAATACCAGCAGAAAAACGGACTGATCCGGAATGAATAGGCTTGTCCTTTCCAATCCTCGATAATCAGAAAATCATAGGCGTCGTTGCTTTCCTCATAATAAGAGAAAGAAATACCCGTCTGCCATGTTTTCCCGGGAATGAAAAGAGAATTGACGATACCGCGCTCCATTCGTTTGGGAGGCATATCGATCGGCATCTTAATGCCGAAAACTTTCAGTCTTTTTTTTGCTTCTTTTGGGGGAGCAATGCGACTGGAATCTCTTCTCCAATAATCGGAATTGTGAATGGTATCGGAGACAGCGGGGGAAAAGGCCTCGGAAGCTGCCTGTGCGGTAAAGCAGCCTGCCGTGAAAAATAGAATCAGTAATTGTCGTACCCCGTGTTTCACACCGTTCCGATTATAGATAAAAAGAGAGCCCCAGGCTCAGAGCCAAAAGATTGATTTTGAAGTTGGCGGAACTGGTTTTTCTGGAGCCCACCACCACCTGATCGGTAACCTGATTAATGGATTTGACATTAAAACCGAGCACGCCTACCGTCACTTCGACGGCGGTATAGTCATTGACGAAAGCAATCATGCCGGGAGCCATGCCCAATCCGAAATCGAAGGACGACTCGTAAGTCCCCGTGAGCGATTCGCCGCTTCCGGAAATAAGTTTGCTTTGCGTTCCGCCGAACTTCAGCTGCACTTCATTAAAAAGCCCGAAGCGTTTACTTTCTCCCAAATTCAGATAAGCCCGGAATAACCCCGTGGCGTAATAGCCGTGTTTCAGCGTGTAGATGTCGCTCAGGCTGAAACTCAGGTCGTCGTCGATGCTGATGTCCAGATTGTCGATTTTTAAAAGAGAGCGGGTGTATTCGAACTTGCCGCCGCCGGCTAAATTATCCTTGAAACAGTAAAGCAGAAAAGGACTGACGCTGAAATTATAACCTTCCCCGTTCCAGCCTTCGATCACAATGAATTTATAATTGTCGTTCGTATGCTGTGAATAGGAAATATTGCATCCCGTAATCCATTGCCCTTTGGGGATAAAGGTAATCTGAGTGATCCCCCGGTCGATTGGCTGGGCAGCCAGACCGATCGGCAGGGAAAATATAAATAATAAAATGAGATAGCGTAAACGATGCATATTTTCTATTCAAAAACTAATTCAAATTCATCAATGTACAGTTCGCTGCCGATGCCTCCGGTATAATAATCGCCGTATTTGCTGGAAGTCGCCGCTACAATGATGTAAGACGGCCTGACATTTTCCTTGTAATATTGCAGGGTAATCTCGAAGGCCTTGTAATCATTCATCTTGACACTCGGGGTAATGTCATTGTTGTGCTCGTCGAATTCCTCATTGCTCAACTCGGCGAAAGCGATGGTGTGGGGATCCTCGCCGCGTTTGATTTTATTCATATCGAACAGCGTCGACTGATTCGTGGTGTTAAGATAATGCGCCTCGTCCGCCAGAATAATGTAAATATGGAAACGGTCCTCTTTGCCGGACAGTCCGCCTTTCTTATCCCAGTCGATCGTTTTGGAGTTATACTTATAATATCCTTTTAGCTTTTGAGGACGGGACGTATAGGGTTGTCCGAACGTCATGGAAGCGCCGCTGGTACCTTCGATCTTGCCGAACGTTCCGGAGAAAATATTCCCGGCGGCAAAAACATCGGCGATACCGAACGCCTTTGTATACTGGGATTTCAGCCAGGCGGATTTTCCGTTGGTAACGCCGGAAGGCAAAATATCGGAAGACTGCGTGAGAACCAGTTTGGCGACTTCGGCGGCCTTGTTGCCCGTATCCCAGAATTTATCTTTTTCCTCGCTTCCGGGAGCCCAGGGATACGTGCCGTCCCATTCGTCGAAACTGCCGTTGGGCAGGGGA
>CAZYJV010000004.1:5328-10342 GCA_964647845.1 uncultured Odoribacter sp.
ACAATCGAAAGCTGGAATGTGGCCGAATTGTTTTTGCCTTTCGAGTCATAAACCCGGAAAGTGAACTCATAGCTGCCGGTTTCCAGACGCTCCAGCATAGGAGTGAAATCCATGCTTGCCGTACTGTCGGTTTCCCTTATCCAAACCAATCCGGCACTCTGCATCGTCTCGAATGCGGATGGTTCAATTTTATACAGATTAAAACTAAAAGGAACGTTGTTGGTGTTTAAATGTTCGCAATTGTGTTCAAACCAAATCGAATCGATGGAAGGGGTTCCTTTGATATTGATTTTGTAAGCGGCATTTTCATACTTTTTATATTGCAGCGCCACCGGGACGGTTATATCGAAATTGTCTCCGGTGATTTCGGGCAGCGTGCGCAAAACAATCATGACGACCGTATCCGTGCGGACGACATCGTCGTTGGCGACAATATTCACTTTCACGCCTCCTTCTTCCGAATTCTGCTGATTCTCGATGTCGAAATTCAGGGAATAGTGCTGCCGTTTTTTCGCCTGAAATTCCCCGGTTTTCCTGAAAGACTGCCCGGCAGTATTTACGGCCGCCAACTCCCACGAAAGCCGCATGCTGTCATTGGCGATTTTAAAATAGCCGCTTTCTTTGTTATCCTCCGTAAAAGTGATACATCCTTTAGGAACACTTACGGAAGTTTTGTAAGACGAGAAATATTGCCTGATCCGTTCCGAATAATTGACGGAGACCTTCGCATTGGCCAACGTGCATTTAACCTCTGCCTGGGAGGCCTCGTTGGACTTTACGGAGAATTTTTCGCTTCCCGTGAAATAAGGACTGGAGAAAGCCGCATCCGGGTTATCGCCCGAGGTTACCTCTGCTGTGTAGGTTCCGGCTGCCAGTGC
This sequence comes from uncultured Odoribacter sp., assembly GCA_964647845.1. Classification (GTDB taxonomy): domain Bacteria; phylum Bacteroidota; class Bacteroidia; order Bacteroidales; family Marinifilaceae; genus Culturomica. Next base: position 6,207 of record CAZYJV010000004.1, read on the forward strand.
AATTTCTTCCGGCATATCCTCCCGCGTGGCATATCTTTTCAGCGTCCGTCCGTCCTCGTTCCTGATGACTACGGTATAATCTCTTTCCGTACTTCTTACCGCTATGGCGGGAGTCGTCTGGGTATTGAAGCTTACCTTCAACTCCAGCAATCCGTCACCCTCCTGTTCGATCCTGTCGTCCTGGCAGGAGAAAAAAGAACAGGAAAATAAAAATAGCAGCAATCCGATAGTATTTTTCGACATAAGGCAATTTTTAATCGTGGTTAACGAGCGTCAGCGTCTTGGTTAAAGACGAATTCTCGTAATCGTCCACTGTTATGATGAATTTATGGGTACCGGCTTGCAGCAGCAATGCGGTGAACTTACTGATATCGAATACAAGGGATGTCTTCCCTCTGACATCGCCGTCAATCAATCCCAATCCTTCCGCACCGAAAGCCGCCTTCAATGCAGGAGTAAGGTCTCCCAGGTTGAATTTCTTGGGGATGCCCAAAGAACCCAACTCCTCTTCCGTTAGGAACTCCGATTCGATTTCCACCCATAAATTGTAAATCTGGTGTGTGGCATTGATATCGACAACGACCTCCTTGGTTTCTCCGACAGCAAACTCGATAGCGTTGTCTATATCGAATCCCCGTCCCACGATGCCGATAGCTTCGGAAGGAGGACCGGGAGTCGGATCTACCGGAATCGTGTCGGGATCCTCCACGGGGTCGTCATCCGGAGGAACGACAATATCCTTGTCGATGACATCGACATCCGTATTCACATGAATGGTCAGTTGCATGGAGCTGTATGTGACGTCGAATTCGATATTCTGATGCTGTCCGGGCTTGATGGAATCGAGGTCCACCCGCGCACGGATAATTTCTCCGTCATACCGTTCACCGTTCAGCACCGCGATTAACTTTTCCGGTTTGAAATAGCCGGCGAGAGCGGCGGTTTTGTCGAAATCGAGGTGTGCATTTTCATTGCTGCTTAGTGCTATGACGGCGTGGTAGGAGGTCAGTTCCTTCTGCAGTTTCTCCGTATAGGAAACCGTCACCTTTACATTTTCCTGAGTACAGTTGATGTCCGCCAGCTGGGTAACGGAGGATTTCTTTATGGTAAAGACTTCCGACGTCCCCTGATAATAAGGCGTTTCCCAGGCCGCTGCCGGCATCTCTCTCAAAGAAGAGGCGACGATATAATATTCTCCCGTATACAGGGCGACGATTTCGGGCATATTGCCGTATTCATAGACGGCGTCCGCTTTGTTCACATCCAGAGCGATGGCGCCGGTCTTGTTATCGTAAACCGTAACGATGAAATCTTTCGTATCGATGGCTGCTCTGGAAGCGGGCGTCGTATTTTGTGTAAGCAATACATTGATTCCCATATTTAAACGCAGGGAACCGCTCTCCGTCCGCGGGTCCGCCCCGATATGCTCTTTCTTGCAGGCAAGAACGGAAAAGAGTGCGATCAAAAAGATAAAAACACGTGCAAATCTTTTCATGGTATATTATTTTCAATGATTATACAACATAGTATTACTCGTAATCTAAGGAAACACCCGTAATAAAAAATTCACTACCGGTGCAGATTGCATCAGCCGGAATATTTTGGGTAAAGCGTTTGATACCGCTATCTCCATCTTCTTTGTTTTGGTCATAAGAACAACTGGAAGACGAAGCGAACATGATTTTTAATTTCGCGGCTTTTGTTTTCGTATCTGTATAGTTTATTCTTACGGAAGCTTTATTTAAAGTCGCTTGGTCTCCAAAAGTTTCTTCTCCTGTACCGATGATATTGTCGGTCGCATCAAGTACTTCTATTTTTACAAGCGCCTGGTCTCTGTTAAGTCCGCTATATGTATATGAAAATCTTAAAACGGACGGACGGGATGTAAATTCAACACCTTCCTTGTAGGTTTCGTTGGGATTGTTGGGATTATCGTGATTGTAAGTGTAATTTGTTCCCAAAAATAACTTTCCGGCGGAATGATGTCCGATATTCGGAGGTGTTAGGTCGGATAAGCTTGTTGGTGAACTACGGCTACCATATTTGGTCTCAGGTGTTTCTCCTTGATTGTCCCAACCGACATTTCGCAATAGGACACCGTTTGAATAATCCTTGGTATATGGTAAAGTCGAGGCAATGATATACCATGTATTGAGTGTTTTTGCCTTCTCTACAGGTGACATGGTTTTGGCATTGACCGTAAGCCATGAGTTCTTTCCTTCATAATAGTGTATTGTTTCCGTTGCTTGTTTTTTATCACTACTAATTACGCCAGTCCACCCATATCCTCCGCCTTTATTGATTGATTTTATTGTTTTATCAGAAAATTCGATGGATTGTAATTCCAATGCCTCTTCCGTTTTAATTTCGATCGGTTCTGAGTAGCAGATGTCCAGATCCGCTTTGGCGTCGAAAGCCACTCGGACGTAGTAAGTGTGATCGCCCTCTAATTTATTTACTTGAAACTTGACGAGGTCATCGGTTTTATCGAATGAAAAATCTTCTGTATTCACGTGGGTCCAAGTCGTTTTATCTGTTGAAATCTGGACGTCATATTGTTCGATCAGTGTATTCTGTGCCAGGCCGTTCGTACCGTCTGTCTGTTCGATATTCAGATAGGCGCGTTTCGCCCATTCCGGTCCGTCTTTCTGAAGCCGGAACGTCGGATTGACGGCGCTCAGCGTGACCTCATTCGTCGTTTCGTCCCCGTATTTGGCACGGAACTGGATCATCGGCTTGTTGATATTTACTCCGGCGTACACATACACGGTATCCATCGTGGTGTTCCAGTTCCAGGAATTGATATTGCATTTCGTCCATTCCTTCACTCCGAATGCCAGGTTCTCATTCAGATATTCGATAATGATATTCTCGGGGGCGCCGCCGCTTAGCCGGATTTTAAACGGATACTCCAGACTCCGGGCGATTGCGGGACGCTCCGGAGCGACCAATTCGAAAAGCGGGGGAGTAATGTGGAATTTGAGATTCAGGGGAACGCAATGCTGCCCCGAAACATCCGCCACATCCACCGTAATCGTGTGTTTGCCGGCAGGGAGATTGGTAACGATACCCGAAAAATCGAGTTCCGCCATATTCGCCCCCTCCATATCGTCCGACCACTTCAGGCCGAAGCGAAGCAGGCGGTTCCTGTTGGCATTGGTCAGGGAAAGCAAATCGACATTCGCCGGCCACCCGGCGGCGATTAAACCGGCGGAAGCGGTTTTGATCCGGCACGAACCGATTTTTCCGAGGGCGGTAATCAATGTGTAAAACATTTTTTCGTCACAGCTTTCCCCCACTAAATATTTATAAACGGGCACCGTATCGAAAGCCGGCGTAAGGTAGGGCTTTTTGTGTGCCTGCCAGTCCTGCGGCAAAGCGACCTCGATAGGTTGCTCGACGGTGGTCGAATCGAAACTGATCAATAGCTTCTCATACCCCTGTTCACCGCCGAGAGAAACATTGAAATGATAATATTCGGCGGCTTTCGTCTCCGGAAGGGATACGGCAAGCAGCGAATTCGTCGTTAAATCGTTCTTGGTCATATTCAGCAGCACATCCAGTTTGCCCGCCGGTAAAAAGGCCGTGCGTTTCTCGTCCTTGCCGAATGTAATTGTATCGACGGCAGTAATGAGCTGCGTGGAATAATCCTTAAAATAACTGCTGAAATTCTCGCGATAGCGGACACTTGCCAGTACGTTGCCGATACCGGCGGTAAGCGTAACGTTGTTTTCTTCGTCCTCCTGAAGAAACAGTGTCGTGTCGCCGCTGAAACAGGGGGCGTCGAAATTGCTACTTCCCGAGAGGCCGCAGGACGCCTTGATCTGAAGCTTGTTGGCCTGGATTTTCACGGGATGCGGCATTTCCGAATAGGACGCCCATTCCTTTATGACGGCGCCGGAAGCATTCAGCAACTGAATCTTAAATTCATCGGCATCCGGTATTTTGAAAAGCGAATCCGGCGACTGGGCGCGGGTAACGATTCTGAAACCGGAACTCGGATTCAAGTCGAGATTGAAGCTGATTTCTTTTTCGCCTTTGTGTTCGATATGCTTTTTCTCGCATCCGCAGAAAAGCGATACAAGGAGAAAGAATGCACAACAGGCCTTCAGATGTATGGATTTATTCATATATGT
>CAZYJV010000004.1:10442-17971 GCA_964647845.1 uncultured Odoribacter sp.
TTGATTTTCAGTTGAGCCACTTGCGAGACTTGAACTCGCGACCTACGCATTACGAATGCGTCGCTCTACCAGCTGAGCTAAAGTGGCGATTTGCGATTGCAAAGATAATCGTTTATTCCAAAAGAAAAAAACAAATCGAAGAAAAAATGTATCCGGTGACGCATCCCTTTTTCTTATTGGCTTTTGCTGACAACATGGAACGTGCGTTGCAGGGTATTTCCGTGGGCATCGACTAAAATCAGCAGGTGCCTGCCTGCGCTCAGGTTTAGTTCCATCTGGTGAATGTGCCGGGTCATGCCGGCATAGCGGTCGTCGACGTGCCAGTACACCTCAGTGTCCGGAATCCGGTGTGCCAGTTCGAATACTATCCGGCCCTTCTTGCCTCCGAATTCCCGGGGAATAAACACCCGGGCCTCTTGCGGCGGATAAATCAGCTCCATCATGTCTTCGGGAGCGACACAGTCTTGCCGGTAGGGAGGAAGCCGCCGGTAGCCCGCATGGCTGCGGGCATAATACCATTCCTGCACGGGGGGAAGAACGAACCAGGGGCGGGGCTGCATATCGTAGGGAGTTTCACAGGTTGAATTTACCCGCCGGGTTCCGGAAGCGTCCAGATGTATCAGACGATGGAACGGGCACAGTCCCGTGCGTTTCCCGTTGCGGCAGATTTTGACGGTGTCTGCGGGTTCGCAGAGCGACGAGGCCCGGTAGCCGCTTTGTCGGCAGACGACGGCTTCTTCCAGTTCGTCGGCAGGTTCGTAAAATTTGCCCGTTACAGGCAGTAAGCCTGCCACTTCGAATAATACGGGGGCTGCGGCGCGCACGCCGATTAATCCCGGTCTGCCTTCTCCGTCGGCATTCCCTGCCCATACGCCGATGACCCAGTCGGCATTCACCCCGATCGCCCAGGCATCGCGGAAGCCGAAACTTGTACCGGTTTTCCACGCCAGATGCATGGAAGCGGCGAAATTTTTCCAGCCGGACTCCAGTTCCGGGCGTTCAACGGTCTGCATCGCTTTGAACGTGAGCCAGATGGCAGCCGCGCTCAGCGGCGCTTCCTCCGGCCGGATGGCCTGGGCTGTCGGCTGTCCGGTGTCATTCCAGAGCTTGAGCCGTTCGTAGGCTCCTGCGAAATATTGTCCGTCCCGTTCCTGATAGTGCCGGAGGGTGGCGGCCATACCTCCGTACATATTGCATAAATCCCAGAGGGAAGTTTCCGCTCCGCCTAAAATCAGACTCAACCCGTAATCTTCCGCCGGACGGTTCAGCGAGCGGATGCCCAGACGCGTTAGGTCCTCCCGGAAACGGTTGAAACCGTATTCCTGCAGCAGGCGGACAAAAGGGATGTTCAGCGAAAAAGCCAGAGCCTGGTCGGCCGGCGCTGCGCCTTGAAAGGTCCTGTTGAAATTGGAAGGGGCGTACTGTCCGAAGCGGGAAGGAATATCCGGCAGCAGGGTCGAAGGCAGGATATAGCCTTCCTGCTGCATGAGGGCGTACAAGGCCGGCTTGAGGATGCTGCCGGAACTGCGTACCGATTTGATGATGTTTACGTCATTCCCGCGGCTGCCTGCCTGTGCGGGACTGTTTGCCGCATAAGCCCGGACTTCGCCGCTGGGGATATGGGCGACGAGTACGGCCAGGTTGTAGATATGGTTCTGGCCGAGCAACCGGCTGTGACGGGCGACGATTTCATTGACCTGTTTCTGCAAATGCCGGTCGATGGTGGAGCGGGCGGTTTGTCCGCTTTGAGTCAGCACGGCTTCCGTCATGAGATGCGGGGCTATGCTTTCGGTGGCGGAAATCTTTTCCGGCAGCGGTTCTGCTACGGCCAGCAGGTAATCCTCCTCATGCATCCACTGCTTCTCGTATAATTTTCTTAGCAGCCTGTCCCTTTTCTCTTTCAGCAGCGGCCGGTTTTTCAGGGCGGGGGCATTGGGGAGTATGGCCAGAAAAGCCGCTTCGGCCCAGCTCAGCTGTTCCGGCGAGCGGTGAAAATATTTTTCGGCAGCCGTCTGCATGCCTACGATATTGCCCCCGAAAGGGGCATGCGCCGCATACATTTGCAGGATAGCGTATTTCGTATATTGCTGCTCCAGACGCCAGGCAAGAACCAATTCCCGGAGTTTTTCCCCGTAGGTCCGCGGCGGATTTCCCCTCGCGATCCGGATTACTTGCATCGTAATGGTACTGCCGCCGCTGACCGTTTTGCCGGAAGAGAAGTTCTGCCGGCAGGCCCGGAGCAAAGCGGCGAAATCCACGCCCCGGTGGGACAAGAAACGCTTGTCCTCGAAGGTTATCAGAGAAATGATGTATTTGGGGGACAGGACCGGGGCTTCCGGAAAACGGAATTGCTGATCGGCGGCTACGGAGGAGCCGATGATTTCCCCTTCCCGGTCTGTCAGAACCGTGGAAAAAGGCGTGTGAAAAAGCGGGGTAGGGAACATGAACCACCAGCCTGTTATGAGACAGAGGCAGCACAAGGCGACCGATGCTTTTTTCCACCTTTTTTTCATGACGGAATGACATCCCGGTTAAAATACCGCCGAGAGAATCTTGCGGATATTGTCCGCCTTGCCCATCGTGTAGTAATGGATGGCGGGAACTCCCCGGGCAAGCAGTTCCCTGCTTTGCATCGTACACCATTCTATCCCCGTCTGATAAATGGCCTCGTTATTCGTGCATTTGCGCACCTCTTTCATCAGTTCTTCCGGCAAATCGATGCTGAAAGTACGGGGCAGAAGTTCTATATGCGTCTGGGTGGAAATAGGCTTCAGCCCGGGAATAATCGGAACGGTGATCCCTGCGGCACGGCATTTTTCCACAAAACGGAAAAAGCGCTGATTGTCGAAAAACATTTGCGTGACGATGTAGTCGGCGCCTGCCTCTACTTTCTTTTTGAGATTGCAGATATCTATTTCCGGGTTCGGCGCCTCGCAGTGCTTCTCCGGATAGCCGGCAACGCCGATGCAGAAATTCGTCGCGATGGCGTCGGTGAGGGTTTCGTCCAGATATTTCCCCCGGTTCATGTTGTGTATCTGTTCCACCAGCTGGCAGCTGTATCTATGTCCGCCGGGTTCGGGCGTGAAATATTTTTCTCCCGGAACGGCGTCCCCGCGCAGGGCGACTACATTTTGGATGTCCAGGAAATTCAGGTCTATCAGGTCGTTCTCCAGTTTATACCTGCTGGCGCCTCCGCATATCAGGTGAGGTACCACCTCCACCTGAAAGCGCTTCATAATGGCGGCGGCGATGGCGACGGAGCCGGGGCGCTTGTTTATTGTCACCTTTTCGAACGTGCCGTCGGCCTTTTGCCGGAATTCCACTTCATCCCGGTGATAGGTGATGTTGAGAAAAGGCGGTTTGAACTCCATCAGCGGCTCGATGGAGTTGTAGAGCTTGTTGATGTCGCTGCCTTTCAGGGGCGGAACCAGTTCGAACGAGGGAAAAGGTCCGGGTTTGCTGTTGAGTATATCCGTTATTTTCATATGCGTTTTTCTGGAATTTTTATTGAATGAGCGCGCCTAACAGCCGGGTGCCTTCCGCTTCAGAAACGGCTCTCCGCCGGCAGTAAGACTCCAGCTGGTCTTTTCCTATCTTCCCGATACTGAAATAGCGGGCTTCCGGATGGGCTATCAGCATGCCGCAGAGGCTGGTGGTCGGCTGGATGGCATAGGAAGAGGTCAGAGATACGCCGATTTGTCTCTCTGCTTCCAGCAAACGGAACACCTCTTTTTTCAGTCCGTGGTCGGGACAGGCCGGATAGCCGAATGCCGGACGAATCATATGCAGATGCCGGCCGACCCGCTCCTGCATCCATTCCGCCAGAGCCTCGGTGAGCCGGGCGCAGAGGCTTTCCCGGAGCAGATGACGGAAATCGCGGCAGTCGCATCCCGGATACCTGTCGGCTACTTTGAGGCAAAACAGGCCGACGGTGCTGTGACCCAGATTCCGGGGCGGGACATAATCGGACAGACAGAGGCATTGTTCCCCGGCGGTCTGTTGCCGCAGCATGCAGAGCCGGTGGGTGTCCTCCAGGAGAATATCTTCCCCCTCCGAACAGGCGGAATAAAATTTCAGGACCAGAGAGGCTTCGAATTCATTCCCGGCAATCACCTGTTCCAGCATATCCAGAGCGGCCCGGTACGTCTTGGCTGCCTCCTCGTTGTTGCGGATGATTTCCGGGAACTTCCCCCTGAAGCCCCAGAAGTGGAAAAACGGTGTCCAGTCGATCTGTTCGGCCAGTTCTCCGAGGGCGATGTTTTTAACGGTCAGCGGCTCTTTCCCGAAAGAGGCGGGGAGGGCATAGCTTCCGGCACTGAAAGCCGGTGCTTTTCTCCGGGCTTCTTCAAACGGAAGGAGCGGCTGCCGGGAATGATGGTACAGATGCCGGATTTCTTCCTGTTCCTCGCTGAGACGGGACAGGAAAAGCGGTGGATTCTGCAAAAGATGCTTGATCCGGCTGACCGTTTGCGAGGCATCGCCTCCGTGAATCACTCCGCCCTGGTACCTGGGGGCGAGTTTGACAGCGGTATGGACGGCGGACGTGGTGGCTCCTCCTACGACGAGGGGAACGGTCATACCCTTTTTCTGTAACAATTCGCACAGGGCTTCCATTTCGGCAAGGGAGGGCGTAATCAGTCCGCTGACGCCGATCGCATCGGCTTTGTACTGCAAGGCTGCTTTTGCAATGGTTTGATTGTCGACCATCACGCCGAGGTCGATGACTTCGAAATTGTTGCAGGTCAGAACGATGTGTACGATGTTCTTTCCTATGTCGTGCACATCGCCTTTGGCCGTGGCGATGACGATTTTGGGACGGAGGGAAGAAGTTCCGGCCTGCAGATTGTGTCTTTCGATTTCCGGCTGGAGCAGATTCACGGCTTCTTTCATTACCTTGGCGGACTTGACCACCTGCGGGAGGAACATTTTTCCGTCGCCGAACAGATTGCCGACTTTCTCCATGCCTTTCATCAGCGGCCCCTCGATAATCCCGACAGGCGTTTCCCAGACATGCAGGGCTTCGCGGATGTCTTCCGGCAGATATTCCGTAATGCCTTTGATCAGGGCGTAAGCCAGACGTTCCTCCAGGGAATGGGTACGCCAGATTTCGTTTTTGACGCTGCGGGCCTCTGTGGAGGTATTTTTGATTTTCTCTGCCAGTCCGATCAGGCGCTCCGTAGCCTGCGGATGTCTGTTGAGGACGACATCTTCGACGGCATGCAGAAGCGTCGGTTCGATGTCATCGTACACCTGCAGCATGGCGGGATTGACAATCGCCATGTCCAGGCCTGCGCGGATGGCATGGTAAAGAAACACCGAATGCATGGCTTCCCGTACGGTATTGTTTCCGCGGAAAGAGAAAGAAAGATTTGAAATGCCTCCCGATGTGCGGCAGCCGGGCAGATGCGTCTTTATCCACTTCACCGCGCGGATGAAATCGACGGCGTAGTTGTTGTGCTCTTCCATGCCTGTGCCGATAGCGAGTACGTTGACATCGAAAATAATGTCCTGGGGAGGGAAGCCCGCCTTCCCGGTCAGAAGCCGGTATGCGCGTTCGCAGATACGGATTTTGCGTTCGTAGTCGACGGCCTGTCCCTGTTCGTCGAAAGCCATGATGACCGCTGCGGCGCCCAGCCGGCGGATTTCTTCGGCTTTTCTGAGAAACTCGCGTTCGCCCTCTTTCAGACTGATGGAATTGACGATACACTTCCCCTGTGCGTTTTTCAGGCCTGCGAGGAGCGTGTTCCAGTCCGAAGAATCGATCATCAGGGCTGCTTTGGCGATGTCCGGGTCGTTGTTGATAATCCGGATGAAGGTCGCCATTTCGGCGGCGCTGTCGAGCATGGCGTCGTCCATGTTGATGTCGATGACCGAAGCTCCGTTTTCAATCTGTTTCCGGGCGATGGACGAAGCTTCTTCGTAGGCTTTCTCATGAATCAGCCGGGCGAACTTCGCCGAACCGGCGACATTCGTCCGTTCGCCGATGTGGATGAAATTGTTTTGCGCCTTGTCGATAACCACCCGGTCCAGCCCGCTGACAACCAGCGGTGTGTCCTGTGCCGGACATTTCCGGGGAGGGCAGGAGCTCAATGCCTCCCGTATGGCCCGTATATGGGCGGGAGTCGTCCCGCAGCAACCGCCTGCGATATTGAGCAGGCCTTCTTCGGCCATTTTCTTCAGGCAGCCGGCAGTCCACTCCGGCGTTTCCTCGTATTCCCCCATCTCATTGGGCAATCCGGCATTGGGGTAAATGCTCAGGTAGCAGGGCAGAAACCGGGACAGCCTTTCCACGAAGAACTGCAAATCGGAGGCGCCGCAGGAACAGTTCAGTCCGAAGCTCAACAGCGGATAATGGGAAAGGGCCGTATACAGCGCTTCCAGAGACTGGCCGGTCAGGGTGCGTCCGCTTTTGTCGTTGATGGTGGCGGACACCATCACGGGCAATTGCGTGCCTTTGGCCCGCTGGACGCAGTCTATGGCATAGAGTGCCGCTTTGGCGTTCAGGCCGTCGAAAACGGTTTCTACGAGGAACAAATCTACTCCTCCGTCGATAAGCCCCTCTGCCTGGGTACGGTAGGTCGCAGCCAGCGTGTCGAAATCCACCGGACGGAACTCCGGACGATGGATGTCGGGGGAGAGGGACAGGGTTTTGGACGTAGGGCCGATGCTTCCCGCCACATACACTTTCCGCCCCGCTTCCTGCGCCGCCCTTCGGGCGATGCGGGCGCCTTCCGCGTTCAGTCTGTAAACCAGTTCTTGGCATCGGTACTCCGCCTGCGAAACGGCGTTCGAATTGAACGTGTTGGTTTCGATAATATCCGCGCCGGCGTCGATATAAGTCCGGTGAATTGTCTGGACAATGTCGGGGGCCGTCAGGTTCAGTATGTCGTTATTGCCTTTCAGGTTGACGGCATGGTCCCTGAGTTCCTCCCCCCTGAACCGGGATTCGTCCGGTCCGTACGCCTGTATGGCCGTACCCATGGCGCCGTCCAGTATGACTATTTTTTCGTTTAAAAGATTCTGAATCATCGTATGGCAATCCTCGGCTTTTATAGTTTGTATTGGAAAAGCCGTGCAAGGGCGCTGAAATAATCGCGCTCGACCTCCAGGTAATTCTGGCGGCTTTCATAGAAAACGGCGATTTCCGTGAAATATTCGACCAGGGAAATCTGTCCGGCGTTCAGGGCTTTGTTCAACAATTCGATGCTTTGCCGGTCGGATAAGATTTTCCGGTATTCTTCCCGGGATTCGGCAAGGGTTTGTGCCTGCTGGTAGAGTTGTTGCAGGGCGGATTTCAGCGCCTGCACTTTGTCTTCCGCTACGGCGGTGGCGTATTCGAACTGGGCTTTGGCTTTTTTGACCGTGTTTTTGTTTTCCCACAGGGGAATGGACATGCCGATGCGGAAGCCGTTCATGCTTTCGCCGCTCCCGCCGTTGCGCCGGTAGCCGATGTCGAACTTGGGCAGGGTCAGGGACCGTGTCAGCCGGATTTCCCGCTCTGCGATTTCCGACTGTCCGGAGATGTCTTT
>CAZYJV010000004.1:18071-27647 GCA_964647845.1 uncultured Odoribacter sp.
CGGCTGACGGCGTACCGGTAATTGGCGGTATGCACCTTCAGGTCCGCCAGTTTGTTTTTGTTGGCATAGACCGTGGGAAAATCGAACCCCTGTACGACTGCCAGCTCATTGACATTGCCGCCTGTACTGCGGTCCGCCCACAGCTGATTCAGTTCCACCGTCGGGTTCGCCAGGTAATTCCCCGTACGGGCTTCGAGTTGCCGGGCTCTGTTCAGGCGGCTTTCCGCCTGCAGCGTTTTGTTGCGGGTCTCGACGCTTTTCAGAACGCTGTTTATATCCTGCTGTGCATGGACGGCGGGACATAAAAGCAGGACGGAGATAAAAAGAGGGATATATTTTTTCATGAATGCTGTATTTCTGGGTGAGTGATTGGTTGTGTCTCTTTCCGGTTGAGCAGAAGATATACGACGGGAATGACAAATCCGTTGAGCAGGGTGGAGCTGAGCAAGCCGCCCAGTATCACCTGCGCCATCGGACTCTGAATTTCATTGCCCGGCAGGTCGCCTCCCACGGCCAGAGGTATCAACGCCAGCGCGGAGGTCAGCGCCGTCATCAGAATCGGGTTCAGACGGTCTGAAGATCCCTGGACAATGCTTTCCCGCAAGGACAGGCCGCCGGCTCTCAGGTGGTTGTAATGGGAAACCAGCAGAATACCGTTCCGGGTGGCGATTCCGAACAGGGAGATAAAGCCGATAATGGCGGGAATGCTTATCACGCCCGACGTGAGGCGGATGCCGATGATTCCGCCGATGACGGCCAGCGGCAGATTCAGCATGATGATGCCGGCCAGCGGCAGGCTCCTGAATTCGTGGTACAGAATCAGAAAGATGATGAGTATGGAAATCAGCGAGGTGAGGAACAGGATCCTGGAGGCCGCCTGCTCGCTTTCGAACTGCCCGCCGTACTCGATGTGATACCCTTCGGGAAGGTTGATATTGGCTTCGATTTCCTTTCGGATGTCATTGACGACGCCTTTCAGGTCTCTGCCTGCCACGTTGGCGGAAACCACGATCTTGCGCTGAACGTTCTCCCGGCTGATGGTATTCGGTCCAGTCAGCGGCAGAATCTCCGCCACATAATGAAGCGGAATCTTCCGGCTGCCGGCGTCGATGACCAGTTCGCCGATATTCTCCATGTTCTCTCTTTTCCTGTCGTCGGCTTTGATTGTGAGGTCGAAAACCTTTCCCCCTTCGTTGACTTGTGAAATCACTTTTCCCGCCAGCATCACATTGACGAATTCGGAAAATTCCGGCAGGGTAATCCCGTATTTGGCGAGCATATCCCGCTTGGGCTTGATTTGCAGCTGCGGACGTTCTATCTGCTGCTCCACATTCAGATCGGCGATGCCTTCGATGCCGCCGACGGCGGATTTGATCTGCGTGCCGAGCTGGAACAGTTTGTTGAGGTCGTTGCCGAACAGCTTGATGGCGATATTGGCTTTCGTGCCCGACAGCATGGCGTCGATGCGGTGGGAAATCGGCTGGCCGATCTCGACGTTTACGCCTTTCAGTTCTCCCAGTTGTCTGCGCACGTCCTCGAGAAACTCTTCCCGCGAACGTTTATCGAGTTCGAAAGGAGCTTCGATTTCCGAAACATTGACTCCCAGAGCGTGTTCGTCCAGCTCGGCGCGTCCCGTTTTCCGGGCGACCGTTTGTATTTCGGGGATGCCCATCAGGATTTCTTCGGCCATTCTGCCCATTTTGTCCGACTCTTCCAGCGAAATACCGGGCATCGTGCCGATGTTTATCGTCAGCGAGCCCTCGTTGAACGGGGGCAGAAAACTGCGTCCCAGACCGGTCAGGATGATCAGTGCTACGACCAGCAGGACACCCGTGGTGCCGATGACCGTTTTTTTGTGGTCCAGTGCCTGGTTCAGCGCCTGGCGGTACCATTTTTTCAGCGTGCGCGATACGACGGGTTCTTTCTCGCTTTTCTTCATCGCTTTTTCCGTAGTCAGCATATAACTGCACAACACCGGCGTGAGTGTCAGCGCTACGACGGTAGAGGCGAAAAGGGCGACGATGAAGGCGATGCCCAAAGGTATCAGCATGCGCCCTTCCATGCCGGAAAGGAAAAAGAGGGGCAGGAAGCAGGCGACGATAATCAGGGTGGAGTTCAGTATCGGCATCCGGACCTCCTTCGAGGCTTCGAATACGATCTGCCGGGTCGGAAGGCGTTCCGCCTCCGGTTTGAGCCGGTTCTCCCTCAGGCGTTTGTAGACGTTCTCCACATCGACGATGGCGTCGTCCACCAGGGAACCGATGGCTATGGCAAGACCGCCGAGACTCATCGTGTTGATGGTCAGCCCCAGGGCGTGCATCACCAGTATGGCCACCAGCAGCGAAAGCGGCAGGGCGATCAGGGAGATGACCGTGGTGCGGAAGTTCATCAGGAAGAAGAACAACACGACGATCACGAACAGGGCGCCCTCGAATAGGGCTTCCTGTATGTTGCGGATGGAGCTGTTGATAAAGCGGGACTGGCGGAAGATGTCGGTCGAAATGCGCACGTCCGCCGGCAGGGTCTTTTGCAGTTCCCGGATGGAGGCGTCCAGTTTGTCTGTTAGCTCGAGCGTATTGGTGGCGGGCTGTTTGGTTACCGTAACCAAGACCGCCGGTTTCCCTTTCTCGGACGCCAGACCTAATTTGGGCGCTTTGTTCCCGATGCGGATGTCCGCGATATCGGACAGCGTGACCGGAATGTCGCCGACCGTTTTGACTACCGCTTTCCCCAGTTCTTCCGTCCGGGTGGTGGCCATCACGCCCTGCACGATGTATTCGTTGCCGTATTCATAGAGGATGCCGCCGGTGGAATTCAGGTTCATGTTGTCTACCGCCGGCAGGATTTCATCCACGGTGATGTTGTAGTGCTTCATCCGGGCAGGGTCGAGAAGTATCTGATACTCCTTTATCTCTCCGCCGATGACGGCGACCTGTGCCACTCCGCCCGTGGAAAGCAGGCGGGGACGGATGGTCCAGTCGGCAATGGTGCGCAAGTCCTGTAACGAGGTGGAATCGGCCGTCAGACCGACAATCATCATTTCTCCGAGGATGGAGGACTGCGGACCCAAGGTGGGCTGACCGACCGTGGCGGGAAGGGCGTCCCCCAGAGTGGCTAATTTCTCGGATACGATCTGCCGCGCGGTGTAAATGTTCGTGCCCCATTCGAATTCCACCCACACCACGGAGAAACCGGTAGTGGAGGAGGAGCGTACGCGGCGTACGTCCGTGGCGCCGTTGACGGCTGTTTCTACGGGGAAGGTCACCAGACGCTCCACTTCCTCCGGGGCCATACCCTGTGCTTCCGTCATGACAACGACAGTGGGGGCGTTCAGATCGGGGAAGACATCCACCTCCATCATGGAAGCGGTATAGGAACCCCAGACAAGCAGCACGACGGCTGCCAGCATGACGAGCAGCCGGTTGCGCAGGGAATATTGTATGATGTTATTCAGCATATGTAAGGAATTTGCGATGTGTTCGGTTGATTAGTGTTCGTGGCTGTGTCCGTGGGGAATGGCTCCGGAAGCGGACGCCATTTTCACCTGATAGGCACCCCGGGTCACGACATGTTCGCCGGCATGAATTCCTTTGAGGATTTCTACTTCCTGGCCGTTGTTGCCGCCGACGGTCACTTCCTGTTTGCGGTATCCCTCTTCATCCAGCTGCACGTACACGTAAAACACGCCCATTTCGTTGGTCAGGGCGCTGACGGGCAGGGTCAGGGTGTTTTCCTGTTCTCCGGAGAGCAGGAAAACTTCGACGAAGGCTCCCGGTATCACTTCTCCCTTGTTGTCGAATTCGAAGGAAACGGGAATGTAGAACGAATTGCTGTCGGAGGCTTTCCCGAAAGACAGCATGCTGCCGTTCAGTTCGGAAAGGACGTATACTTTGTTGTCGTACGGAGTCTTGAAATTGGCGCTCCGGATGTTGTTCAGCGAACGGTAGTGTTTTTCGGACACTTCGGCACGCAGCACCAGCCGTTTGTTTTGTGAAACGGTGGCGAGCGGCTGTCCTGTCGTGACGTATTCCCCTTCTTTCACGAGAATGTTTTTCACGAAGCCCTGCAAAGGAGAGACGATGCTGACCCCGTTGGCGGTCCGTTTGCCGGAAACGGCGTCAAAGGCGATTTTGGCGGTTTCGTATTCCAGCTTGGCGGTTTCGTATTCCTTTTGGGAAATGATTCTGTCTTTCACTAATGACTCCGCGCGCCGGAATTCCTTTTCGGCACGTTCGTACCCGGCTTTGACCCTGGAATAATGGTCACCTTCGGCGATGTTTCTGGACATGACGGTAAAGACCGTTTCGCCTTTGTTGACGGCTGTGCCTTCCGTCAGGCGTCTGCTGCCGAAAGATACGATGCCGTTGCTCGTCGCCACGATGACGGATTCGTCGCCGGGTGCCGGCAATATCCGGCCGGTGGTTTCGATGACCTGCCGGAAAGTTTTCGGCTCCACTTTCTCTACTTTGAAGTCCGTTTTTTCAGCCTGGGCTTTGGTAAAGATTATTTCGTCTGCATGTTCGTCTTTTTCTTCGTGTTCATGCTCGTGTTTGTGCGAGGCATGCTGTTCGCTGTCTTCGTGCCGGTGGTCTGTTTTACAACCCCATAAAATCGATGCGAGAATTAAAACCGGGAATAGTATAAATGTTTTCATGTTTTTACCCTGTTAGCTTTTGTATTTGTTTCTTTCCGGTAACGGAATGTTGTCCCCTGTTTGCAGAGGTCCGGGCCGGTTTCGTTATGAATGGGAGAAAGTCAGCTTAAACGGGGCGGCCCGCGGGTAAATTCAGGAGAAGAATATAGGAGTTGTCGGAATGCGTCATCGGCGGCAGCCGGTCTGAAGTCTGCTGCCTGCTCCGGACACGGCAGATCTAAGTGTGCGGTCAGCGTGCAGCAGAATGGAGCCGTCTGGGCAGGGGTATCGGAAAAGGTTTTGATCTCGTCCGCCTGAAACAGGTATTGGATATGGCATCCTTTTTCCGGAATTTCCGGGTGGGTGTGATGGTGCGGATGCTCTGCCGAGAGGTCGTGGACCGTGTTGAAGCAGATGAACGAAGCATGGTGGTGATGAGGAAACACGGAAAATGCCAGCAAGACGAGACTTGCGAGGTATAGGGGCAATATGGCCGTTGATTTTTTCCTCATAGTCTGTTTTCACGTTTTCTGAATCGAAGGGCGAAGTTAGGGGTTTATCCGGAATATTCAAAATGAAAAATCCCCGGAAGAGCACGGTGCCTTCCGGGGATTCGGGCTTTTAAAACCGTTTCCGGCGTTATAAGGTCTTTTTCACTTCTACCTCTTCGTAGCCTTCCACCATATCGCCGACCCGGATATCGTTGTAGTTTTCGATATTCAGACCGCATTCGAAACCCTTGGTGACTTCCTTTACGTCGTCCTTGAAGCGTTTGAGGGAGCCCAGGGTGCCGGTATAGACCACGATACCCTCCCGGATGACGCGCACTTTCGCGGAACGGGTGATTTTGCCGTCCCGGACGACGCATCCGGCGATGGTGCCGACTTTGGAAATCTTGAAGGTTTCCAGCACTTCGACGGTACCGATGATTTCTTCTTTGATTTCCGGCGACAGCATACCCTCCATGGCGGCCTTGATCTCCTCGATGGCCGTATAGATGATGGAATACAGACGGATGTCTATCTGTTCTTTTTCGGCTAACTTGCGGGCACTCATGGAAGGCCGCACCTGGAAACCGACGATGATGGCATTGGAAGCCGCAGCCAGCATGACATCGCCTTCCGAAATCTGTCCCACGGCCTTGTGGATCACGTTTACCTGGATTTCGTCGGTAGACAGTTTCAGCAAGGAGTCGGCGAGTGCTTCGATGGAACCGTCCACATCGCCTTTGACGATGATATTGAGTTCCTGGAAGGAGCCGATGGCGATGCGGCGCCCGATTTCATCCAGCGTAATGTGTTTCTGGGTGCGCAAGCCCTGCTCGCGCTGGAGCTGCTCGCGTTTGTTCGCCAGTAAACGGGCCTCTTTTTCGTTGCCGAGGACGTTGAATTTGTCTCCGGCCTGGGGTGCGCCGTTCAAGCCTAAGATCAGCGCCGGTTCGGACGGGCCTGCTTTTTCCAGTTTGCCTCCCCGTTCGTTGAACATGGCTTTTACGTGACCGAAATATTGTCCGGCGAGCACGACATCCCCGATTTTCAGCGTCCCGGCCTGTACCAGCACGGTGGCGACATACCCCCGGCCTTTGTCCAGAGAGGATTCGATGATCGAACCTGTCGCTTTTTTGTTCGGATTGGCTTTCAGGTCGAGCAATTCGGCTTCGAGCAGTACTTTTTCCAGCAGTTCCTCGATGTTCAGTCCTTTTTTGGCGGATATTTCCTGGCACTGGTATTTGCCGCCCCATTCTTCGACGAGGTAGTTCATGTTGGCCAGTTCTTCCCGGATTTTATCCGGGTTAGCCCCCGGTTTGTCCACTTTGTTGATGGCGAATACCATCGGCACTCCCGCAGCGCTGGCGTGGTTGATCGCCTCGATGGTTTGGGGCATGACGCTGTCGTCGGCTGCGATGATGATGATGGCGATGTCTGTGACCTGGGCTCCGCGGGCGCGCATGGCGGTAAAGGCCTCGTGTCCCGGCGTATCCAGGAAAGTAACGGCGCGGCCGTCGGCCAGTTTTACGTTGTATGCACCGATGTGCTGCGTGATACCTCCGGCTTCTCCGGCAATGACGTTGGTCTTCCGGATGTAGTCCAGCAGGGAGGTCTTACCGTGGTCGACGTGTCCCATGACCGTAACGATGGGAGGACGGGGAAGCATGTTTTCTTCCGTGTCTTCTTCCTCTTCTTCGATGGCTTCCTGGATGTCGACGCTTACGAATTCTACGGAGAACCCGAATTCATCCGCAACCAGGTTGATGGTTTCGGCATCCAGACGCTGGTTGATGGATACGAACAGTCCCAGGGACATGCAGGCCGAAATGACTTCCGTAACGGAAATGCCCATCATGGTGGCCAGTTCCGCAACGGTTACGAATTCGGTCAGCTTCAGGATGCTCTTTTCTTTTTCTTCCAGCTCCAGTTCGGCCTGCATTTTCTGCTGGACGGCGTCGCGTTTTTCGCGGCGGTGCTTGGAAGTGGTCGATTTGCCTTTGCTTCCCAGACGGGCGAACGTGTCCCGGATCTGGCGGTCTACATCTTCATCCGTGATTTCCGTTTTCTCCTGCTTTTTCTTTTTCAGCTTCTTCAGCTTCTTCTTGTTCTCTTCGTTCCGGCTGCCGAAACGGTCGGAGTCCTGGAAGTTTATGGGTTCGTCGCGGTGAATCCTTTTTCTTTTTTTCCGGGTCTCGGAATCCTCTTCCGACAGGAAGTCGTCGTTCCCCTCCATGTTGCCGGAGAGTTTGCCCGGCATGGCAGTCTTTTTGATTTCCTTGCGGTCCCGTTCTTTTTCCTGTTTGCTTTTCTTGGGAGGACGGGTGCGCTGGTTGATGGAATCCAGGTCGATGCTTCCGACCACTTTCACGTCTTTGACGGTCGGTTGCTGTATCTTAAAGGGCTCCTCTGTGTCGGAAGCGGACGGATGCCGGGTTGTTTCGGCTTCGTGGACGGACAGGCCGGGCTGCGGAGTTTCTTTCTTGTCCGCCGCTTTCGGTGTTTCCGCCGCCGTTTTTTCCTTTATCTCCTCTTTGACGGGCTTCTGTGCCGGATTCAGATCGATGCGGTCCACGACCTTGATCTTGTTTTCCAGTTTCACTTCGTCTTTGATGGAAATAAATTCGTCCTCTTCGTTTATTTCCGTGATATTGCCCTTGTTGTCGATGGTGACGGTCTCTTTCTTCTTGCGGGTGTTTTTCAGGTCCACCAGGGAGGACTCCTTCTTCACCTCGCTGTCCGATGAAAATTCCTTGGCCACCAGGGCGTACTCTTCATCGGAGAGTTTTGCATTTGGATCGGAGGATACCTGTATCCCCTTGGCATGCAAAAATTCTACGATTGTGGAAAGTCCCACATTAAATTCTCGGGCTACTTTGTTTAATCTTACTGCCATATTGAGATTTTAAAATTTTCAAGCGTTAAGTTTTGAAAGCGGATTACTCGAATTCGGCTTTTAATATGCTCAGAACTTCACGGATGGTCTCGATCTCCAGGTCGGTACGTTTTTCCAGTTCCTCTTCATCCAGTTCCAGCACGTTTTTGGCGGTGTCGCAACCTACGCGTTTCAGCTCGTCGATAATCCAGGGTTCAATCTCGTCTTTAAATTCATCCAGGTTCACGTCTTCCTCTTCCTGTGCTTCGTTGAATTCGCGGTAAACGTCGATGTCGTAGCCCGTCAGCTGGCTGGCCAGCTTGATGTTCAGACCGCCTTTCCCGATGGCCAGCGATACTTCTTCCGGATTCAGATACACATTGGCTTTTTTGTTCGCTTCGTCGATCTCGATGTTTTTGATCTTCGCCGGATTCAGGGCACGCGTGATGTACAGCTGCAGGTTGTTCGTGTAGTTGATGACGTCGATGTTTTCATTCCGCAGCTCCCGTACGATACCGTGGATGCGCGAGCCTTTCATTCCCACGCAGGCGCCTACCGGATCGATGCGGTCGTCATAGGACTCCACGGCGACTTTCGCTCTTTCTCCGGGAGCGCGTACGACGTGTTTGATGGTAATCAGACCGTCGAAAATTTCCGGAACTTCGTTTTCAAAGAGTCTTTCCAGGAATACGGGCGACGTGCGGGAGAGAATGATGTACGGATTGGAGTTTTTCATTTCCACCCGGATCACCACCGCTTTGATCGTGTCTCCTTTTTTGAAGAAATCGGAAGGTATCTGTTCCTGTTTGGGCAGAATCAGTTCGTTGCCTTCGTCGTCCAGAATCAGCATTTCCTTTTTCCAGATCTGGTAGACTTCCCCTAAGATGATCTGACCGATGCGGTCTTTGTATTTGTTGTAGATGTTGTCTTTTTCCAGTTCGAGAATCCGGGAGGAAAGGTTCTGGCGCAAAGCCAGAACGGAACGGCGTCCGAAGTCCTTGAATTTCACTTCATCGGCGACTTCTTCCCCCACTTCGTAATCGCTGTCGATTTTCTGCGCTTCCGTCAGCGTAATCTGGGTGTTCGGGTCTTCCAGTTTGTCATCTTCCACGACGGTCCGGTTTCTCCAGATTTCAAGATCTCCCTTGTCGATGTTGATGATGATGTCGAAGTTTTCCTCCGAACCGTATCTTTTGAGGAGCATATTTCTGAAAACGTCTTCCAATACGCTCATTAACGTCGCTCTGTCGATATTTTTGAATTCTTTAAATTCAGCGAATGATTCTACTAAGTTAATATTTTCCATTTTAACTTTTTCGTGATTATTGTTATTGATTATTATTTCGTTTTCAAAATGTTACGATGTCTTTTATCTGTTTGATACCGGACAGATCAACCGTTTTTTCGGTTTTTACCGTCTCTTTTTTCTTTTTCCCCTCCACGGCTTTTTTCTCCTCGCATTCGACGACGATGCTGTCGCCGTTGTAGGCTTTCAGTACCCCCTTCAGCATCCCCGATTCTTTCAGACGGATTTCGACGGTATTCCCGATGTTCTTTTTGTATTGCCCTTCCACAAGAAAGGG
>CAZYJV010000004.1:27747-31642 GCA_964647845.1 uncultured Odoribacter sp.
TGCCGGCAGGCAATAGAAAAGGGGACTTTCGGTCCCCTCTTCGATTTTAAATCCTAATTCGACGCAAATATAGATCAAAATATCGAATTACCAAACATCCGGAGCGGAAAAATAGCAGAAATCCTTTCTGTTTAAGATAAAAACGGGAGAAGGGTGGTTTTACAAATAAAAATTTGTAAATTTGCGAAAAATTTATCTGTATGGAGTTTAAAGCGAAAGACATTGCAGCTTTATTGGGGGGAACGGTGGAGGGAGATGAAAATGTAACGGTAAACAACGTATCGAAAATAGAAGAGGGAAAACCTCATACCCTGGCTTTTCTGGCTAATCCTAAATATGAACATTACATTTATACGACGCAGGCATCGGTCGTGCTGGTGAATGCGGATTTTCAGCCTTCGGGACCCTTGGCCTGCACGCTGATACGGGTGAAGTCCGCTTACGAGGCTATCGCCGTATTGCTGAAAATGTATGAAAATATGCGGCCGCAGCCGTCCGGTATCGAGCAGCCGTCTTTTATTCATGAAACGGCGGTTGTCGGGGAAGGGCATTACATCGGGGCTTTCGCATACATAGGAAAGGGGGCGAAGCTCGGAAAGAATGTCCGGATTTATCCGCATGCCTACATCGGTGACGGGGTGAAAATCGGCGACAATACGACGGTTTATGCCGGAGTGAAGATTTATTACGGTTGCGAGATCGGCAATTCGTGCACGATTCATGCCGGAACGGTGATCGGAGCCGACGGATTCGGATTCGCCCCTTCGACGGAGGGATACAATAAAGTGGCCCAGATCGGGAATGTGGTCATCGAAGACAATGTGGAGATCGGAGCCAACAGCTGCATCGACCGGGCGACGATGGGTTCGACGCGCATATCGAAAGGCGTGAAGCTCGACAATCTGATACAGATAGCCCACAATGTGGTGGTGGGAGAAAATACGGTGATGGCGGCGCAGTGCGGTGTGGCGGGAACGGCGAAAATCGGTGCGGACTGCATGTTCGGCGGGCAGGTGGGCATTGCCGGTCACATTTCCATCGGAAACGGAGTGCGGCTGGCGGCACAGAGCGGGGTCGTGGGTGATCTGGAGGCCGGGAAAGTGTTCATGGGTGCGCCGGCGTTCGATGCGGCGCAGTACAGGAAAGCCTATGTGCTGTTCCGGAAACTGCCCGAACTGTACGGGGAGATCCGTGATTTGAAGAAAGAAATTCAAACATTAAAGTAAAATATAATGTCAGTTAAACAAAACACGTTAAAAGGAGAGTTTTCTCTTCAGGGCAAGGGTTTGCATACTGGTAAGGAAGTTTGTGTCGTATTTAAACCGGCTCCGGAGAATACGGGATACCGTATCATGAGAACGGATCTGGAGGAGAAACCGGTAGTGCCTGCTTTGGCGGCGTATGTGAAATTCGCCGACCGGGCCAGTTGTCTGGAAAAAGACGGAGTGAAAATTTTTACGATGGAACACGCCCTGGCCGCTTTGTACGGCTGCGGGGTGGACAATTGTCTGATTGAAATCGACGGGGAGGAGTTCCCGATACTGGACGGAAGCGCCAAATATTATGTAGAGGCCATTGAAAAGGTCGGCCTGGCGGAACAGGAGAGCGAACGCCGTTATTTCGAGGTAAAGGAAAAAATGGAGTTCGTGTGCGAAGAAACGCAGACGAAGCTGACGTTGCTGCCGGATGAGGATTACAATGTGAACCTGGTAGTGGCGTACGATTCTCCCTACCTGTCTATGCAGTATGCCACCTATTCTTTCTCCGGTACGGATTTTGCCGGAGAGATCGCACCCTGCCGCACGTTTGTCTTTTTGAGGGAAGTGGAAGCCCTGGCTGCCCAGAACCTGATTAAAGGCGGAGATCTGCAGAATGCGATTGTCATCGCGGACCGGAAGATTTCGGCGGAAGAGGTCAGCCGTCTGGCCAAGCTGTTTAATTGCGAGAACGTGGAGGTGAAAGAAGGCATTCTGAATAATCTGGAACTTCATTTCGACAATGAGCCGGCACGCCACAAACTGCTGGACGTGATCGGTGATTTGGCGCTTTGCGGCCGTTTCATCAAAGGCCGGCTGATAGCGGAGCGTCCGGGACACAAGGCCAACGCCGCCCTGGCGCAGAAGATGTACAAGGCTGTTCTGGCAGCGGAAAAGGACGATGCTTATCCGGATGATGTGAATATCCTGGGCGAGCCTTTGATGGATATCAACAAAATCCGCAGCCTGCTGCCCCATCGCCCGCCTTTCCTGCTGGTGGACAAGATATTCAAGGTAACGGACGACATGGTGATCGGTTGTAAGAATGTCACCATGAACGAACCGCACTTTGTCGGTCATTTCCCGGAAGAACCGGTGATGCCCGGCGTGCTGATCGTCGAGGCGATGGCGCAGTGCGGGGGAATTCTGGTGTTGAGCGGCGTGCCCGATCCGGAGAACTATTCCACCTATTTCATGAAAATAGACGGAATCAAGTTCCGGAAAAAAGTGGTGCCGGGAGATACGCTGGTTTTCAAATTGATCACGCTGTCACCCATAAAACGCGGTGTGGTGACGATGAAAGGCTATGCTTTCGTGGGAGGGAAACTGGTATGTGAGGGAGAATTTATGGCCCAGGTCGCAAAAACCAAGAATTAATATGTATCTTTGTCAGCTGGAATTGAAACCAGATAAACTTGCTTACTAAATAATACACGAATGAAACAACCGTTAGCCTATGTTCATCCGGAAGCTCAGATCGCCGACAATGTGGTGATCGAGCCGTTTGTAACGATCGACAAGAATGTGGTGATTGAAGAAGGAACCCGCATCGGTTCGAATGTTACGATTCTTGAGGGTGCACACATTGGAAAAAATTGTAAAATATTTCCGGGTGCTGTTATTTCAGCCATCCCTCAGGATTTGAAATTCAGAGGAGAGAAATCCATTGTAAAAATCGGCGATAATACGACCATCAGGGAATGTGCTACGGTAAACCGGGGTACGGCTGCCAAAGGAGTGACCCAGATCGGCAACAACTGCCTGATTATGGCTTACTCGCATATCGCCCATGACTGTCTGATCGGAAATAATTGCATCATTACGAACGCCTGTCAGCTGGCAGGGGAGGTGGTGGTCGACGATTTCGCCATTCTGGGGGGAATGTCCGCCGTGCATCAGTTTGTCCACATCGGAAAACATGTTATGATACAGGGCGGTTCGCTGATAGGCAAGGATGTGCCTCCTTATGTAAAGGCCGGCCGTCTGCCGCTTTCCTATGCGGGCGTGAATTCCATTGGTCTGCGCCGTCGGGAGTTCTCGAATGAGAAAATCAACGAAATACAGGATATTTATCGTATCTTATACCAGTCCGGACTGAACAATTCGGATGCGGTGGAACGGATCGAGGCGGAAATGCCTGCTTCCAAAGAACGGGATGAGATCATCATGTTCGTCCGCAACAGCAAGCGGGGCATCATGAAAGGGTATCTCGGATGATTGCGATAACCGAATAATAAAAACGCTGCCTGACCGGCAGCGTTTTTTGTCTCGCTATTTTTTTACTTTTCCTCCGTTGATCCAGCGCTTTTTGTAGTATTCCTCGTCCAGGGTGCTGAGGCGTACACCGCTGTGTGTCGTGGCGTGGATGAACGTGTCGCCTTTCAGAAAAATGCCGACGTGGCTGACGGAGTTTTTGGTCTTGGCCGTATTGAAAAAGACCAGGTCGCCGGGCCGGAGGGCGCTGCGTGAAATTTTCCGGCAGTTCTTCTTGTACATGCCTGCTACGGTGCGTTCCAGCTTTTGTCCGTACACGTTCCGGTAGATGTTGCACACCAGTCCCGAACAGTCTACCCCTCGGACCGTGTTGCCGCCGTATTTGTAAGGTACTCCCAGCCAGTTCGCCGCTTCCGTATACAGGG
>CAZYJV010000004.1:31742-40533 GCA_964647845.1 uncultured Odoribacter sp.
ATACTCCAGGTGTATGAGGACTGGGGGGACACGGAGTATCTGAAAGAAGTGATACAGGTGTTGAACGGATACAATTCCGATTGGAATAAGGAACGGGAACTGGGGGGCTGGGCCGCGGAATTCATATTGGATCTGCTCGAAGAAACGGAGGAGGAGTTCGATGAATTGGGCGAACAGGGGCGTTGCGCCCGTTTTGGGGAGATGGTGGAGGAGCGGTATGAGGATTTTCGCAGCGGGCATCAGTTCGCACGCATTAATAATGCGGCCATACAGGCGGAAGCCGCCGGAGAGGCGGGGAAGGACATTCGGGCGGAGGTGGATGCCCGGAATGAAGAGGTCGGATTCCCCGTATTTATTTAGAAGCGGGGATTCTGTTTTTTACCAGCAGCGTGAATGCTTTCGGCACCGGCGTTTCGAGGTCTATCTCCCGGCGCGTCACAGGGTGGATGAAATGCAGCTTGAAGGCATGCAGGGCCAGACGGTGGAGGGGATTCGTGCGGGCTCCGTATTTCTTGTCTCCGCAAATGGGATGGTTCAGACTCTGCATGTGCACTCGTATCTGGTTCTTGCGTCCGGTTTCCAGCTCCAACTCCACCAGACTGTATTGTTTGTTGCTTTTCAGCACCCGGTAGCGGGTGACGGCCAGTTTCCCGCCGGGGGTATCCGAAGAATGGATGAAATAATTCCCGCCTTCCGACAGATAGGATTTCAGTGTGCCCTGGGACTGGGGCAGCGTCCCTTCCACGACGGCGACATATTTTCTTTCCACAATGGACTGATTCCAGTTCGATTGCAGTTTTTCCTGTATTTCCCGGCTCTTGGCGAACATCATTAAGCCGGAAGTGTCCCGGTCGAGGCGATGCAGGATGAAAATGAGGTTCCGGGGATCGGATTTTTTCACATAGTCGCTCAGGATGCGATAGGCGGTTTTTTCTTTGACCCGGTCGTTGGCCATGGACAGGAGACCGGCTTTCTTGTGAACTGCGATCAGGTGTTCGTCCTCGAATACGATTTCCAGTAAAGGATGGCGGAACGGCTTGCTTTGTTTGTCGAAACAGACCGTAACGCTGTCGCCTTTCCGGAGCGGGGCGTCGAATTGGGTGCAGGTGCGTCCGTTGATGCGGATCTGCTGGTGCGCCAGCAGGGATTTTACGGTGGTCCTGCTCTGTTCTTTCAGGACGGACAGCAGAAATTCGAGCAGGGGAGACGGTTGGGCGATTTCGAACTCGCGGTTTACGGAAGGTTTCATGTCTCAGCGGGTGAAATAAAATCCATAAGGCCTTTCGACCTTATGGATGATGTGGAAGACGGTCCGGATCAGATTTCGATTTCGACTAATTTTGCTCCGGCCTGAACGGGGGTGCCTTCTTTGACGAAGATGCGTTTTACCTTTCCGGCGTAATCCGAAGCGATGTTGTTTTCCATCTTCATGGCTTCCAGGATGATGACCGACTGCCCTTTGGTCACGGTGTCGCCGACCTGCACCTGTATTTTGAAAATGCTGCCCGGCATCGGCGCCTCGACTACCTTTCCGGTAATCGGTTCTTCTTTGGTTTCCTGTTTTTCCTCTTGTTGGGCTTCCTCGTCTTTGTGTGCGGCCTGGTAACGGGCTTCTTTCTGCTTGGAAAGAAAGTTTTTGGCTACCTGCGGAAAGAGTTCGAGCAGCAGGATCTCTTTTTCGTTTTCAGCCAGCCTGACGCCTCCGGCTTCCGGCAGCGTCGGGTTCGGCTGCATCTGGTAATGGGCGGTGTCGTAAGGAATTTCCTCGCGCGTACCGGCAATTTTCAGCCGGAATTCCGGATTTACGGGCACCGGCGTTTTGCCGTATTCGCCTTTTACCAGGTTGACGAACTGGTTGGATACGTTGCTGTACATCGGCTTGCCCGCTTTGATGTCCAGTGCGCAGTTCACGGCCTGTGCGCCTACGATCTGACTCGTCGGGGTTACCAGCGGAGGAAGACCGGCAGCCAGACGTACCGCAGGTATCAGTTCCATGGCCTTTTCCAGAATGTCCATGGAGTTCAGCTGTTTCAGCTGGGCCACCATATTGCTGTACATGCCTCCCGGTACTTCGGCCTTTTTCACCAGCTCGTTGGGTTTGGGGAAGTTGAAGTAGGCCTCGATGGCATGGCAGGCGTTCAGCAGAGCCTCTTCATTGTTGTTGCGGGCGGCTTCGATGGCCTTGTCGAATTCTTTGTCGATGTCTGCGGGCAGGGTGTCTGTCAGCGGATTGAACGGATTCGGGAACTGTTTGGTGGCATCCACGGCTTCCAGTTCTTTCCGGATGTCATAGAGTTCCCGGTTGATTTTGGCCACGGCTTCCATATTGACATCCAGTTCGACGCCGAGTTTCCGGCAGAAAATATACACCAGTTCGATTGCAGGGGCACCCGTACCGCCGGCGAAGTTCCAGATGTTGGTGTCGACGACGTCGACTCCTTTTACGATAGCCGTCAATACGGCACCCAGCCCGTAGCCGGGAGTGCAGTGGGTGTGGAAGTCGATGGGGATGGAAAGGTGTTTCTTGAATAACGGAATTAATTCAGCAATTCTGGAAGGCTGAATCAGGCCGCTCATGTCTTTGATGGTGATCATGTCGGCGCCCAGGGCAGCCATTTGTCTGGCTTTGTCCAGGAAGTATTCGTTCGTGAATACCGGAGCCGGATTTTTCTTTCCTTTCAGCTTGTCGAAGAAACTGAGTTTCGGGTATTTGGGATCGATCGTATAGCATACGGCGCAGTCGGCCATACCGCCGTACTGTTTTACGTATTTTACGGTCGATTTTACGTTGTTCACATCGTTCAGGGCGTCGAAGATGCGCATGATGCCTAAGCCGGATTCGATGGAATTGCGGCAGAAGCCGTCGATGATTTCGTCCGTGTAGGGTGCGTAACCGAATAAATTGCGGCCCCGGGACAGGGCTGTCAGCTTGGACACATCGCCTACGGCAGTTTTGATTTTCTCCAGACGGTCCCACGGATTCTCGTTCAGGTAGCGCATCACGGAGTCGGGTACCGCTCCGCCCCATACTTCCATCGCATAGAAATTCGCATCTTTGTAATAAGGTAATACCCGGTCGATTTGCTGCTGGGTCATTCGGGTCGCGAATGAAGATTGCTGTCCGTCGCGAAGGGTAAGATCCCGGATTAAAAGTTTTTGTGCCATAGGTTATCGTGTTTGGTTTTGTTTTTTGAGTGAACAAACTTATTAAATAAAGCGATATCCTGTATCAGATTCAAAGAAAATTATGGAAAAAAATCGCTATTTGTTTTTCCCGGACGGAATCTGCTTTTAATTTAAAACCCGGCTCCGACTTTTTGGGGGATTTCTTTCTTTTATACTGTTTGATTGGCTATGTTTGTAGGCTTGAAAAATGTGAATCGGAATCCGGGAGAGCGGAAGCGCCCGGGGATATTAGAGAAACGATTATGGAAAGAATAGCTGTATTTCCGGGTTCTTTCGACCCTTTTACCGTCGGACACGAGGAGATCGTCAACCGGGGATTGAAGTTGTTTGACAAAATTATTATCGCCGTCGGGGTCAATGCCCTGAAAAAGGAGTTTCTGGAAGTGGACTGCCGGGTGGAGTTGATAAAGAAGGTGTTCCGGCATACCGACCGCGTGGAGGTCGCCGCCTATTCGGGGCTGACGGTGGATTTCTGCAAGGAGAGGAAAGCGCATGCCATTATCCGGGGATTGCGGACGGCGGCCGATTTCGAGTACGAACGCGCTGTCGGACAGGCCAACCGGGCGATGGATGCGGAAGTGGAGACTGTGTTCATTCTGACGTCCACCCTCCATACGTTCATCAGTTCTACGATTGTGAGGAATGTGTATATGAATGGCGGAAATGTGGACCAGTTCCTGCCCGGTAAACTGTCGACGGACGATTTGCGTAGATGTGAGAAAGGTTTCGGAAAATAAGGTACGGTTATGAGAAGACAAAGAGTCATTCCCCGCTGGCAGCAAATTTCTTCCCTGCTGTTATTTCTGGGGGCGCTTGTTTTTTTCGTTATGCCCGTGTATGTGCGGGAGGCGCTGGTTCATTGGTATCCGGATATTTCCGATACCTATCTGTTTGAATCGCATGTCGTGGGGAAGGCGGACAGTTGCTGGGAATGGCCGGAAGCGCGGCGGTACAACCGCTATCGTCTGGACGGTGCGGACAGCGCCTATCTGGACGAGTACGGCACCGTGGCTTTTCTTGTTATCCGGAATGACAGCGTCGTGTATGAGGAGTACCGGGACGGCTGGACACCCTTTACTCTTTCCAATCTGTTTTCCGCGACCAAGAGCATCGTCGGTCTGTTGGTCGGAATCGCTCACGATGAAGGCTATATCAGGAGTCTGGATGACAAGGTAAGCGTTTATCTGCCGGAATTCCGGGAGGGCGGGAAATCGGAGGTAACGGTACGGAATCTGCTGACCATGAGTTCCGGGTTGAACTGGGACGAGGCATACACCAGCCTGTTTTCCAAAACGACGCAGGCCTATTACGGTGACAATATCCGGGAGCTGGTGATGAATCTGGAGGTCACGGAGGAGCCGGGGAGGCGCTATTCATACAAGAGCGGAGACACTCAGCTCCTTTCTTTGTTGCTGGAGGCGGCGACAGGCATGACGATCAGCGATTATGCGCAGGAAAAGCTGTGGCGCCCGATGCAGAGCTGTACCGATGCTTTGTGGAATCTGGACCGGAAGGGGGGAGATGAAAAAGCCTATTGCTGTTTCAATACCACGGCGCGGGATGTCGCCCGTTTTGCCCGGTTGCTTCTTCGGCATGGCGACTGGAACGGACGGCAGCTGATCTCTTCCGGGTATCTGGAAGAGGCTGTTTCTCCGGCGGCCTATCTGGAAAATGAGTTCGGGGACGGACCGTTGGATTATTACGGTTTCCAGATTTGGATCATGCACTATCGGGGGATGGAGTTTCCCGCTTTCCGGGGCTTGGGCGGACAGTATATTTTCGCCGTTCCTCAGAAAAATGCGATCGTGGTGCGGCTGGGGCACAAGCGGAGCGATGTTTACGACCGGGAGCTGACCATCGATATAAAGCGTTATCTGGATATAGCTTTTAAGATATTGGAGGAATAAAAAAAACGGAAGAGTGTGTCGCTCTTCCGTTTTTTATTTTGTTCTGCCGGGTTACCAGGCGAACATGGGACGCGGGTTCATCATGGCATTGACTTCTTTCTTCACCTGTGCGATGGTGTTTTCGTTGTCGATGTCGGACAGAATCCGGTCGATCAGGTCTACGATAACTTCCATGTCCTGTTCTTTCAGTCCGCGGGTCGTTATGGCCGGCGTTCCCACGCGGATGCCGGAGGTCTGGAAAGGAGAGCGGCTGTCGAAAGGCACCATGTTCTTGTTGATGGTGATATCGGCTCTCACCAATGTGTTTTCGGCTTTTTTACCTGTCAGATCCGGGAATTTCGTGCGTAAGTCTATCAGCATGCAATGGTTGTCGGTTCCTCCCGATACCACTTTGTAGCCTTTGTTCATGAAGGCCTGCGCCATGACTTTGGCGTTTTTCTGTACCTGTCTGGCGTATTCCGTATAGGAGTCGGAGAGGGCTTCGTGGAATGCCACGGCTTTGGCAGCGATGACGTGTTCCAGCGGACCGCCCTGCTGTCCCGGGAATACGGCGAAGTTGATGACCTGCGACATCATTTTGATTTCCCCTTTCGGCGTGGTCAGTCCCCACGGGTTGGGGAAATCTTTCGGAAGCAGGATCATGCCTCCCCGCGGACCGCGCAGGGTCTTGTGGGTGGTGGTGGTGACGATGTGGCAATAGTCGAAAGGATTGTTCAGCAAGCCTTTGGCAATCAGTCCGGCGGGATGCGCCATGTCGTACATCAGCAAGGCCCCGACTTTGTCGGCGATTTCACGCATGCGTTTGTAGTCCCAGTCTCTCGAGTAGGCGGAAGCACCGGCCACAATCATTTTGGGTTTGTGTTCCAATGCCAGTTTCTCCATTTCGTTGTAATCCACCAGTCCTGTGTCTTCCTTTACATGGTAGGCTACCGGATGATAGTTGATCCCCGAAAGGTTGACGGGAGAGCCGTGGGACAGGTGGCCGCCGTGTGCCAGGTCCAGACCTAAGTACGTGTCGCCGGGTTTCATGCAGGCGAAGAATACGGCAGCATTGGCCTGTGCTCCGGAGTGGGGCTGTACGTTGGCGTATTCGGCGCCGAACAGTTTGCATGCCCGGTCTATGGCCAGCTGCTCGGACTGGTCGACAATCTGGCAGCCTCCGTAGTAGCGGGCGCCGGGATAGCCTTCCGCATATTTGTTTGTCATGCAGGAGCCCATCGCCTGCATGACTTCGTCGCTTACGAAATTTTCAGAAGCGATCAATTCAATGCCTTCTCTCTGACGCTGGCCTTCCTGAGCGATTAAATCGAAGATTTTCGTATCTCTTTCCATAGGAATTCTGTTGTTTGAAAATTTTTTCCTCAAATTTACGGATTCCCTTATACTTAACAAACTTTTGCCGGCAATTACTTTTCCCTTTTTTTATTTTTATTTACTTTTGGCGGAAATTTTAAAACGTATAAAACTATGGAAAATCCTTTTGAAGAAGAGAGACAACAGAACGGCCGCCCTGCTTTCCTGACGGTATTGTGTATCCTGACTTTTATCGGAGCGGGCTTTGCGATACTGTCCGAATTGATCGTATTGTTTTTGCCTTCTTCCTTTATGGAAGGCATGCAGGTTCAGTTTGCGGATATGCTGGGAGAAGAGAAAGCGGAGGAAATGGTCGCTTCCTTTGCCCTGCAGAGTAAGCTGGCGCCTTATCAGCTGATCCTTAGCATCCTGAGCCTGGCGGGGGCGATCCTCATGTTCCGGTTGAAGCGGACGGGATTCTATCTGTATGCGCTGGCGCAGGTATTGCTTGTCGTGCTTCCCGGTCTGGTGGGCGGACAATGGTCCATCTTCGGTGCGGCCTTCTGGGCTGTTCTTTTCATCGTGCTTTATGCCGTCAACTGGAAGAGTATGAAATAATCCTTTCCGGAGGATGAAAAAAAGAGGCTGATTTTCAGCCTCTTTTTTATTGTACGGTATTTTTGTTTTCCGGGAGCTTATTTGACCCAGACGTTGAGGATTTCGCCGATATACATTTTGTGCATGGGTTTCCCCGTCCACTGCTCGCGCAGGTTTTCGTCATGGAGGGCTTCCGGAATGAAAGACTGGGAAACCAGTTTGCGGCATTCGATGATCAGCCAGGCTTCGGAAAAGGCCGGGGAGCCGTTGGGGGTAATGATCGGGGTGAGGCCGCTTTCTTTGATCTTGTCCGAGTCTTTGCCCGAGTGGCTGCCGCAGTATTTCAGCGCATCGCGGTAGGCTTCCGTGTAGAAGGAAAGGGTGTAGGTCTCCTCTTTTTCCATAAACCGGTAGGTGTAGCGTGCCGGATTGATGAAGCAGAATGCGACGGGTTTGTTGTACAGGTGCCCCAGGCCGCCCCAGCTTGCCGTCATGGTGTTGAAGCGGTCGGCGTTGCCCGCGGTAATCAGCATCCAGTCCTGGGAAAGCAGCCGGATGATGTTTCCGGGAATTTGCTCCGCAGAAATTTGTCTGAAACCTTGCAGAGGGGCCGGCGATGCAGGAGCAGGGGGTACTGTCTGTACGGAGGCCGAAGGATGATAGGCTACCGGTGCCGGTGCGGGTGTGTTTGCCGCCGGGTTGATAGCTGTCTGTAATCCGGAGAACAGATTCTCCACTAAATCGATCGTGTGGGTTCTGAATTTCCCCGGCTGCCGGATGAGTTTGTTCTTGTTTTTGTACAAGGCATAGGCGTCGGTAATGGTGTTTTCGGCCGTCAGGTTTTCGCCTTCATAGGCGTAACGGATGGCGGTGATTTTCGCTTCGCATTTCCCGTCGGAGATGCCGAGGTTCATCTGATAGGCGATTTTGGTGCGGTCGAGCGAGAGGGCTTTGTCGGTAAATACCAGATACTCCTCGCCTACGCAGGCCAGTTCGCCTTTGTCGGCATTGGCATATACGACCCGGCTTTTGAATTCGTCTTTGCCGTTGAATTGCTGTTCCGCCCATTGCCGGGCAATTTGGAAAATCTGTTCCCGTGACAGTATCGGGGCTTCAACGGTCCGGGAGAATGTGACTCTTCCGTCAACTTCGGGTACGGCCCCTTTGAGGTATTTTTCCTGATCCTGTGCCCGTAAAAGGGTCGGGATACACAGAACGATAAATAAAAGAAGTTTCATGGTTGTGTGATTTTGATATGAGGCAAAGATAGGAGACTTCATAAAAAAAACCTGCCTTTGCAGACAGGTTTTTTCGAATATTTAACCGCCGAAGTTGTCGTACATGATGTTTTCGTCGGGTACTCCCAGATCGTACAGCATTTTGGTGACTGCCGAGATCATCATGGGAGGTCCGCAGAGGTAGTATTCGATGTCTTCGGGATTTTCGTGGTTTTTCAGGTAGTTTTCGAAAATTACCTGGTGAACGAAGCCCGGTTTATAGGCTACACCGGCAGCGTCGGCGACAGGGTCGGGACGGTCTAAGGCCAGTGTCCAGTGGAAGTTCGGATTTTCTTCCTGTATTTTGTTGAATTCATCCACGTAGGGTGCTTCCTGAAGGGCGCGGGCGCCGTACCAGAAGCTGACTTTCCGGTCGGTGTGCATGGTGTGGAACAGGTTGAAGATGTGCGAACGCATCGGAGCCATACCGGCACCGCCGCCGATGAACATCATTTCGTTGTTCGTTTCACGCAGGAAGAATTCGCCGTAAGGTCCGGAAATCGTCACTTTGTCACCCGGTTTGCGGGAGAA
>CAZYJV010000005.1:0-7646 GCA_964647845.1 uncultured Odoribacter sp.
TTAATACAGCTTCATTGGATGTGTTAAATCTTGAGAGGAACGATTACGAAATTTTGAATACGATTACTGCGGAAGCGGTTATTATGTATTATCAAAAATCTAATAGCTATACAATAAGTTGTCCAGATGACGATTTTTCTGTAACATATACTTATGGCAAAATGGGTTGGGATTGTAAGTTTAGTGGAATTTTTAGGGCTGGTTATCTTTCTGGGGATGCACCTTTTATTTCAACAGCGCTTTCTCCGGAGGAAGTTGCCAGAGGTTTGGCAATTTATCGGGTTATCAATATTGCAAAGCAAGAGGGGGCTGATGCTGTTATTGCCCCTACGATTACTACGAATGTAGAGCAAACTAGCAAGAAAGTTGTTGTTTATAAATCAACTGTTACGGCAAAACTTGTTAAACTCAAAACAAATAATTAATTATGAAACAATTATTTTGTATTAAATACGCTACCATGTGCTGTGTTGTGTTAGTTTTAATGGCATGTGGTGCAAGTAAAATAGTTAGTACAACACCTAAAGTAATTAATTTGGCTTTGGTGGTGGATGCTGATGCGAATAAATATGTGGATTTGGATTATGGTATTCGTCTTTACGTAAAAGATGGCCGTTCTAATACGAAAGTGTTGCAGAAATACGATGCTAGTGCGACTTATCTGCCGCAGGTGACTGTGAATCCGGAAGTAATGTCATTTATTCCGGAAAGTGTTCGTCGCTATATGCGGACGATGGGATTCAATCTGGACGCTGATGTTTCGACGGATTATATGCTGACGATGGTTTTGAAAGAATTCAATGTGAGTTATTTGTCTGGTATTGGTTGGTCTGCTACTGTTCAGTTTAATGTTGAGGTTCATGACCAGAACCGTACGTTGGTATATCCGAATGTGTTGGTTGCTGGGCGCGCAAATCGGAGTGGGAGCGCCAATGATTTTACGCTTGCAACGCAAACATTGAATACAGCTTATGCCAATGCTTTGCGCGATGTAGATTGGGATAGGATCGCTTTTTTCCTAAAAAAGGCTTCTTCACCGAAACTTGAAAAGAATAAACAAGTGACGGGGAATGGTAATACGGCTTTGGAATCAACGGTTATACGCTGGTTTGTAGAGTCTGCCCCAAGAGGTGCTGATGTATATACGCGTGTGGTATCATCAACGCCTGAAGTGAAGAGTACGAATCAGAATTTTGTGGGTTCAACGCCTTATGAGTCTACGGAGACGTTTGATATTAAGGGTTTGACTTTTAATAATTCGGGTAATGTCCAAATTGAGGTTATTTGCGAGAAAGCTGGATATGTAACTCAACGTCGGCGTTTTAATCTTCGTCAGGTTATTGAACAGAAAGAAATTTCAACGAAATTTAATTTGATAAAAGAAGAATAAGCTTTTTATTTGCTTTGTGATGCCCTGTTTTTGTGTATGCGGAAACAGGGCATTTTTTATTTCATAAAGACGAAATATACGGCGAGAATCAGGCAGATGGCAGCGGCGATGTGATTCCATTTCAGGGTTTCTCCCTGGAAGAAAATCATGGTGAAGGCGGCAAAAATAATCAGGGTGATGACTTCCTGGATGACTTTCAGCTGGACGAGGGAGAAAGGGCCTCCGTTGTTTTGAAATCCGATGCGGTTGGCCGGTATCTGGAGAGAGTACTCGAAAAAGGCCATGGACCATGACAGCAGGATGACTCCGATAAGGGGCCAGTTGCTGGTGATTTTCATTTCCTGCAGCTTCAGGTGGCCGTACCAGGCGAAGGTCATGAAGATATTGGAGAAGATCAGCAAAATGATCGTGTATAGCGCTTTCATAGACGTTGTGTTTAAGATAAATCACCGCAAAAATATAGTTTTTATCGTTCTGTTTTTCGTTTTTAGTTTTATATCTTTGTAAAAAGACCTTGTGTATGAAAACGAATTTGATTCATAGCATAGAGATTTGCAATGTCTGGAAAAGATACGATTTTTGCTGGGAGAATCTGAATCCGGATGTGAATATCCTGATCGGGATTAACGGCAGCGGCAAAACGACGCTTTTCAATATCATCGATTCCGTTTTTACGGCGGACGTGAAACGTCTGAAGACATACGGGGTGAATGTGAAAGTCGGGATAAACGATTTCGTGATGGAATACGGCTCCGGAACGACGGCCGCCGACTTGAAAAAATGCCTGTCGCCGTTGCATTATCTGAAAATCAGTACGTTCGACGTTCCTATAAAGGACAAGCCGAAGGCAGGCAAGGAGTACAGCCAGCTTTACAACGAACTTCACGATATCGTCTATAATATCGGCGGCGATCGCCCCTCTTTCTCGGATTACCGCCTGAAAGCGACGAATTTCCCGGAACAGGCGGGAAAAATCAACGGACGGATAAAAATGTTTTATGACACCGTTAACCGCTTGTTCGCCAAAACGCAGAAAACCATTGAAATCGATCCGCATACGAATCACCTGATATTTAAGGACGGGGAGGAGTCGATTCCTTTGTACAAACTCTCTTCCGGGGAGAAGCAGCTGCTGATTATCCTGTTGCGGGTGTTTCTGATGGAGGAACAACCCTACATTCTTTTGATGGATGAACCGGAGATTTCGTTGCATATAGAATGGCAGTACCGTTTGTTCGAGGAAATCCGGAAGCTGAATCCGTATTGCCAGATTATTACGTCTACGCATTCCCCCAGCCTTTTCGGCGACGGATGGGGAGATAAGTTGTTTTTCGTGGAGGATCTGGTGAAAATCAGAAAATAAAAGGTGTTATAGCTTTTGAACTATGTTTGGTGTACGTGCGGGCAGTGAAAACAGAGAGGCGTATTTTGCCGGACTGGCAAGGCGTTTTGCTTCGGATGCGAAGATATTTCGGTGCCGGGCGGCGGTGCATGTCGAGAATAAGGACGACATCGTTTTCTGGAGTACGGTGCTCAGACACTTCCGTCCCGATGACCGCTTCCATTTTCTGGCGGGATCGCGCAATGAGTTCGGGCATGAAACGAGCGGCGTGACGCAGTGTTTGAAATATCGCCATGCGCTGAGCGAGGAGTTTTTTATTTGCATCGACAGCGATTACCGTTATCTGCTCCGTGAAAAGGGGATCGATGCGGAGCATTTTATTCTGCAGACGTACACGTATTCTTTTGAAAACCACCATTGCTATGCGGAGGGTTTGAACGAGGTGTGCAGCCGGATCGCCCGCGTGCCGAACCGGGTGTTCGATTTCAGGAGGTTCCTGACCCGTTTTTCCTGCATTGTATATGAACTTTTCATCTGGCATCTTTATTTCCTGAAATCGGATCCGGCCCGTTTTAACAAATACGATTTTAACCAGTATATCAATATGACTTCCCGGAAATCGCTGCTTTCCGTGGGAGACAACGGACAGCGGATACTGGACGAACTGGAGATGAAGGTGGGAAGGAGGGTGGCGTATTTCGAGCGGAAATATCCGAATGCGGATTTGCAGCGTGTCCGGGAGAAATATGCGCAGCTGGGAGTCTTGCCGGAAACGGCGTATCTGTTCCTGCGGGGGCACAATGTGTATGATATGGTCAGCTGTCTGTGCCAGGAAGTGTGCAAGATGCTGTTGAAGGGAGAAAAGCGCGGCCGGCGCACCCGGAGTGCCATTGCCGCGCTGTATAAAAACCGGCGCAATGTGGATTCGCAGCTGAAAAAGAACATCGCTTACGGAGAATATGCGGCCATCCGGAAAATAGAGGAAGATATCCGGAAGTTATTGTAAAATGTTAATCTTCTCTTAATTTGCTTATTATTCCGCTACTTTTCGATTTTAACACTTTGAGGAGAGGCATTGTTTTTATATTTTTGGACGCAGATGTATAAAATATGGGTGATTTTGATATAAGAGACAACAGCTTGAAAGAGACGGACAAGGAGTTCGAGCGTGCGTTGCGTCCTTTGAGTTTCGAGGATTTTCAGGGGCAGAAAAAGATCGTGGAGAATTTGCGGATATTCGTGAGTGCTGCCAAGATGCGGGGGGAGTCGTTGGATCATGTGATTCTGCACGGCCCTCCGGGATTGGGGAAGACGACCTTGTCGGCCATTATTGCGAACGAGCTGGGGGTCGGTATAAAGATCACCTCGGGACCGGTATTGGATAAGCCGGGAGATTTGGCGGGACTGTTGACGAACCTGGAGGAGAACGATGTCCTTTTTATAGATGAAATTCACCGGTTGAGTCCGATCGTGGAGGAATATCTGTATTCCGCCATGGAGGATTACCGGATAGATATCATGCTGGACAAGGGGCCGGCGGCCCGTTCCGTCCAGATACAGATCAATCCTTTTACCCTGATCGGCGCCACGACCCGGAGCGGATTGCTGACAGCCCCTTTGCGTGCGCGCTTCGGGATTAATTGCCACCTGGAATATTACGACACGGATGTGCTGTCGGGAATCATTAACCGCTCGGCCGCTATTCTGAATATCGGGATAACCAGCCAGGCGGCGCAGGAGATCGCCTCGCGGAGCCGCGGCACTCCGCGTATCGCCAACGCATTGCTGAGAAGGGTGCGTGATTTCGCGATGGTGAAGGGTTCGGGACAGATCGACAGAGATATTACCCGTTACGCGCTGGAGGCATTGAATATCGACAAATACGGTCTGGACGAGATGGACAACAAGATTCTTCTGACCATTATCGAGAAATTCAAAGGAGGGCCTGTCGGCTTGACGACCATTGCGACGGCGGTGGGCGAGGATGCGGGAACCCTGGAAGAGGTTTATGAGCCTTTCCTGATCAAGGAGGGATTTATAAAGCGCACGCCCCGGGGACGGGAAGTGACGGAACTGGCATTCAAACATCTGGGAAAAGATGTCCGGCGGACGGACTGGGAACAGCCGACTTTATTCTGAGGTATCGGTGGTGCGGGATGGTGTGGTTTACGAATTAAAAACGGATAATATTTGCGGGGTATGAGAAAAAAGCAGATTATCATATTGGGTATTGTGTTGGGTGTGGCTTTGCTCGGGTTGATTTACATACAGGCACGTTATTTTCAGACGGCCTTTAAATTGAAAAAGGCCCAGTTCGATTATACTGTGAGCCGTTCGTTGACGGGGGTGATCGCTTATATCGAGGAAAAAGACAAGCAGAATGAGTTGAGAAGAGAGGAGGAGGAAAAGCAGCTGAGCGAGGAGAGAGGGGTGGATGTGAAGGGGAAGTACAAGAAGGTGAAAATCGGGAACGAGGGGGAGATCGTGCCGAACCAGATACTGAATCTGATCGATTATGACGAAAGCGGCGCCGATAACGGGGAGTTTCTGGGACAGAAGAACAATTCCGGTTTTCAGACCTCCCTGTTGAAGTTCCGCCAGACGATCAAGGAAGAGCTGGGGACCGACTTCGATCTGGTGCTGGCGAAGAAATTTTCGGAGCCGGAGCGGACGGTGGAAGAGCGGATCAAAGGAATGAATCTGCAGGATATCATTTCTGAAAAACTGCGGAACAACGGAATCGAGGCGGAATTCGAATTCGCCGTGAAGGAAAAGGACCGTTTTATCGTGATGTCGCAATGTTTTTTCAACAGGCATTCCGACTACACCTATACCCGGAAAATGTTTTTCGGAGAGAAGAAAGCGCAGGCGACGCTCTACCTGATTTTCCCGGAGCATATGCAGGATGCGCTGTCGTCCGTGTTGCTGCTGCTGCCCAGTCTGGTTATTACGCTGCTGCTGGTGTTGTGCTTCGTTTTCTGTTTGGCGGTCATCATCCGTCAGAAAAGGTTGTCTGTCATCAAGAATGACTTCATAAACAATATGACGCATGAGTTTAAGACGCCTATCGCCACGATATCCCTGGCTTCCCAGATGCTGAAAGACGGAGCCGTGCAGCAGACGTCGGAGACGATCGACCACATCGCCGGGATTATCCGGGACGAGAGCAAGCGTCTGACGTTTCAGGTGGAGAAGGTGCTGCAGACGGCTTTGTTTACCGAAACCCGGATGAAGCTGAAACTGAAGAACGTGGAGCTGAATGCCGTCATTGAAAATCTGTTGACCAAATTCCGGCTGAGGGTGGAGGACAAGGGGGGACAGTTGTTCGGTCACCTGGATGCGGAGCGGGATGAAATCGTCGCGGACGAAGTGCATATCACCAATGTATTTTCCAATCTGCTGGACAATGCGATCAAATATTGTGTGAAGGTGCCGGAAATCAGCGTATATACCCGCAACCGGGGCGACGAAATTATTATCAGCGTGATTGATAATGGCATAGGAATTGCAGCGAAAGAGCAGAAGTTGATTTTCGAGCGTTTTTACCGGGTGTCTACCGGTAATCTGCATGATGTGAAAGGGTTCGGTCTGGGGTTGTCGTATGTGAAAAAAATCATAGAGGCTCACGGAGGACGTATCGAGGTGGAAAGTGCTTTGGAAAAGGGCAGCCGGTTCGATATTATTTTGCCGTTGACGTCAAAAAAACAAAAAGTAAAGAGAACCTTATTTTTTTAAAATCGTATCTTTTTCAAGGAAATTATTTAAAACTATATAGTTATGGATGAGAAAATTAAAATTTTATTAGCCGAAGACGATACAAACCTGGGAATGCTTTTGAAAGAATATCTGAGGGCGAAGGGGTTTGATACGGTGCTTTGTGAAGACGGAGAGGTGGCTCATGAAGCTTTTTTGAATCAGCCGTTCGATTTGTGCATCTTCGACGTGATGATGCCCAAGAAAGACGGATTTACGCTGGCTAAAGAGGTCCGTCAGATCAACAGCGAAATACCGATTATTTTCCTGACGGCGAAAAATATGAAGGAAGATGTTCTGGAAGGCTTCAAACTGGGAGCGGACGATTATATGAGCAAACCTTTCAGCATGGAGGAACTGCTGCTGAGAATCGAGGCCGTATTGCGCCGTTCGGCGGGATTGAAACCGGAAGACGAGCAGGAGGTTTTCAAAATCGGCAAGCTTACTTTTAATTCCAAGAAGCAGACCTTGTTCGACGGAGAGGAGGAACAGAAGCTGACGACCAAGGAATCGGAACTGCTGAGACTGCTGTGTATGAACGTCAACAAAGTGCTTGAAAGGAATTACGCTTTGAAGAATATCTGGGCGGACGATAATTATTTCAATGCCAGAAGCATGGACGTGTACATTACGAAATTGCGCAAGCATCTGAAAAAAGATCCGTCGGTTGAAATTATCAATGTTCATGGAAAAGGGTATAAATTAATACTTTGATGCTATTATTTTTAATCCCGGAATTTTTAGAAGGTCGGAAGTGCAGCGGGTTGTCACTTCCGATTTTTTTTAGGGTCTTTTTTCTTTCATAACTGATAATCTTTACCTTTGCAGGTGAATTATTTATGCTATAACATCGAGGATTATGAAAATTGCAATAGCTTGTGACCATGCCGGTTTTGAATACAAGGAAAAGTTGGTCGAATATTTGAGAAGTGCGGGATATGAGGTGAAGGATTTCGGAACTTACTCTCCGGAAAGCATGGATTATCCCGATACGGTGCATCCTCTGGCGGTAGCGGTGGAGAACGGCGAGTTTGAGAAGGGGATCGTGCTTTGCGGCAGCGGCAACGGGGTTTCCATGACCGCCAACAAACACCAGGGTATCCGGTGCGCTTTGTGCTGGACTGTGGAGATTGCGTGGCTGGCCCGGCTGCACAATGATGC
>CAZYJV010000005.1:7746-38902 GCA_964647845.1 uncultured Odoribacter sp.
GCGCTTTGTGCTGGACTGTGGAGATTGCGTGGCTGGCCCGGCTGCACAATGATGCCAACGTATGTGCCGTTCCCGCCCGTTTTATCGCTTATGAAGAGGCGGAAGAGGTAGTGGTCCGTTTCCTGAATACGGAGTTCGAGGGAGGGCGTCACCAAAGAAGGGTGGAAAAAATTCCGGTTAAAGGTTGAATAAAGAGTCCGGTTCCGTATGCTGAGAACTGTTTTTTGTATTTGTTGCGGATTGTTTCTGTGGGCTTGCCGGCCGGAGACGCGTCCGGAGGTGTATGTCCGTATCGTGGGAGCGGAGAACGATGTGCCGGCGGTTTTGACCGTCGGCGGCCGGGAGTATCCTTTGGTTCTGGATTCGATGGGAGTCGCCGTATCGGCATTGCCCTCTCTGTCCGGTTTCTCGGAAGGGGAACTGAGATACGGGATGTACAGGCTGCCGTTGCTCGTGGAGTCCGGCCGGGGTTTTGAGGTATATATGAATGTGTTGCCGGGCGATCCGGGAGCGGAGTTCTCCGGTGCAGGGGCGTTGAAAAATGAAATCTGGAACGGTAAATATTTCCGCCGTTTTGCGGATTCCGCATATATCCTGGAGGAAGACGCCTTTTTGTCGCTTGTTGCAGAAAACCGGAAAGCGGACAGGCACATGGCGGATTCTTTGGGGAGAAACGCGCTGTTTACGGCGTTGGTGGAAAAGAAACTGGCATTGTCGGCTCTGGAGAGACTGGTCCGCTATCCGGAACGGCATGCGGAGTTGACCGGACAACGGGATTTCACGCCGTCGGAATTTTATTGCCGGTGCGTGGAAGAGCGGTTCCGCGAACAGGAAGTTTCCTTGAAGCAGGAGGCCTGTCGCCGGATATGGACGGAGTGGATGAAAGTCTGTGCCGGAACGGACACGTCTGAACCCGCGGGGAACTAAGACGTAAAATCCCGGAATATTTCCTCTAAATTTTTTTCTTTCGTTTTGAGTTCGATAATGGGGCTGTGATGCTGTGCCGCTAAATTGAAAAGCAGGATGCGGGGGTCATCTCCGGCGGCTGTTTCTATCCGGAAAGCATTTGCTTCGGTCTGTTGTACGGTGATATTTTCCAGTTCCGCCAGCCAGCGGGTGTCGGAATCCGGTGCGAAGCGGATGTCTATCAGCAGCCCGCCTTCCTCGCCGCCGTGCAGTTCCGCTTTGTATTTGTCCGCCACCAGATTCCCTTTGTTAATAATGAGTATGCGGTCGCAGATCGCCTTTACCTCCTGCATGACATGGGTGGACAACATAACGGTCTTGTCTTGTCCTATACGGGTGATCAGATGCC
The DNA here is from genome assembly GCA_964647845.1 of uncultured Odoribacter sp. Lineage (GTDB taxonomy): Bacteria > Bacteroidota > Bacteroidia > Bacteroidales > Marinifilaceae > Culturomica. The sequence continues at coordinate 9,062 of CAZYJV010000005.1, forward strand.
GTATTTCCTCCAGTTGGTTGGGATCCAGTCCGGTCATGGGTTCGTCCAGTATCAGAATCTCCGGATCGTGGATGAGGGCCTGCGCCAGGCCGACCCGCTGGCGGTATCCTTTGGACAGCTGTCCTATTTTCTTCCCCCTTTCGGGCGACAGTCCCGTAAGTTCCATGATTTCCTCCGTGCGGGCGGCGGGTTTGGGCGTGCGGTACAAACGGGCGACGTAAAGCAGGTATTCGCGGATATACATATCCGGGTAAAGCGGATTGTGCTCCGGCAGATAGCCGATTCTTTTTTTCGCTTCCAGGGGGGCGTGCCTGATGTTGAAATCCTGGATGAAAACGTCCCCGCTGAAATCGGAAAGATAGCCTGTAATGATTTTCATCAAGGTCGACTTGCCCGCTCCGTTGGGGCCGAGAAAACCGCATATCTCCCCGGGCTTCAGGGTGAAACCGATTTCATTCAGGGCTTTCTGCTTCCCGTAAAATTTGCTGACGTTTTCTATTCGAATGGACATGGTAACCGGGTATTTTGTTTCTTACTTAAACCAGGGATTGACCTCTTCGAAATTCAATATATGGATGATGGTCTTCCCGTCGGCCGTATAATTGTGTTGCTGACAGGCGAAAAGATTGTCCATCAGGTCGTTCATCTCCCGGGAATCCAGCGGCGTGTTGTATGCGACCGCTGCGGCTTTGGCCAGGGCCAGGGCCACTCTTTCCGCCATTTTATCTTTAATGTCCCCTTCCGTATTTTTGTAATATCCGATAAGTTGGGCCAGTATCTCTTTCGCATGCGAATAGGATAAATCGGGGGGCGTCGCGTGGATGGCGAAACCGTTTTCTCCTGCTTCATGAAGCTCGAAACCGAGGTATTCCAGGTCTTCCCGGATCTCTTGGATCAGGGTGAAATCGGATGCCGACAGCTCCAGCGTCTCCGGAAACAGACTTTTCTGCCCGGCGGTTTTCTGGGTGGACAGCGTGCGGCTGTATTGTTCGAACAGGATTCTTTCATGCGCCCTTTTCTGGTCGATAAACATCAGTCCGGAATGGACGGGAGTCACGATATAGCGGCCTTTCATTTGTATGAAGCTGGTTTTCGGCTCCGTTTCGGTCCGGACTGATTCCTCCAGGCCGGGCAGTGCGGTTTGTTCCGCCTGCTTCGCCTCTTTCAGCCCTTCGAACAGGGTCTCCCAGTTCGCCGGAACTTTCCCGGTCTTTCCTTTCTCGAAATCCGATTCTTCGATGCTGATTCCTGCGGACCGGTAATTGAATGGGTTGTAGTTGGGATTGTAATTGACTTTCGGAATGTAAGGCGCCGGGTTGCTTGTCTGCGCCGGATGATATTCGATCGCTCCCTCCGTGTCGAAATCCAGGGGAGGGGTGATGTTGAATTTCCCCAGAGCTTCCTTGACGCCCGCCAGCAGTATCTGGAAAAAATCCGTTTCATTCTGGAATTTGATTTCCGTCTTCGTGGGGTGGATGTTTACGTCGATGAGCGACGGATTGACGGTAAAATAAATGAAATAGGACGGGATGGCATCCGCGCCGATTAAACCGGCATAGGCTTCCTGGATGGCTTTGTGGAAAAAGTTGTGTTTCATGAACCGGTTGTTGACGAAAAAATATTGTTCGCCGTACGTTTTTTTGGCATGCTGCGGGTGGCAGACAAAACCTTTGATTGTGACCAGTTCGGTGACGCATTCGACGGAGATGAGTTTCGTGTTGATGCTTTTCCCGAATACGTTTACCAGACGCTGCCGGATACCGGAAACCGGGAGGTCGTATATTTCGTTCCCGTTGTTGCTGAGGCTGAAGGCGATGTCCGTATGCGTCAGGGCTACCCGCAGGAATTCATTGATGATGTTGCGCAGTTCCGTATTGTCGGATTTCAGGAATTTGCGCCGGGCAGGAATGTTGAAAAAGAGATTCTTGACGCATATATTGGTGCCTTTGGGCGTGTTGACGGCCTCTTGTTTCCTGACTTCCGACGCGGTGATGAACAGAAAGTTGCCCAGCTCGTTCTCCTCCTGCCGGGTTTTTAATTCCACCTCGGCCACGGAGGCGATGGACGGGAGTGCTTCTCCCCGGAATCCCAGTGTCTGCAGGTTGAACAGATCCTGTGCCGAGGAGATTTTGGAGGTGGCGTGTCTTTCGAAAGCCATGCGGGCGTCGAGCGGGGACATGCCTTTGCCGTCGTCGATGACCTGTATGAGCGCCTTTCCTACGTTTTTCAGTACCACCTGAATGTGCCGGGCTCCCGCATCCACCGCATTTTCCATGAGTTCCTTCACAACGGAGGCGGGGCGTTGCACCACCTCTCCCGCTGCAATCTGGTTGGCTACCGAATCGGGTAACAGTTGTATGATGTCAGACATGACCGATAGTTAAAAATGTAGTTTTACATGCCGAAGAACCGGAACAGACCTTCGGAGTGACGCATCAGCAGATAGAGCACAATCAGAAACACGCCGATCAGTACGAGGAACATGCGGACGGCATATTTCCCGTTGTAGCCCCTCCGGTTGGCTTTCCTTTCGTTGTACAGACTCCTCAGTTTCCCGTCGATATGCGGCACATAAACGCCTTTTTCACCCTCTTCTATGCCCAATTCCGCTTTTATGCGTTTTTCCCGTTCTTCTCTTTCTTCTTTTTCCGGATCCCAGTAGCGGGGTTTCAATTCGAATTTCCGGGTATCTTTTCTTTCAAACATCCGTCCCATATCGTTTCATATTTGGTTTTGAGATTTCTCCCGGCCGAAGTGCCTGCTTACCCATCTGGGGACTAAAAAGGCGCCGATGAATAAATAGGGGTAATAACTGATCAGCCGCCACAGGATGGCCATGGCGATGGCAACTCCTGCATCGGGCAGAAATTCGCCCAGGTATTTGGAGAATACGTATTCGGCGAAACCGCTTCCGCCGGGAGTCGGGCTGACCAGCATCATGATCCACATCACCAGCTGCCGGGCGAAGATCAGAAAATGCTGTGCCCAGTCGTATCTTCCCGCCCAGAAAGCCATGAGGATGGCGTTGACCACCCAATACCGCGCCGTCCAGGAGAAAAAGGTGGCTCCGAATGTCTTCAGCCAGAAAGAGAACGGCATCTGCCTCAGTTCATGGGAATTGCGGATGATGTCGTAACCGGCTTCGTTGGCGCTGTGCCGCCATTTCCGCAAAATACGGAATTTGAAGCATTTCATGAGCAGGTATTTCAATCCGCGGGGATTCCTGAAAAGTCCGTAACTGAGAATCAGCAGGTAAGCCAGTTTCAGCGAATAGCCGCCGACGGCGAACCAGTACAGGCTTTTGACAACGGTCTCGCTGCTTCCGGGAATGTTCCACAGGGCGCTGTGATTGACGCAGAGAAGGATGACCGGAAACATCAGGATGAAATAGAGTTCGTCCAGAAACGAGGTCGCCATGACGATGGCGGAGCTTCGGCCCACTTTGATGCCTTCTTTGTTCACGAACAGGATGGCGATGCTCGTGCCCCCGATGGCGGAGGGGGTGACTGCGGAAGTGAATTCCCAGAGGAAAATGATGCGGAAAGCCTGTCGCCAGTTGAGCCGCTCCCCGGAGAGAATTCTGACCCGGACGGCGTAGCCGATGTCCCGGATCGCCATGCACAGCACGGCGATCACCAGCCAGAAAACGGAAATCCAGGTAAACGTGATGTTTTGGAAAGACCGGATGTCGAATTCTTTGTAAAGCATGTACGACACCACCGCCAATCCGATCAGAACCGGATAAATAATTTTGTAGGGGCTGATTTTTTTGGTCAGGATCTGCTGTTCTCCCTCCATGATTCTCTTTTTTCGATGAGCATGCTAAGTTAGCGATTTTCCCTGAAAAGTCGAAATAAAAAAGGCATCTCCGGAGAAGATGCCTTTTTCGTGGAGAATATCGGAGTCGAACCGACGACCTCTTGCATGCCATGCAAGCGCTCTAGCCAACTGAGCTAATTCCCCCTTTTGCTTACGCCGTACAAAAATAGGATTTATTTGTCAATTGACAAAACTACGGATGAATTTTTAATTTGCAGCTGATGGGATAATGGTCCGAAAGGCTGATACTGTGGCGGGTATAGTCGGTCGTGATGAATCCGGGGGAGTGAAAAATGTAGTCTATGCGGAAAGAAGGGAATTCGCCGATGTAGGTATTCCCCAATCCGTGCCCTTTTTGCAGGAAACTGTCCGTGAGTTGCGAACGGATGGTGTTGTATGTGTAGGAGAGCGGGGTGTCGTTGAAGTCGCCGCACAGGATCACTTTGTGGGGAGAGCGGGCGATGTGTCCCTTGAGCAGGAGCGCCTGGCGGGCTCTGGCCTTGTTGGCCCGGACGATGTGGGAAAGGATGTTTTTGACGCCCTGGGAGAAATCATGCGTCGCTCCGTTGGCGATTTCTTTGACGAACTTCCGTTCTTTGTTCCCGAGCCGGTAAGATTCGAGGTGGATGTTGTAGATCCGGATGGTATCTTTCCCTTTCAGCACGTCGCAGTAGTGCGCCGAACCGGTCTGATTCTTTTCGAACGTGATTTGTCCGGTATGAAGAATGGGCAGGCGGGAAAATATCGCCATGTCTTTGTGCCGGGAATGGTAGGGATAGGTGGAAAGGCTCTTTACGATTTGTTGGGGCGGGTACGTGTTGTTGTCGGCGGGAAACTCCTGCAGACAGCTGAAATCTCCCTTGAACCGGTTCAGGTAATCCAGCAGTTTGTGGTAAGTCTGCTTGTTCTTGCTCCAGCCGAATTTGTCGAAAAAGCGTACGTTGTAGGATAAAACGGAAATATCGGAAGAGTCGGATGACGCATCGGAGCGGCCGATGCCGTAGTAGCTTGTGAAGAAGGGAATTCCGGCGCAAAGTATCAGCAGGGTGGCGATGCCCGTCTTTTTCCAGCGGGCGGTCCAGTAGAATAACAGCAGAATATTCGCCACCAGCAGGTAGGGGTAAGCCAGTCCGAGGAGGGAGGGAATGACGAAAAAATCGGGGTTGACGTATCGGGCCGTGTAGGCTCCGAGTAATCCGGAGAGCGTCACGATGCTGACAATGAATACGATTTTGTCTAAAAGCTTCATCATGCCGGAGAGTTATTTGCCTGACCTGAACAGGATCTCTTTTTCCTGCCGGGTCAGACTTTCGTAGCCGGACCTGGAAATCTTGTCCAGGATCTTGTTGATCCGTTCGTCCCGTTGTTTTTTATATTCGTTGTATTCCCGCTCGTTCATCTGCGAAACGGGCTTCCTGTGTTTTACGTGCATGCGGGGACTTCCGGAGAACAGGCCTCCCGCCGTCCGGAGCCGGACTCCGACGATGAAAAGATACCCGAACAGGGCGCCTCCCAGATGGGCGATGTGGCCGCCGGCATTGGCGGCGGGGATGCTCAGCAGGTCGATGAAGGCCGTAAAGAGTGCCAGGTGAATAAGTCTTATCCTGCCGAATACGAAAACATGAATGCGTTGATGGGGCAGATAACAGCACACGGCAAAAACGACGGCCATTACGGACGCCGAGGCGCCGATGGCGGTGGTGTGGAGCAGGGATGCCCTGAAAAAGGGAAGCAGGTTATAGCAGAGCAGGTAGACCGATGCTCCCGAAAGTCCGCCTGCAAAATATACGGCCGTAAGCTCCCGGCGGCTGAAATGGTTCAGAAAGAAACTGCCGAACCAGTAAAGCCACAGCATATTGAACAGGAGATGGAAAAAACTGAAATGCGTGAACATGTAGGTGACGATCGTCCACGGTTTGTATAAAAAGAACTCCCAGTAGGCAGGCAGTCCCAGATTGTCTAAAAAAATGACGTACGAAGTGTCCGTATGGCCGCTTAGTACGAACAGGACATCGACGATTTTGATAAACAGGAACAGGCCGATGTTGATGTAAATCAGCCTGGTCAGGGAGGAGCCTTCACGGAAAGATCGTTGCAGACCGCTCCATAGGTTCCCGGAAGAGTGTGTTCCTGTGTTCCCGTAATACATAGAATCGTCGCTGATTAAAGTTTAGTAGAATTTTTTCCGGTTCTTCTTCCAGTAGCGGATCAGGAAAAAGCCGAACAGCATGCCTCCCAGGTGGGCGAAGTGGGCCACATTGTCGCCGACGCTGTTCTGGATACCCAGGAAAAATTCGATGACCCCGTATCCGACGACAAAATATTTGGCTTTCACCGGAATGGGGAGGAACATGAGATACAGTTCCGTATTGGGGAATAACATGCCGAAGGCCAAGAGGATGCCGAAAACGGCGCCTGAGGCCCCGATGGTCGGGATGTTGACGGTTTCGGCAATCACCCGCCGGAAAACTTCTTCTCCCGCCTGGATGTATTGTACGGAATCGGGCTTGTTGGTCCAGTTGTCGATCAGTTCCCAGACCCAGCCTGCCGGATGGGATATGTGCGCCCGGATGAATTCCGCCAGGAGTTCCGGTTGGGGCGTGTTCTGAAAGGCGAGGAACTGTTCGTACATTTTGTGGTATTCCCACCAGCCGGCCAGGCTGTTCAGTGCGGCTGCGCCCAGTCCCGTAACGAAGTAGTAGAATATGAACCGCCGGGTGCCCCATACCGATTCCAGAATGCGTCCGAACATAAACAGGGCGAACATGTTGAAGAACAGATGTCCGAAGCTGCCGTGCATAAACAGATGGGTGACGTATTGATAAGGAGCCCAGAATTCGGATTGGGGCAGATGCAGTCCCAGGATATTCGACAGGCGGATATTGGTCCGCTGCTCGACGAACAGGGTCAGAAAATACATCACCGCATTGATGAGGATGAGTACTTTGACTGCAGGCGTGATCCCTGAATATGGACGGTAATTATTCATAAATCAACGGTTATTCTGATTTCGCTGGCTCTTGTTCCGGACGCCGGTTGGGGCGGTTGTTCCGGGGCTGGTTGTTGTTTTGGGCCGGGTTGCCGCCGTTGTTGTTCCTGTTCCGGTTTTTGGGCCGGCGCCTTTTCTGTTTTTTCTCGTCGAAACGACTCAAGCTCTCTTCTCCTACGCCGTCGGTGTACTTGATGTCTTCCGGCTCGTCTTCCTTGTCGCTCGCTTTCGGAGGAATGACGCCCTTGCGGTTCATGGCGATGATTTCCTTGATGCGTTTTACGGGCAGTTTCACCAACGTCCCTTTTCCTTCTTTATCGAACGCGTAGTACATCGCCCGTCCGAAAATGTCCGTCTTCTGGTGGTACAGCAACCCCTCGCCGGTATTCAGCGTGATGTTGGTGGACGGGAAATCCTTCTGCTCGTCGATGTAGGCGTCTACTTCATAATTCAGGCAGCACTTCAGCTTCCCGCACTGGCCCGCCAGTTTTTGCGGGTTCAGGGATATGTCCTGATAACGGGCGGCGGAGGTGGAGACGGAAATGAAATTGGTGATGTATGTCGAACAGCACAGTTTCAGACCGCAGGGACCGATGCCTCCGATTCGCCCCGCTTCCTGCCGGGCGCCTATCTGTTTCATCTCGATGCGGATATGGAATGTCTCCGCCAGCACTTTTATCAAAGTCCGGAAGTCCACCCGGTCTTCGGCGATGTAATAGAAAATGGCTTTCGTCTTGTCGCCCTGGTATTCCACATCGCCGATTTTCATATTGAGCTTCAGATCGGCGGCGATTTTGCGGGAGCGTATCATGGTCTCATGTTCCAGAGCGATGGCCTGCTGCCACTTTTCTATATCGTGGGGCTTGGCTTTCCGGTACACTTTTTTCAGCGGATTCCTTTCCAGATCCACCCTTTTCATACGCAATTGCTCCTTCACGAGTTCTCCCGCCAGGGACACAATGCCTATATCGTGTCCCAAAGCGGCTTCCACCGCAACGATGTCCCCCTCCTGGAGCGGCAGTTGCGAAGGATTGCTGAAAAAAGCCTTCCGCGTGTTCTTGAATCTTACTTCTACGATGTCCGGGGGACAGCAGTTGCCGGGTACGTCTTTCAGCCAGTTGTACACCGATAGTTTTCCGGCCAGCAGCCGGTGGTCGATGACCGTTTCCCGTTTGGCGGGTTTTTCCTGCGGAACATTGCCGGCTTCTTCCTGCGGCATTATATCGTCGTTATTTTCGTTCATAGCGTTGTGTGTCTTAAATTTGTTCTTGTCATGAGGGACGGATATTCTGCATGACTTTGATGCAGAGGTCGGTCAGGACGATTTTTGCATTGCCGTTGCGGCTTATATCGTTGTAGGCCCTTTCGAATTCCTCGTATAAGGGTATTACGTTTCCTTCGTGGATATAGGGAGAGAATTTCACGGAAAAATTTTTCTCCCGTTCGGTCATGTAATTCAGCGTCGGGATGCCGAAATTCTTTATGAAATTTTCGCGGAGCATCCGGAGGGCATGGGCCAGGAAATTTTTTTGCCTTTCTCTGCCTGCCCCGGTGATTTCCGCTACCCATTCATTCACGGGAAGCATCTTTCTTTCCCAGCATAACCGCATGAGGCTGATGAACTTTTCCTGATGGTACACCTGCTCCTCCGATTCGTTCAGCAGCCGCAGGGCGCGATGCCAGTTGCCGGCGGCGATGTGGGCGTATTCTCCGGCTTTTTCTTCCTGGAGGCCTTTGTCGCTGATCAGGTGCCGCTTGATTTCTTCCTGCTCCAGCGGCGGGATATGAATACGCTGGGTGCGTGACTGTATGGTATTGATGATTTGTTCGGGATGTTCGGAAATCAGCAGGAAGAGGGTCTTGTCGTACGGCTCTTCGATGATCTTCAGGAGTTTGTTGGAACATTCGGGGTTCATCTTCTCCGGAAGCCAGATAATCATGATTTTGTAATCCGATTCAAAGGATTTCAGATTGAGTTTCCGGAGGATGTTGCCGCTTTCTTCCGTATATATGGCTGCCTGTGCGTTGTCCTCGATGCCCATTTCGGCATACCATTCTTCCAGGTTGAAATAGGCGGTGCGGGACAGCAGGTTGCGCCATTCATTCATGTATTCGTCGCTGACCGGCGATTTGGCCTTGCGGACGACGGGGAAGACGAAATGAAGGTCGGGGTGGATGAGTTTCCGCATCTGTTTGCAGGACGGGCATTCCCCGCAGGCGTCTTCTTTTTTCTCGCCCGTGCAGAAAATGTACTGCGCCAGCGCCAGCGCCAGCGCCAGGGAACCGTAACCCGTGTCGCCGGCGAAAAGCTGGGCATGGCTGATGCGTCCCGTTTGCAGGGAGCTTATCAGCCGTTGCTTGATCTCCTGGTGTCCGATTACGTCCTTGAACATCTCTGAAAGCGGTCGTTTCCCGACCGAAGGGTTATTGTGTCAATCCTATGCCTAACTCTTTGAACTGCTCTTCGCTGATTTCCGACGGCGAATCGATCATGACATCCCGCCCGGAATTGTTTTTCGGGAAGGCGATGGTGTCGCGGATGCTGTCGAGACCGGCGAACATGGATACCAGACGGTCGAATCCGAAGGCGATGCCGCCGTGGGGAGGAGCTCCGTACTTGAAGGCGTTCAGCAGGAATCCGAACTGTTTCTCTGCCTGTTCCGGCGTGAAGCCGAGGCAGCGGAACATGCGCTGCTGTAATTCCGTGTCGTGAATCCGGATGGAGCCTCCGCCGACTTCCACTCCGTTGATGACCATGTCGTACGCATTGGCCCGTACTGCCCCCGGATTGCTTTCCATCATATCGATGTCTTCGGGGTTCGGAGACGTGAACGGGTGGTGCATGGCGTAAAAGCGCTGTGTTTCTTCGTCCCATTCCAGCAGCGGGAAATCGACCACCCACAGAGGTTTGAACACGTTTTTATCCCGCAGGCCGAGGCGTTCTCCCATTTCCAGACGCAGGTCGCACAGCTGGGATAGCGTCTTGTTTTTCGGACCGCAGAGAATCAGCATCAGGTCGCCCGGTTTCGCCCCGCAGGCTGTCGCCCACGCTTTCAGATCGTTCTCGTCGTAAAATTTATCGACCGAAGATTTCAGGCTGCCGTCTTCGTTGTATTTGACATAGACGAGCCCTTTGGCGCCTGTCTGGGGGCGTTTGACGAATTCCGTCAGTTCGTCCAGCTGCTTGCGGGTATATGCCGCGCATCCCGGAGCGCAGACGGCACCGATGTATTCGGCGGTATTGAAAACGGAAAAGTCCTTGTTCCTGGCGATGCCGCTTAAGTCGACGAATCGCATGCCGAAACGGATATCCGGTTTGTCGCAGCCGTAGTATTCCATGGCTTCCTGCCAGCTCATGCGCGGGAGTTCCGGGAGCTCGATTCCCCGGAGTTCCTTGAAAAGATGACGGATCATCCCCTCGAAAACATCCAGCACGTCGTCCCGTTCGACGAACGACATCTCGCAGTCGATCTGGGTGAATTCGGGCTGGCGGTCGGCGCGCAGGTCTTCGTCACGGAAACATTTTACAATCTGGTAATAGCGGTCGAAACCGGCCACCATCAGCAATTGCTTGAATGTCTGGGGACTCTGGGGAAGGGCATAGAATTGCCCCTGGTTCATGCGGGAGGGAACGACGAAATCGCGGGCTCCTTCGGGCGTACTTTTGATCAGTACGGGCGTTTCCACTTCCATGAAGTGCTGTCCGTCCAGATAGTTCCGGACCAGATGGGCCATCCGGTGGCGCAGTTCCAGATTTTTTCTTACCATGCTGCGGCGCAGGTCCAGATAGCGGTATTTCATCCGGATCTCGTCGCCTCCATCCGTGTTGTCCTCGATGGTGAAAGGCGGAATTTCCGAGTGGTTGAGCACACGAAGCTCCGCAATCAGAATTTCGATGTCGCCTGTCGGAATCTTGCTGTTTTTGCTGGCCCTTTCGACGACCTTGCCTTTTACCTGGATAACGAATTCCCTGCCTAATCGGCCGGCCTGTTTCTTTATCTCTTCGGAAGCCGATTCCTCTACGACTAATTGCGTGATGCCGTAGCGGTCCCGAAGGTCGATGAACGTCATTGCGCCGAGATTGCGGATTTTTTGCACCCAACCGCTTAAGCAAACATGCTCGTTTGCATTTTCTATTCTCAGTTGTCCGCAGGTGTGAGTTCTGTACATTATGCTGATTTTAATTTTATGGTATCCGATACCTGTTTTACCGAACGACGAAAATACGAAAATAATGGGGAATTGAAAAATCGGAATCGGAAAATAGAATTTTAATTTTTGCCTGCTGAAATGCGAAAAATAAAGAATTCACGTTATCTTTGGTTTCCGTAAATAAAAAATGGCGTGAATTTTATAGATATCATATTGTTGCTTCCTCTGTTGTACGGGGCTTTCAAAGGCTTTTCAAAAGGATTTATTTTTGAAGTGGCGACGTTGGCGGGACTGGTGCTGGGCGTGTTCATAGCGATTCGTTACTCCGCCTGTACGGAGAACTTTCTGCATGATTTTTTCAATGTCTCCTCCGGATACCTTTCCCACATTGCCCTGGGAGTTACTTTTTTAGTCGTGGTGGTGCTGATATGCGTGCTGGGGAAAGTGCTGACGAAGATCGTGGACATGGTATCCCTGGGGCTGATAAACAAACTCTTGGGGACCTGCCTCGGCGCCGCCAAATATTTTCTCGTCATTTGTGTGGTGCTGCTTATTGCGGACGTGCTGGATGATAAATTCCACTTTATAAGCAAAGAGACCAGAGAGGGGAGTCTTTTGTTTCGTCCTTTTCTTACCTTTGCACAGCGGATGTACGATATGATCCGATTCTGACAGACATTAAAAACAATACATAATATTGATATATAACGATGAATTTTGTAGATGAATTAAAGTGGCGGGGTATGATTCATGACATTATGCCCGGAACCGAGGAACAACTGGCCAAAGGACAGACGACGGCTTACGTGGGAATAGATCCTACGGCGGATTCTCTGCATGTGGGGCACCTGGTGTCGGTGATGATGATGAAACATTTTCAGCTGGCCGGCCACAAGCCGATTTTTGTTATAGGCGGCGCTACCGGAATGATCGGGGACCCGAGCGGAAAATCGCAGGAGCGCAATCTGCTGGATGAAGAGACGATACACCGCAATATGGCGGCGATCAAAGACCAGCTCGCCCGTTTTATCGACTTCAATTCCGACGCATCCAATGCGGCCGTCATGCTGAACAACTACGACTGGATGAAGGAATTTTCATTTTTGGGTTTTATCCGGGATATCGGAAAACATATCACGGTGAATTATATGATGGCGAAGGATTCCGTCAAGAAACGCCTGGGAGCGGATGCGGCGCAGGGAATGTCTTTCACGGAGTTCACCTATCAGCTGGTGCAGGGATACGACTTCCTGTATTTGCGGAAGAATCACGGATGCCTGCTGCAGATGGGAGGTTCCGACCAGTGGGGGAATATCACGACCGGAGTCGAATTGATTCGCCGGAAAGAAGGCCTGGAGGCTTATGCCCTGACCTGGCCCCTGATGACGAAAAGCGACGGGAAAAAATTCGGCAAGACCGAATCGGGAAATATCTGGCTGGATCCCCGGCGTACGTCGCCTTACAAGTTTTATCAGTTCTGGCTGAATACGACGGATGAAGACGCCGCCAGATACGTGAAAATCTTTACCATTCTGCCTCCTGCCGAAATCGATGCCCTGATAGCGGAACACCGGCAGGCGCCTCATTTGCGTAAGTTGCAGAAGACCTTGGCGAAAGAGGTTACCTGTCTGATTCACGGCGAAGAGGCTTTCGGGTCGGCGCTGGAAGCTTCGCAGATACTTTTCGGAAACGCGACGTCCGAAACCTTGCGCAAAATCGATGAAGCTACGTTCCTGTCCGTATTTGACGGGGTGCCCCAGTTCGACATCCGGAAAGCCGATCTGGATGCCGGTATCCCGATTGTGGATTTTCTGGCGGAAAAGACTTCCGTCATGGCTTCGAAAGGAGAGGCGCGGCGGGCTCTGAAGGCGAATTCCGTCAGCATCAATAAAGAAAAGGTGAGCGAAGAAGCCGTGATAAAATCCGCGGACCTGATCGACGGAAAATATATCCTGGCACAGAGCGGAAAGAAGAACTATTTTCTGGTTATTGCGAAATAACCGGAAAATCTTCATAGAAAAAGTCATTGTAAGGGAACCGGGCGGAATGGATTTCCTTTACAATGGCATATAGTTTTTCTTTCAGCTCTTCGATATTTTCCTTTTGGGCGGCGGAGATGTATACGGTCTCCGTATTCTGCTTCGACATCCACATCTGCTTCAGGTCTTCCAGGCTGTAATTGCAGCGCTGTACGGGCGTCAGGTCGTCCTCTTCCTTTTTTACATACGTGAACGCATCGATTTTGTTGAATACGATGACGGTCGGTTTGGGTTCCCTGATAAGTTCCGCGAGCGTTTCATTGACGACTTTCATCTGGTCTTCGAACTGCGGGTGGGAAATGTCCACTACGTGCAGAATGACGTCCGCTTCCCTTACTTCGTCCAGGGTGGATTTGAACGATTCGATGAGGTGAGTGGGCAGTTTCCGGATAAAACCCACGGTATCCGCCAGCAGAAAAGGAACGTTGCGGATGGCGATTTTCCGGACGGTCGTGTCCAGCGTGGCGAACAGTTTGTTTTCGGCGAATACTTCCGATTTGCTCAACAGGTTCATCAGCGTGGATTTCCCGACATTGGTGTATCCTACCAGAGCCGCCCGGACCAGCTTCCCGCGGTTTTTGCGCTGGATGACCTTTTGTTTGTCTATTTTTTCCAGCTGCTCTTTCAGCCGGGTGATTTTGTCCCGGATGACCCGGCGGTCGGTTTCGATTTCCGTTTCCCCCGGCCCTCTCAGTCCGATACCGCCTTTCTGTCGCTCCAGGTGCGTCCACATACCGGTCAGGCGGGGCAGCAGGTATTGATACTGCGCCAGCTCGACCTGTGTCTTGGCGTGAGCCGTACGCGCCCGGCTGGCGAAAATGTCCAGAATCAGATTCGTGCGGTCGAGTACTTTGACTCCTTTCAGTACGTTTTCGATGTTCCGGAGCTGGGTGGGACTCAGTTCGTCGTCGAAAATGACCATGTCGGTTTCGTTTTCTTCGATATATTGCCGGATTTCTTCTAACTTCCCCTTTCCGATGAAGGTGCTGTGAACTGGTCTGTCCAGATTCTGGGTGAATATCCTGACGGTTTCCGCGCCTGCCGTCTCCGCCAGGAAAGCGAGTTCATCCAGGTACTCGGTCATTTGCCCGTAGCCGATGCCTTCCTCCTGGAGTGCCACGCCTACCAGTACTGCTTTTTCAGCTTCTTTTTTTGTGTAATAGTAACCCATTGTCGTTAAGGTTGAAAGTCGGACGTAAATCGGATAGCCGTAGGTTTACGAATAAGAAAGGGCTGACATGAATGACAGCTCTTTTCACATATTTTCAAATCCCGGCGGATCAGTTGGACAGAGTGAAATTGATGGGTACGGTAAATGCTACGCGTACGGGTTTGTTTCTCTGTTTTCCCGGATTCCATTTCGGCATGGACTTAACCACCCGGACAGCTTCTTTGTCCAGAGAGGGGTCTACCGAACGGGCTACTTTCACATCGGTAATGCTACCGTCCGTTTCAACCACAAACGCTACGAACACACGTCCGGAGATACCGTTTTCCTGTGCCAGAACCGGATATTTGACGTTGTCTTTCAGCCATTTGTTCATATTGCCCTTGAAAGAAGGCATCGTTTCCACCACCTGGAAAATCTGGGCTTCACCCGTGTCTTCCTCGCCGAAGTCTTCGAACTGGGTAACGTCTACCACCGTATTTTCCGTAGCGTCTTCTGCGTCTTCGATTTCCAGCTCGTCGTCAATATCCTGGTCATTGTCCACGATATTGATCAGGTCCGTCAATTTCGGAGCGGGGGGAGGGGGAGGAGGCGGTGGCGTATTCTGTGTCGTAACAGGAATGATTTCCTCTTCCACTTGCTCGGTTTCGGAACCTTGCATATCCTGCGTTTTCTTGGTTTCCGTTTTCCATTCAAAAGCATACAGCAGGATTCCTAAAGCAAGCACAAGACCGATCTCGAAGAAAATGCCTTTCTTCCTTTCAAGATCCACTTTCGGTGCCTTTTTAATTTCCATGATATTGTTTTAATAGTATAATTACATTTCGCTTTCTTCGGGGTAAAAGTAGAATAATTCATATAAAAAACCAAATCTCAAACGTTTTTTTTTAAATCTTTCCCGCGGTTCTTTTTGTTAAAACGAATTATACTTCTTTCTTTTGTAAAAGAAAAAGATACCATGCTGAATCTGTATTATGTACGATTGTCCGAATCGCTGCCGGCAGCCGGTAGTCCTGATTGCCGGAGGAATTCCGCGGAAAAGTGCCGGAGGGAGAAAGAGGCCGGAAGAAGGTTGCTTTATTTCGTCCTGACCCGTATTCTGCACAGGAAGCCGGAGGAAATCCGGCTGCATGCGAACGGGCACGGCAAACCTTATCTGTGTACGGACGTCCCGCTTTTTTTCAACCTGTCCCATTCCGGCGATTTTGTCGTGTGTGCCTTTTCGGATACGGAAGTCGGCGCGGACATTGAAAGAATCGGCAAAGAACGTCCGGCGGTGGCGAAGCGTTTCTTTCATCCGGAAGAGGCCGCCTGTTTGTCGGGGACTTCGGAACGGGAGCGTGCGGAATTGTTCTTCCGCTATTGGAGTGCGAAAGAAAGCGTGCTGAAATACATGGGGACGGGGCTGTCCGGTTCGTTGAGTTCCTTTTGTGTCCGCTGGGAAGGGGAGAATGCCGGAATATACAAGGACAGCGTCCGTTTATCCCTTTTTGTCAGCGGCTGCGGCATCGATGAAAACTACAAATGCTTCGTCTGCTCGGAACAGTCCGTTCCGCCCGAGTTGCATCCTCTGACGGAGGAGGAAATCCGTGTCCCGGATTTCACCTCTTACAGCCATTTGTTATTGTAAAGACATTCCGCAATCTGGACGGCGTTCAGGGCGGCGCCTTTTTTGATCTGGTCGCCCACGACCCAGAATGTCAGACCGTTGTCGAAAGCGAGGTCTTTCCGGATGCGCCCGACATATACCGGATCTTTCCCGGAAACGAAAAGAGGCATGGGGTACTCCTTTTCTCCGGGGTTGTCCTGGAGGACGATGCCTTCTGCCCGTCGGAACGCCGCCCGGGCTTCTTCCACGGAAACCGCCTTCTCCGTTTCAATCCAGATGCTCTCGGAATGGGCTCTCAGGGCAGGCACCCGTACGCAGGTGGCGCTTACCTGAATGTCTGAATGCATGATTTTGCGGGTTTCGTGAAACATCTTCATTTCCTCCTTGGTGTAGCCGTTGTCCGTGAAAACGTCGATGTGGGGGATCAGGTTGAACGCCAGTTGATAGGCGAATTTTTCAACGGTCGGTTCCTCCCCTGCCAGCACCTGCCTGTATTGGTTGTAAAGCTCCTGCATGGCAGCGGCGCCCGCTCCGCTGGCGGCCTGATAGGTCGCCACTCTGACCCGTCTGATATGGCTGATTGCTTCGATGGCGTTCAGGGCGACTACCATCTGTATGGTCGTGCAGTTGGGGTTGGCGATGATGTTCCGGGGACGGTCGAGCAAGTCTGCGGCGTTTACTTCGGGTACGACCAGAGGCACGTCTTCGTCCATGCGGAAGGCGCTGGAATTGTCGATCATCACGGCTCCGTGCCTGGTGACGGTGTCTGCAAACTCTCTGGAAGTGCCTGCGCCTGCCGATACAAAGGCGATATCCACCCCTTTGAAATCATCGTTGTGCTGCAACAGTTTTACCTCGTATTCCCTGCCCCGGCAGGTATATTTCGTTCCGGCGCTTCTGGAAGAGCCGAACAATGTCAGGTCATCTATCGGGAAGTTCCGTTCCTCGAATACACGTAAAAATTCCTGTCCGACGGCACCGCTTGCGCCGACCACTGCTATGTTCATCGCTTTCTTTGTATGGGTTCAAAAATGCTCCGGCAAAGGTAATGAATAATTTTTCATCCTTTCAGCGGTGCATGCCTCTTTTGTCAATCATCTCCTTGTCGGCCTTTTTCAATCCGGCGTTGTAAAAGAAAATCGGTTTGTCGTGGTCGTTCAGGTACATGCGTTTCACGGTTTTGAACCCCTGGTTTACCAGAGACAGACCGGTATCGAGATAGGGCGTGGCGATGGAGGCTGCGTCCAGCAGCGTGTGGAACGCGGCATTGGTCGCCACGGGCTTGGTGCGGTTGTCTGCGGCATGTTGCACTTTCTCGGGGAATGCGGCCCGGTAATTGTCCGAAAACCACATGAAGACAGGTATTCTCAACTGATAGAACGTCGGATTGGGAGAAGAGTGCAAAAAGCGTTTGCGCTTGTCGTCCAGCAGGTCCTCGCCGTGGTCGGAAGTATAGAACAGGGTCGAAGCGGCGGGGGTATTCTTTAAAATACCGATGACCCGGTGGAGGAAATCGTCGGTGCATAAGATGCTGTTATCGTAGGCGTTGATCAGCTGCTGCCGGTTTTCCGCCTTGACGCCGGTCGCGTTGTCCGGTTTGAAAACGGAGAATCCGGCGGGGTATCTCTCCTTGTAATTGAAATGGGAGCCGTACGTATGGAGGACGAAGAAAAGATTTCCGGGCAGGGAATCGATGTAATGCTGCATCAGCGGCAGCATGGCTTCGTCGAAATTGTTTACGGTGATCAGTCCGTCGCTTTTCGGGGTTCTGATGTTGTGGTGAAAATCCGCTTCCTCGGCATAGAAATCGGTAAACGACCGGTTCGGGATCTGATTGGAAAGGAAGACGGTGGAAAATCCGGCTTCCTTGAAAGCGTTCAGAATGCTTTTGTATGAATAGATGACGCTGTAATCTTCGGCGGAAGCTGCCGACAGAATCAGAGGCACGCTCTTGTGGGTCGTGTTGGACTGGGTGATGGCATCCTCGTACAGCACGAGGCCCGGCTCCTGCGAAAGGCGGGGATTGGTGGGGCGGGAATACCCGTAAAGCTGCCAGTTCTCCGCCCGGCTGGCTTCTCCCACGACGATGACGTAAATTTCGCGCTGCGGGGCGCAGGCGTATTTGTCCGCCTGAAAGCTGAAATCTTTCGAGGCGACCGGATAGTTCCGGCTGTTGTGCCATTTGTTCACGGCGAATCCCAGATTGTAAATGACATTGGCGGGATAAACGTCTTCGTGGAGGGTGAAGCGTCCGGTATTTTTATTCCGGGCGATAAAAGTAAGGCAGAAAGAAAGGACCACCAGGAAAACTCCGGTTGTGACCGCTTTTTTTCTGAATGAGGCGGGCAGATGGATTTTGCGTCTGCAGGTGACAACGGCGACGGCGATCGTCGGGATGTACAGCAGGCAGACGATGACGATGGCCGGCCATAGGTTATTGAGCAATTCTCCGGCTTCGCTGACGTTGGTCGTGGCTACGTTCAGAAACATGTCCACGGCGATGACCGCCTCGCCGAACAGATAGAACAGCACGAGCTGGAAGGCATGAAAAATCAGTATCGGAAACAGCAGCAACTGCATGGCTCCCGTATTTTTTCTGAGGGATAGCAAAATAAGATAAAGCCCGGCGGGAAACGTCAGCAGGACGATTTTCCCGAGAAAAGAGAAAGGTTCCGTGAAAATCAGACAGATGCTGGGAACCAGATTCATAACGATGTAAAACCGGAATAATGCTCGGGGGCTGGCAAGGAAGCGCTTCAGGGAAGCGGCGATGTTGGAATGTATCATGTTAAAAAGCTTCGTTAACGTTGAAATAGAAAGAACTTTGTCCTCTTCCTATCCCGTAGTCCAGGCGGATGTTCACCCGGTTTTTGAATTCCCAGCGGTAGCCGACGCCGTAGGAGGGCAGGGTTTCGCTCCACTGGAACCTGCTCATTTTCGGGAAAACATTTCCTGCTCCCGCCCAGACGGCGACACCGTGGCGGTTGTATACCTTTTGCCGTAATTCGACCTGGGCTTCGAGCAGGTTGTTGTCACGGTATTGTCCTTCGTAGTAGCCCCGCATCCGGTGGGACCCTCCGAGCTGCGCCACCATGCTCCAGGGCGTGTCGCCGTAATTGAATGTCCCGTTGAAGTCGGACGCGATAACCGCACCCTTCCACAGCCGGCTGTAATGCCTGAACAAAATTTCCGTCCGCTTGAAAGAATAGGAGTTGCCTAAAAATCCGGGGAAAAACTTTTGTTCGGCCTTGGCATATATGCCCTGGTACGGATTGGGGATGAAATCCCTGGAATCGTACGTGACGAGCATGCCGACGCCCACGCTGGTGATGTCTCTTTTTTCTCCGCGGAGAAAACCGATGTCTTTGAAGTCTTTCCCGTTTACATGGCAGTACATGCCGGAGATTCCGACGAATGTGCTGGGGGCGACTTTGCGGAGGAAATCGACTTTTATCTGGGTTTCCTTTCTCTTGTAATTGGTATAGTTATCGTCGTGTCTGCCGTTCTCGTATCCGATGCCCCAGTATTTGCTCGGAAACGAAAAAAAGTACAGGTTCACGTCCAGCCGGTAGCGGTCGTGCGGGAAAATCGTGTTCCCCTTGATGCCCAGCAGATAAAACCCGGTCGTGGTAACGTCTCCGTAAAGGGAAATGTTCGATGGCGACAACGTCATGTCCTCCTTGTCGATCCGGTACAAGCCCGAGGCCACCACCCCCAGGCCTAATTTCGTATCGCTTGAATAATGGGGCCCGCCGATAATGGAAAAATCGAATTTCTTGTATTCCTTCGGTTCGTTGGAGTCCTGGAAGTATTTGTAAATCCGTTGAAAAATGTTCCTTTTGACGATCGTGTCGGAATCCGGATTCGCCCCTTGTGAACCCGGATTGAAACAGCAAAGCAGACCTATGATAAAAAATAGTCGGATGAACATGGAAAAAATGTTTATTCGCTGAAATGTAGCACGTATTTTGCTGTGAAATTTCTGTTTTTATCGGTTAATTATGTCGAAAATTACGGCAATAATGATGCCAATGTTTGATTCTTCGGAAAAAATTTTAAAAAAAGGGTGTTTTCTTTTTTTATTGCCGCTCCTGTTGGCCGCTCCCTGCTCCGTTTCCGCACAGGTGGGGCAGAAAGTGTGTCCCGTCACGATTTACGATGCCCGCAACAAGCCTTTGTCATTGCCTTCGCTGGGTCGGAAGCATTTGCTCCTGTTTTATGTGGACCCCGACCATCCCAGCCAGAACAGGGAATTCCGGAATTATTTCAAAAAACATCCTTTTACCGACGAAAACATAGATGCCTACGGTATCGTAAATTTAAAGGATGCGCCTTTGCTGGCGAACTCCCTATTGCGTTTTATGATCCGGAACGAGATTGCCGGAACGCAGGCGTATGTCTACAACGATCCGGACCGGACGTTAAGCCGTGCATGGAAACTGGGGAATGTCAACAACAAGTTTGTCGTGCTGTGGGTGAACAAGGACCAGGTGATCGAATTTTTCAAGGCGGGACAGCTGACACCGGAAGAGGTGGAGCAGGTGCATGCCCTTATCCGGAAATACAAACATAAATAAAAGAGACCAAAGAAAAGGGTTTACAGTTACAGTCCGTCTTTCCTCTGGTCTCATGTAATTTCGGGGAAAATCGGAACAATCCGAATGGCAGGTCAGATATGGTCCTTTGCTTTTATCCCGAAAGCTGACATTTCGTCATCTGGCAGGTCTTCTGACTTACTTCCGGAGTGAAGCGCCTTCCCGCCGGCCGGGCCGGCAGTGGCAAAGTGTGCTTTTCCTTAAGGAAGATTACAGCAGCGGGTACTGTCCGGGATTTTCACCCGATTCCCTTTTCACCCTCCCCGGTTATCGGTTCAGGCACCAAAGACGGAACAAAGATAAGAAAAAAAGTCGACTTATTCTCCGCTTTTCGATTTTTCGTGGCGTTTGCGTTCGGTTTCGTCCAGGATGATTTTCCGGAGACGCATGGCGTGCGGCGTGACTTCCACATACTCGTCCTCCTGGATGTATTCCAGCGCTTCTTCCAGACTGAATTTGACGGGCGGCGCGATGTTCACCTTGTCGTCGGAACCGCTGGCGCGCATGTTGGTCAGTTTCTTGGATTTGCAGACGTTGATGACGATGTCGTCCGGACGGGTGCTTTCTCCGATGACCTGGCCGGCGTATACCGTTTCGCCCGGCTCGATGAAGAATTTGCCGCGGTCCTGCAGTTTATTGATGGCATATGCGAACGTGTCGCCTGTTTCCATCGCTATCAGCGAACCGTTGATGCGCATTTCGATTTCTCCCTTGTAAGGCTCGAAGCCTTTCAGACGGTGAGCGATGACCGCTTCTCCGGCGGAGGCGGTCAGCAGGTTGCTCCTCAGACCGATAATGCCCCGCGAGGGAATGTCGAAATCCAGATGCACCCGGTCTTCCCGGGTTTCCATATTGTTGAGGGTTCCTTTCCGTTTGGTTACCATTTCGATGGCTTTGCCGGAAAATTCCTCCGGAATGTCGATGGTCAGTTCTTCGACGGGTTCGCATTTCTTGCCGTCGATTTCTTTGATGATGACTTTCGGCTGGCCGACCTGCAATTCATATCCTTCCCGGCGCATGGTTTCCACCAGTACGCTCAAATGGAGCACGCCGCGGCCGAATACGACGAACGAATCGGCGCTGGGACCCGGTTCCACCCTTAAGGCCAGATTCTTTTCCAGTTCTTTGTCCAGCCGGTCCTTGATGTGGCGGGAGGTGACATACTTGCCGTCTTTTCCGAAAAACGGCGAATTGTTGATTGTAAACAGCATGCTCATGGTCGGCTCGTCGATGGCGATCGGCGGCAGTGCTTCCGGGTTCTCGTAATCGGCGATGGTATCTCCGATTTCAAACCCTTCGATGCCTACGACGGCGCAGATCTCGCCGGCTTTTACCTCCTCCGCTTTCTGTTTTTCCAGCCCTTCGAAGAGCATCAGGTCCTTGATTCTGGTTTTTTCGAAGGTAACGCCGTCCCTTTTGCACAGTGTCACGGCCTGTCCCGCTTTCAGCGTCCCGCGGGTCAGTTTCCCTACGGCGATACGTCCGATATAGGAAGAGTATTCCAAAGAGGTGACCAGCATCTGGGGGGTACCCTCGGCGGCCTGGGGAGCCGGAATATTTTCAATGATGGCGTCCAGCAGAGGCGTGATGTCGGAGCTCGGATTGCGCCAGTCCGTGGACATCCAGCCCTGTTTGGCGCTTCCGTATATGGTTACGAAATCCAGCTGTTCTTCCGATGCTCCCAGGGAGAACATCAGGTCGAACACCTCTTCCTGCACTTCGTCCGGACGGCAGTTGGGCTTATCCACTTTGTTCACCACGACGATGGCTTTCTTGCCCAATCCGAGGGCTTTCTGCAATACGAAACGGGTCTGGGGCATGGTGCCTTCGAAAGCGTCCACCAGCAGCAGTACGCCGTCGGCCATATTCAGCACGCGCTCCACCTCTCCGCCGAAATCGGAGTGGCCCGGAGTGTCTATGATATTGATTTTATAGTCTTTGTATTTTACCGATACGTTTTTGGAAAGAATCGTGATGCCTCTTTCCCGTTCGAGGTCGTTGTTGTCAAGAATTAAGTCTCCTCCCTGTTTCTCGTTGTCTCTGAATAGCTTCCCCTGTAAAATCATCTTGTCTACGAGGGTCGTTTTGCCGTGGTCCACATGGGCGATAATGGCGATATTCCTTAAATTCTGCATCTTGTATCGATAAAATTAGCGCCCAAAGGTACAATAAAAACGACAGAAAAAGAATATCGGAAAGTGTTTTTGTCTTTGGTTTTTTTTGCTATTCTTGTGTTAAATTTAGAAAATAATAGCTGGGTATATCAAATTAAATTGCGAATCATGAATAAGGAAATGATGTTTTCCGGTCTGGCTGCCGGATTGTGTTTGTGTGCTTGTACGGATACGTCGAAGGTATCCGAGAAAAAGCCCAATGTCGTTTTTATTATCGCCGATGACCTGGGGTATGGGGATATAAGCTGCTACGGACAGCAGAAGTTTCAGACGCCCAATATCGACCGTCTGGCGGAACAGGGCATGCTTTTTACGCAGTGTTATTCGGGTACGACGGTGAGCGCTCCGTCGCGTGCCTGTCTGCTTTCCGGGTTGCATTCGGGACACGCTCCCATCCGGGGAAATAAGGAAGTGCAGCCGGAAGGCCAGATGTCGCTGCCTCAGAATATGGAGTCCATATTCCAGGTATTCAAGCGTGCCGGCTATACGACCGGCGCTTTCGGCAAATGGGGACTGGGGGCTCCCGGAACGGTGGGCGATCCCAATCAGCAGGGAGTGGATGAATTTTTCGGTTACAATTGCCAGCTGCTGGCACACAATTACTATGCCGACCATCTGTGGCACAATGACAAAAGGGTGGAACTGACGGGAAATCATAACGGCGGATACGGAGTGTATACCCAGGATACGATTCAGCAGATGGCGTTGAGATTTCTGGATAACAACAAGGATAAGCCTTTCTTTTTGTTTCTTCCTTATGTGATCCCTCATGCCGAGCTGATCGTGCCGGAGGACAGCATAATACGGAAATTCCGGGGGATGTATCCGGAAACGCCTTTCAGAGGGTGTGACGAAGATTGTGAATATTTCCGGAAAGGGGGCTACTGCTCGCAGCCCGAACCCCATGCGACGTTCGCCGCAATGATTTACAGGCTGGATGTGTATGTGGGACAAGTGGTGGCGAAACTGAAAGAGTTGGGGCTGGATGAGAATACGATCGTTATTTTTACCAGCGATAACGGACCGCACCTGGAGGGAGGTGCAGATCCCGATTTCTTCAACAGCAACGGTATATTCCGCGGGTATAAGAGGGATGTGTACGAAGGCGGAATCCGGGTGCCGTTCATTGCCGTTTGGCCGGGTGTGGTGAAACAGGGGACGACCGATTTCATGTGCTCCTTCTGGGACATGCTGCCGACATTTGCACAGATGACGGGCAACGAGGCGCAGTCTTCCATCGACGGAATCAGTCTGATGCCTCTGCTGACCGGCAAGGGAGAACAGAAAGAGCATGCGTATTTTTATTTCGAGTTTCAGGAGGCGGGAGGACGTCAGGCCGTGAGAAAAGGAGACTGGAAATTGATACGTCTGAATGTTTCCCGGGAAGACAGGTCGGTGTATGAATTGTACAATCTGGCGGAGGATCCTTCCGAAACCACCGATCTGCTGGCTTCCGAACCGCAGAAAGCGGAAGAACTGAAGGCGATCATGGAAGAGGCGCATGTGTACGACCCGAACTGGCCTCTCTTGGAAAGCGAACGGAAGATGACGAAATAAAAAAAACACCGGCGTTTTGCCGGTGTTTTTTTTGAATACGGGTTTATTACTTTACAGTGTTTGCACTCCCCAGCACATTCACCAATTTGTGTTTATAAAGCTCTTTCAAAGAGTCGCGGGCCGGTCCCAGGTATTTTCTCGGGTCGAATTCGGCCGGTTTGGTGGCGAAAATCTCCCTTACGGCTGCAGTCATGGCCAGACGACCGTCTGAGTCGATGTTGATTTTACAAACGGCGGATTTGGCTGCTTCACGCAACTGGTCTTCCGGAATGCCGATGGCATCTTTCAGTGCGCCGCCGTATTTGTTGATGATGGCTACCTTGTCCTGGGGTACGGAAGAAGAACCGTGGAGAACGATCGGGAAGCCCGGGATGCGTTTTTCCACTTCTTTCAGGATGTCGAAACGCAAGGGGGGAGGAACCAGGATTCCGTCTGCGTTGCGGGTACATTGTTCCGGTTTGAATTTGTTGGCTCCGTGAGAGGTACCGATGGAAATAGCCAGTGAATCCACGCCGGTTTTCTTGACGAAGTCTTCCACTTCTTCCGGACGGGTGTAGGTGTGGTGTTCTGCGGATACTTCGTCTTCCACGCCGGCCAGTACGCCTAATTCGCCTTCTACGGTTACGTCGAACTGGTGAGCGTATTCAACGACTTTTCTGGTCAGCGCCACGTTCTCGTCGTAAGGCAGATGGGAACCGTCGATCATGACGGAAGAGAATCCCATGTCGATACAGCTTTTGCAGAGTTCGAACGAATCGCCGTGGTCGAGGTGCAGCACGATGGGAATATTCAGCCCCAGTTCTTTTGCGTATTCCACGGCACCCTGGGCCATGTAGCGCAAAAGGGTCTGATTCGCATATTTGCGGGCTCCGCTGGATACCTGAAGGATTACCGGCGATTTGCTTTCCACTGCAGCCTGAATGATGGCCTGCATCTGCTCCATGTTGTTGAAATTGAAAGCGGCGATGGCATACTTGCCTTCCATTGCTTTCTTGAACATCTCGCGGCTGTTTACCAGCCCTAAGTCTTTGTAATTAACCATAATATGTTTTTTAAATTTACAGAATCTGCCTCAAAAGTAGAAATAAAAATACGAAATAGGAAATAAATCGGTTTTAAAGTCCGCAAACTTGTCACCATTTGATCTCGCTCATCCCGTGTTCTCTCAGATACCGGTTGGCCTGACTGAACTGGTGGTTGCCGAACCAGCCGCCTCTGTTTGCCGAGAGGGGGGAAGGGTGGACGCATTTCAGCACCAGGTTGGAGTTGGTGTCTATGAACGCCCCCTTGCGCTGGGCGTAGGAGCCCCACAGGAGAAAAACCATGTTGTGTTTTTTACGGGTAAGCTGCTGAATAACGGCATCGGTAAAGGTTTCCCAGCCTTTGTTCTGATGCGACCCGGCGCAGTGCGCCTTGACGGTCAGGGTGGCGTTGAGCAGCAACACCCCTTGGTCCGCCCAGCGTTCCAGATTGCCGGAGGCCGGAACGGGCGTACCCAGATCGTCGTGGATTTCTTTGAAGATGTTTTGCAGGGAGGGCGGCTGTTCGATGCCTTCCGGTACGGAAAAACACAATCCGTGGGCCTGTCCCGGTCCGTGGTAAGGGTCCTGTCCGAGAATGACCACTTTCGTTTTGCTTACCGGACAACGGTTGAAAGCATTGAAGATAAGTCTGCCGGGAGGAAATATCCGGGCCCGCTTGTATTCTTCCTTGACGAAAGAGGTCAGCTCTGCAAAGTAGGGCTTGGCGAACTCTTCTTGCAGCAGCTCTTTCCACGATTCCTCGATCTTGACGTCGATCATAGCGTATGGATTTATTCTGTTTTTATTTCAAATAGCTTGGGCCATCTTTTCCCCGTCACATACACCGTCCCTTTTTCGGGATTCCACGCGATGCCGTTCAGAACGTCGTCGCTGTCGTTGAGTCTGGCGCGCTCGGCTCCCGACAGCAGGCGGCTCAGGTCCAGCTCCTGTCTGACTTCCCCGGTGACGGGGTCGATCATGACAATGCGGTCCTGCATCCATACGTTGGCCCACACCAGTCCGTCGATGTATTCCAGTTCGTTGAGGTTCCTGACGGGGCCGTTGTGGTCGTACACTTCGACTTCTTTTATGATGTCGAAGGAAGAGGGAGCGATGTGGTAGAGTTTGTTGCTGCCGTCGCTCATGACCAGCTTGTCGCCTATCGTGGTGATGCCCCAGCCCTGGGTGTTGTAGGTGAAAACGGATTCCAGGGAAAAAGTTTTCAGGTCGTAGATGAATCCTTTCCCGGAAGTCCATGTCAGTTGGTAAATCTTGTCGTTCAGCAGGGCGATGCCTTCTCCGAAAAGCCGGTTGTCGATACTCAGTGCGGAAAGTATTTTCCCGCTTTTCATCTCCTGCTTCCGGATGCCCGATTCGCCGTATTGTCCCGTGCTTTCGTACAGTATGCCGTCCTCATACACCAGCCCCTGGGTGTATGCCTTGGGGTCGTGGGGGTATTCCCGCACGATTTTGTAGCGGAGTTTTTCCGGGGCCCGGTCGGGTTTTACGATCACGGTCAGATTGGCGACGCTCCGTTTGTTGTCCGGATGAAAGGCCTCCAATTTGATCGTGTTCCTGCCGGTACGGGTTGCCGGAATCCGGTACTCGTACGCTGTTGCGTCCGCTCCCGCGGTGGCGATTTTTTCCCCGTTCCAGA
Source organism: uncultured Odoribacter sp. (assembly GCA_964647845.1). Lineage (GTDB taxonomy): Bacteria > Bacteroidota > Bacteroidia > Bacteroidales > Marinifilaceae > Culturomica. The sequence goes on from CAZYJV010000005.1 coordinate 35,843, forward strand.
ATATCCGGACGGAATCCGCCGGAAATTTTTCTTTGGTGCCGAATGCGATCCTTATCGGGTCGTGATAGCTGAAAGTCGTATTGGCGGCGGGAGAGGCGAACTGTATGCCGTTTACATATTTTATGCCGCTGGCCGGGACTGCCGGCGCCGTGATGCCGGTATCCGTCTCTCTGCCTGCCGTGCGGTTGTTACACGAAATCAACAACAGACTGCATACGATGTAATAGAAATAGGCCATAGCGTTTCAGTGTGTTTTGCGGGTCTATCCGACCGACCATTCGTAGCCGTCTTTGGTATCTTTCACATTCACCCCGGCAGCCTTGAGCTCATCCCGGATTTTGTCGGAGGTGGCCCAGTCTTTCTTTTGTTTGGCCTCCGTGCGGATGGACATGACCATATCCAGCACTTTCCCCAGTACCTCATGCTCCTTCCCTGTGGATTCGCTCTCTTTTTTCAGTCCGAGTATGGTGAAAACGAAGTCGTGGTACAATTTTTTCAGTTTCTCCAGACCGGCGGCATCGAGGTGTTCGCTTCCGGCGGCGACGGAATTGATCATGCGTACGCCGTCGAAAAGCTGGGAAATCAGCGTCGGCGTATTCAGGTCGTCGTTCATGGACTGGAAACATTTTTCCGCCAATTCGTCTACGTCGACCGTATTGCTGTCCGACGGTTGCAGGCGATCCAGCACCTCGACGGCGGCCATCAGACGTTCGTAACCTTTTTCGGCAGCTTGCAGGGCTTCGTTGGAGAAATCCAGCGGACTGCGGTAATGGGCCTGAAGGATGAAGAATCTCACCGTCATGGGCGAGTAGGCCTGTGCCAGCACATCGTTTTCACCCGAGAACAACTGGTCCAGCGTGATGAAATTACCCAATGATTTGCCCATCTTCTGGCCGTTGATGGTAACCATGTTGTTGTGCATCCAGTAGCGTACGGCTTCGTGTCCGTAAGCCGCCGTGCTCTGGGCGATTTCGCATTCGTGGTGCGGGAATTGCAGGTCCAGGCCGCCTCCGTGGATGTCGAAGACGTCGCCTAAATATTTCTGGCTCATGCAGGAGCATTCCAGATGCCAGCCGGGGAATCCGTCGCTCCACGGAGAAGGCCAGCGCATGATGTGTTCCGGCGAAGCTTTTTTCCAGAGGGCGAAATCGAAAGGATTCTTTTTTTCGCTCTGTCCGTCCAACTGGCGGGTATTGGCAAACAATTCCTCGATCTTGCGGCCGGAGAGTTTGCCGTACGGGTATTTCTTGTTGTAGGCTTCTACGTCGAAGTAGACGCTTCCGTCGCTTTCGTAGGCGAATCCGTTTTCCAGTATCTTTTTGATGAGTTCCTGCTGCTCTATGATGTGTCCGGACGCGTGCGGCTCTATGCTCGGGCTCAGCGTGTTGAGCTGCTCCATGTTTTTGTGGTAGCGGTTGGTGTAGAACTGAACGATTTCCATCGGTTCCAGCCGGTCCAGCTTCGCCTTTTTTTCGATTTTGTCTTCCCCGTCGTCGCTGTCGTCGGTCAGATGTCCGACGTCCGTAATGTTCCGGATGTATCTGACTTTGTATCCTAAATATTGCAAATATCTGAAAAGCACGTCGAAAGTGATGGCCGGACGGGCATGTCCCAGGTGGGCGTCGCCGTAAACGGTCGGTCCGCAGACATACAGGCCCACAAAAGGAGGGTTCAGAGGCTGAAACTCCTCTTTCCGGCGACTCATGGTGTTATATATCGTCAGTTTGTTTTCCATATTTCAGCGTTTTGTATTGGATGCGTAAAGGTATAATTTTTATTTCTTTAAAGAAAACGATGGATTGGGTTTTAAGCCGGCAGTTTGTATAAAAAACAAAAAGAAAGTATATTTGTCAAGTCTTGTGCGGCGTGCCCGCACGGGACGGACATATTTTTTATTTGAAAGCGTTTCTGCTTTATCCTGAACTTGAAATCTGGACAATTTCATATACTCGAGGATTGCGGTACAAACGCTCATGCTTTCCATATATACTTTTCTAAGCTATATGCGGTTTAGCGTGGGGTGTCGTTTTATCTGAGTATAAGGGAGTCCAGACCCTCAGGTTCGATAGAACGGAAAAATTCCCACGCTTTTCGTATGTTATGGGCTTGCCTTTTGGGGAATTTCAGGTAGCTGAATGAAGAATTGTTTGATTTTAAAATAACAGCTATGAGAAAATCGTTTTTTATTCTGGCGGTACTGGTGTGTACCTTATTAAGTTGTAGTAAACATGAGGACATTGATAAACCTTATGATCCGAACGATCCGAATAATCCGGCGGGCGCGACGTTGAGCCTTTCGACCGAAGACCTTGTTTTTGAGGCTTCGGGCGGCTGGAAAGAGTTTACCGTCCATTGCTCCGGCCTATGGACGCTGACGGGCGGCAATGAATGGTGTCGGCCGAATATGACCGCCGGATCGGGACAGTTTTCGGTGAAAGTGACAGTGGAACCCTCCACGCTCACGTCCGACCGCAACGTGAACCTCACTGTCCGCAGCGCTTCGCAGAGCAAGGTGCTTGCCGTCACCCAGAAAGGCGTCAATGCCCTTACGTTGTCCAAAGACAAATTCGAGGTGCCTGCCGAGGGGGGCGACCTTACCGTGACGCTGCAGGCGGACGTCGAATGCACCTCCACGATTCCGTCCGCTTTCCAGGCGTGGATACAAAAGGCTCCCGACACCAGGGCGATGACCACCCAGTCCTTCCGTTACACCGTTTCACCCAATGAGGACTCCCGGAAACGCGAGGGATACATTATCTTCTCCGGCGGTTCGCAGAAAGACACGGCTTATGTCTACCAGTCCGGGAATGGGGAAGAAAGCTGCCTGATTCTCTCCGAAGATACTTGTAACCTCTCTGCTGCGGCGCAGGAAATCACTGTGGAACTGAAAACCAACATCGACTACGAAGTCATCGTCCCCGACAGCGTGGACACGTGGGTGTCCTATCTTTCCACCCGCGCCCTCCGTACGGACAAACTCCATTTTTCCATTGCGAAGAACGAGGGCGACGATGTCCGTTCCGCCGTAGTCATCATCAAGGAGCAAGGCGGCGAACTGAC
>CAZYJV010000006.1:0-33957 GCA_964647845.1 uncultured Odoribacter sp.
GTTCGTTACTTTTTGCGCTTCTTGCCGACGGCACCCCTTTTCTTTTCGCCGAAACGGGACCGGCCGCCGCCTTCGCTTTTGCGCCATCTGTTGTTGGCGGTGGTATTGCGTTTCTTCCCGCTGAAACCGCGGCCGTAGCGGTCTTTCACTTCCGTCACCGCAAACGGCAGGCCGTTGAAGCTGACATTGCGGAAGCAGCCGGCAAAGCCGTTCAGCCCGCGGACATCCACCTCAAACTTCGTATTGCGCTCAAATATACGGATACTTCCGATTTCCAGCCCCTTGCGGGGGGCATTCTCGTTGATAATCGTCATGAGATCGCGCGGCGTAAAACCGTCCTCTTTCCCCACATTCACGCTGAACGTCGTAAACTCATACGCCGTTTCCTCCGAACGTCCGCCCCGCCGGCCCTCCTTGCCTCCCTGGCGCCGTTCGTCCTCGGAGAGATTCAAATCCTCCACGCCCGCATACTTTTTCAGCAACCGGCCGAACTCATAGGAAACAATCTTCTGTATCAGCTCCTCCTTCGTCAGCTCCCGGAACTTCTCGAACAGCTCCTGCTGGTAAGGCCCGAGCATCTCCTTCTGTTCCGCCGCCAGAATCTTGTCGGCGTAATACAGCAGCTGGGCGCGACACACTTCGCCGCCTCCCGGCACTTCCCGGTATTCGAATTTCTTCTTCAACGCCCCTTCGATGCGGCGCAGTTTCCCTTTTTCCTTCGAGTTGATAATCGCCACCGACACGCCCTCGCGGCCGGCACGTCCCGTACGTCCGCTGCGATGCGTGTAGCTCTCCACATCCTCCGGCAAATTGAAGTTAATCACGTGCGTCAGATTGTCCACATCCAGCCCCCTCGCCGCCACATCCGTCGCCACCAGCACCTTCAGCCTCTTCGAGCGGAACCGCGCCATCACCTCATCCCGCTGGCTCTGGCTCAGGTCGCCGTGCAGGGCATCGCAGTCGATGCCGTCCTTCTGCAGTTTATGGGCTATATCGCGCGCATCTATCTTCGTGCGTGTAAAAATAATGGCATACATATCCGGAGCGCAGTCGATCACCCGGTGTAGCGTTTCATAACAATCCTTCGCCCTCACCTGGTAATATTCATGCCGCACCGTATCGGCGCCCTGGTTCTTCTTCCCGACAGCAATCTCCTTCGGCGAATGCAGGTAATTGCGGGCAATGCGCTCCACCTCCCGGGGCATCGTCGCCGAAAACAGATACGTGCTGCGGGTGTCGGGCGTCTCCTCCAGAATAAAATTCAAATCCTCCTTGAAGCCCATGTTCAGCATCTCGTCCGCCTCATCCAGCACCACCGCCTTCACCGCGTCGATATCCACGGCTCCCCGCTTAATCAAATCACACAAACGTCCGGGAGTAGCCACCAGAATATGCACTCCTTTCTCCAGCTCCCGAATCTGTTTTCTTATGTCCGTCCCGCCATACACACAGGCAATCCGCACCGCAGGACAATATTTCGAATAATTCTTCAGGTCGTTCCCGATCTGGACACACAGCTCCCGAGTCGGACTCAGTATCAGCACCTGTATCTTGTTCTCCCCCGCCTCCAGTTTCTGCAACAAAGGCAAGCCGAAGGCCGCCGTCTTTCCCGTCCCCGTCTGCGCCAGCGCCACCAGATCGTTTTCCTCACCCAGTATCACGGGAATCACTTTCTCCTGTATCGGACTCGGCGTTTCAAAACCCAAATCGGCAATTCCTTTCAGAATCTCCCCGTCCAATCCTAATTCTCTAAATTTTTCCATTCAATCTATTTCATTCAAACTATTCTTACATTCCGCCGTCTCTCGAACGCCGGCACCCTCAGCAGTTCCTCCGTCTCCTCTGGCGTCAGCTCCGGCTTCACCACCACTTCCTCCGCACTCAGCAGCAACCCGTTTTCCTCATGTCTTACGGTCGGCTGGTCCAGAATTTCAATATCGTCTTTCGGGAAACCCGTCGCGATAATCGTTACCGAAATCGCAGCCCCCAGCGCTTCGTCGGTCCCGACACCCCAGATCACGGCTGCCGTATCGCCCACCCGATGAATGATAATGGAGGTAATTTCCGTCATCTCGTTCATCGTCACCTCCTCCGTTCCCGACGTGATATTCAGCAATATATTCTTGGCTCCGCGGATGTCGTTGTTGTTCAGCAACGGACTGTCCAGCGCCTCCGTAATCGCCCGCCGCGCCCGGTTCTCTCCGGAAGCCTGCGCGGCTCCCATAATCGCCACGCCGCTGTCGGTCATGACCGTCTTCACATCGGCAAAATCCACATTGATATAGCCGGGTAGCGTAATCACCTCCGCAATACCTTTGGCGGCGATATTCAGCACATCGTTCGCCTTGGCAAACGCCGACGAGAGCCCCTGTGAACCGTATATCCGCATGATTTTCTCGTTGTCGATCACTATCAGGCAATCCACATGGTCTTTCAACTGTCGCAGTCCCTCCCGCGCCTGGTTCAGCCGCTTCGGACCCTCAAAGCGCGCCGGAATCGTCACAATGCCCACCGTCAGGATGCCCATCTCCTTGGCCAGTTTGGCAATCACCGGAGCGGCACCCGTACCGGTTCCTCCTCCCATCGCCGCCGTTATGAACGCCATCCGGGTATTCTTCTTCAGCATGCGGGTGATCTCCTCCAGACTCTCCTCCGCCGATTTCGCCCCGATCTCCGGATTGTTTCCGGCACCGTGCCCTTCCGTCAGCTCCGCGCCCAGCTGTATCTTCACAGGCACCGGACTGTTTTCCAGAATCTGGGCATCCGTATTGCACAGCACGAAATCCACATCGCAGATTCCCTTCGCATGCATGTATTCAACGGCATTGCCGCCGCCGCCGCCCACTCCGATTACCTTGATAATCGTAGGAGAAACTTCATCCAAATTAAAATTTACCAATCCGTCTATCATAACCGCGACTTATTAACCCGATTTTTATTTCATTTCCGTATCCCAGGACTCTTCATTGAAGATATTGCCCAATTTGCGTTTAAACCAGCTGTCCGTATCCGGAATATCGTTGACGCCTTTCCGTTTCTTTTCCGGCGCTGCCTCCTGCTGCCGTCCCTCCCGCTGCTGCTTTTTGAGCTTCAGCTCCTCCTGCTTCTGGCGTTTCTGGCGCGCCTGCTCTTCCAGTTCGGAAGAACTGACGGTCACCATCTCCAATTCCTCCGGCATCTCCTCCACCTTGAACACCACTTCCGGTTTCGAAAGTTTCGGCACCGTCTGGGCCGCAGACGGCATATGGACACCAGCACTGCTGTTCCGGTTAAAGCCCACGGCGATAACCGCCACCCGCAGTCTGTCCTCCAGCGTCTCGTCCTTTCCCGCTCCCCAAATCACATTCACGTCACCGCCGACCCGTTCCTGCAGATTCTCCGTAATCAGCATAATTTCATCCATCGTCACCTCCCGGTCGCCATACAGCATGTTCAGCAGGATATTGGAAGCCCCGCGGATATCCTGGCTGTTGAGCAAAGGCGAAACCAACGCCTCCTCCAGCGCCTGCATCGCCCGGTTCTCACCGGCAGCCTCCGCCGCTCCCATCAGCGCTACGCCGCTGTTGCGCATCACGCCGTCCACATCCGCGAAATCCACATTCACATATCCCTTGAACGTGATGATTTCGGCAATACTCTTGGCGGCGATGGTCAGGACATTGTCCGCCATGGCAAAAGCCTCCGAGAGTTTCAGATCGCCGTATATATCTTTCAGCTTGTCATTCTTGATAATCAGCAAAGCATCCACATACTGCTCCAATTCGTCGATCCCGTCCATCGCCTGCTCCATCTTCCTCCTGCCTTCAAAACTGAAGGGAAGGGTCACGATACCGATAGTCAGGATACCCAGTTCCTTCGCCTGCCTCGCAATCTCGGGCGCAGCTCCCGTTCCCGTTCCTCCTCCCATGCCTGCCGTGATAAACACCATCTTCGTTTTGTGCGACAACAGATTCCGGATAAAATCCATGCTTTCCACCGCCGACTGCCGTCCGCGTTCAGGCACACAGCCCGCCCCGCGACCTTCCGTCAGCTCCTTGCCCAGCTGGATTCTGTTCTTCACCGGACTCAGCCGCAACGCCTGAATATCCGTGTTGCATACCACAAACTCCACCCCGTGAATCCCCTGCCGGCACATGTGGTTCACGGCATTGCTGCCGCCGCCGCCCACGCCGATTACCTTGATAATGGACTCCTGCTGTACAGGCAGTTTCAGTGCTAACAATTCATCATTATTATCCATAAATCAATCATTTACCTTTTTCAACAAATCACGCCGGAAACCGCTTCCGTCTCATTTGAACAACCCGGACAGCCACCCCGCCAAGCCGCCTTTCTCCTCCTCCGGTTGCGCATGCTCGCATAACAGCAGCCCCAGCACCGCCAGACAGGCAGGCGCCCCGAATATATTCTCATCCGGTCCCAGCACCCCTTTCGCCTTGGCGCATCCGACCTTCTGCCCAGACAACTTCGCAAGCAGCACATCCGTTCCCGGTATGCGGCTTCCCCCTCCCGTCAGCAGAATCTCCTGGCCGCTCTCCGTAAAACGCCGCTGCTGGAGCTGATATACAGCCCCCTCCAGCAACTCCTCCAAACGACACTGTATCACTTTGGACAAATCCCGTCTCTCGATCTGTTTGTTCGCATCCGGAATCTGTACCTTCTCGCTCTTGCATTCGGAGCGGAGCGCCATGCCGTGCGAATGTTTCATCTTCTTCGCCTGCTGCAGATCCTCCAGCCGGAACGCACATTTTATATCGTGATCAACAGCCGCACTTCCCAGCGGCAGCATCACCTCAAATTCCAGCATCCCGTCCCGGAACAGCATCACACCCGTATGCGCGGCGCCCAGATCGACCAAAGCAAAGCGCTGCTTCGAGTCGTACACACCCAGCGCCTCCATATATGCCCGCGTCACCGGGAAAAACTCCACCGTCCCGATACCGCAGTCGCCCATCAGCTGCCGCACCTCTTTCAAATAATGCGGATCGGAAGTGTATACACGGAAACGCACTTCCAACGTCCGTCCCGTCATACCTACGGGTTTCGCGGTATATTCTCCCCGGTCCACCGTATAAGCCACCGGAATGACATCCACCACCTCTTCCCCCTTGGCTCTTACCAGTTCTATGCACTTGTTCTCCGCACGGACCAGATCGGCCTCCTTTACCGTCTTTCGCAACAAAGAGACACTTACCCGCTGCTCCGCCACCCGGACAGCCTTGCCCGACAGCGACATATTCAGCACATCCACCCGCTTGTCCCCCGCCAACTCCTTCAGCAGATAGCGGACATACGATTTCACTTTCGCCTTGTCGGTAATCACGCCCTCTTTCACGCCCTGCAAGGCAATCATCTTCATACCGGTCAGACGACAATCGCCCCGGCTGTCCACGCCGGCAACCGCCATCACCATTTTTTCGGAACCAATATCCAAAGATGCTGTCAACCCCATAATATCTGTCATTTATTTATTTCCTTACACAAACAATCTGCCTGTCGAATTTCAAATTGATCTCCTTGTACAAATTCCATCCCTTCCGGGCGATTCCCCTTTTCAGGAACAGACGCAATTTTTCCATTTTCTGCTCATACCCCTCCAGACCGCCCAAAACGATCCTGAAATTCCCCACCTTGGGAATCAATACCACCTCTTTCCCGGCATCCACGACAATCTGTTCCACATAAGCGTCCCAGAATCTGTCATTTCGCAATGCCATCACGAACGGATACAATTCTTCACAAGCAAATTTTTTGGATACATTTCCGGTTGCAACCACAACCCGGGAAGTATATTTTTGAGACAACGGCATGATTATGCCGTCTTCGTCCACATAGTAACCATCCTGATTCAATACCCTGAGTACAGGTTTACGCTGTCTGATCTCTATGTGCAGATAACCGTCTAAACTGTAGTAAACCTGAGCCGACTTTATCACCGAACTTCCCACCAGCAGGCGTTCGATGCTGTCCTTGTCTATTTCCGTAATGCCTCTGCCTGCGACCTCGCCGTATTTCCGCTTCACCGCCACCGTCACGTCGCCCTCGTCGGCAAACGCATTGGTTTTCGCATCCGCCACCGTGACCCGCATCCCCTTACACGCCACCTTATCCCGCTCCGCGGACACAAAGGTAAGCACAATTATCAGGTATACAAACAAACCGATAAATAATATGTAAGGCTTCGCATTCTGCATATACTCCTGTTTTCCTTAACGAATACGATACGTTTTAGTTCGAACCTTTCCTGAAAATATTCGTCAGCTCCGGCACGAACCGGTCAATATCCCCGGCTCCCAGGGTGACGAAGACACCGCCGCTCACCTTTTCCTCCACAAAACGGACAAACCGTTCCTTCGGGACAATCGCCGAAGGCCTCAGCACATCCTTCCGGATGATCTCGGAGCTCACGCCCGGCAGCGGCAGCTCCCGCGCCGGATAAATATCCAGCAATATCACCTCGTCCGCAATATTCAGGCTCCGTGCGAACCAATCGTGCATGTCGCTCGTGCGGGAATAGAGATGCGGCTGAAAAGCCACCGTCAGCTTCCGATCGGGCCATATCTCCCGGATGGCGCTCAACACCGCCTCCACCTCCCGCGGATGGTGCGCATAATCGTCTATATAGATCGTCCGTCCGGAAGCGTGGATGTTGAAACGGCGCAACACCCCCCTGAAACCGGGCAGCGCCTCTTTTATCTCCTCCGGCGTCACCCCCGCCTCCAAAGCCAGCGTAATCGCCAGCACGGCATTCTCCACATTCATGCGTCCCGGCACGCCCAGCCTCAAATCCTTGATTTTCGCCCTGACACCGTGATAGTCGAACACGGAACACACACCCTCCACCCGCAGATTGTCGGCATAGCAGTCGGCCGGTTCCTCCACGGCATAATAGCCCGACACCGCAGCCTTTTTCAGCTCCAGTCCCTTCTTCAGGAACAGCTTCCCGCCGGGCATCACCTTGCTGCCGAACTCGTCGAAAGCATCGAGCAGGTTTTTCCGGTTGCCGTAAATATCCAGATGGTCTTCGTCCATGGCCGTAACAGCCGCCATTTCCGGCGTCAGATGCAGGAAAGAGCGGTCGTACTCGTCCGCCTCGATGACAATATAGGGCGAACGGGCATCCAACAGCAGATTCGTTCCGAAATTCACAGAGATGCCGCCTAAAAAAGCGTTGCATCCCACGGAAGAACGATGCAGCAAATACGCCAGAAGCGTCGAGGTCGTCGTCTTCCCGTGCGTTCCGGCAATGCACAAAGCCTTTCCCCGGCGGGACAACAACCCCAGCACTTCGGAACGCTTGTGCAATTCGAACCCTTCCCGCTCAAAAAACAGCAACTGCGCATTGTCTTTCGGTATCGCCGGAGTATACACCACCAGCGTACGGGCTTTGTCCCGGAACTCCGCCCCGATTTCCTCCTCCGCATCCCGGTAATTCACAGGTATCGCCTCCTCCGCACTCAGTTTCTCCGTCAAGGGCGACGGCGTACGGTCATACCCCGCCACCCGGTAGCCGTTAGCCTTGAAATAACGCGCCAAAGCACTCATTCCGATGCCCCCGATACCGACAAAATACACGCTTTCGATTTCTTCCGATATATTTTTCATTCCTTATACATTTACTTCGCAAATCCGCCCTACCGAATCAATTTCAGTATCTCGGCGGCGATTTTCTCATCCGAATCCCGGATGGCCAGACGGGCGATGTTCTCCGACAAACTCCTGCATGCCGACTCCTCTTCCAGCAACCCCGACAGAACAGGCATAAACCGTTCCACCGCCTCCGCATCCCTAATCATCAACGCGGCCTGCTTGTTTACCAGCGCCATCGCATTCTTCGTCTGATGGTCCTCCGCCACATTCGGTGAAGGTATCAGTATCGCCGCCTTCTCCAGCAGACACAGCTCCGAAATCGTTCCGGCCCCGGCCCTTGCCACCACGATGTCCGCACAGGCATACGCCAGGTCCATCCGCTTCAGAAACGCCGACAGCTTCACATTGGCAGGCAACTGTCCGCCCAGCTCCCGATCGAGCTGCCCGTAATAATACCCCCCGCATTGCCACAGCACCTGTATCCCGTCCTGCGCTCCCAGTTCGTCCAAATGAGCCCGCACCATCTTGTTCAGCGTACCCGCACCCAGACTTCCGCCGGTCACCAGCACGGTTTTCTTCTTCGGGTCCAGGCCGTAAAAATCATACCCTTCCTGTCGTTTCCCCTCGTTATTCAGCAAATCCTTCCGCACCGGATTGCCGGTAAAAACAATTTTGGAAGACTCAAAAAAACGCTCCATCCCGTCATACGCCACACACACTTTTTTCGCTTTCTTGGCCAGCAGCCTGTTCGTCACCCCCGCATAGGAGTTCTGCTCCTGCAACACCAGCGGAATACCCGCCCTGGCAGCCACCCGTCCGATCGGGCCGCTGGCATACCCTCCCACCCCGACTACCGCGTCGGGCCGGAAACGCCGGATAATCTTTTTCGCTTTCCGCAAACTCTTCCACAAATTAATCAACACCTTCACATTCTCCAGCGTCAGTTTCCGCTGCAAGCCCCGCACAGGCAGCCCTTCGATAGGGAAGCCCGCTTCCGGCACCTTCTCCATCTCCATTTTCCCCTCCGCCCCGACAAACAGTATCTCCACCTCCGGATCCATCCGTTTCAAGGCATTAGCAATCGACAGCGCCGGGAAAATATGTCCGCCGGTCCCTCCTCCACTTACAATAATCCGTTTCATATCGTCTTTATTTTATAATCAAGAATAAACCTCCTCTTCCACTGCATCCTCCTCCTGTTCCGGCAGCTCCTCCTCTTCTTCCTCATCGTCGTCTTCCGCTCCCTCCTCCGGTATCTCCGCCCCTTCCATGAACGTATGGCTGACACTCAATATCATGCCGAACGCCGCACTGGTAAACAGCAGAGAGGTTCCCCCCATACTGACCAAAGGCAGCGGCTGCCCCGTCACCGGAAAGATGCCGACGCAAACCCCCATATTCACAAACGCCTGGAACACAATACTCAGTCCCAGCCCCGTGACCAGCAAAGCGGGAAACGTACGCGTACAGCGCCTCACAATGACCCCCACACGAAAGAGTACCGTCAGATAGAGCAGCAATATCACGCCGCCGCCGACCAATCCATACTCCTCGATGATAATCGCAAAAATAAAATCGGAATACGGATGGGGCAGGAAATTCCTCTGCTCGCTGTTTCCGGGCCCCACGCCCAGAAAACCGCCTTTCGCGACAGCAATTTTCGCCTGCTCCGACTGATACGAATACCCCTCCCGCTGTCCTCCGGCGAAAAACTCCGTCACACGCCCTTTAATCGTCGCCACGCGCCCGATTTTTTCAAACTGGGGCACCGTAAAAGCCAACAGCAAAATCACGCCCACCACTCCGAGTAACCCTCCGACGGAAAGCGCTATCAGCCGCAAACGCAGCCGTCCGACAAACAGCATGGTCATACAAATCAGCCCCATCAGAAACGAGGTAGAAAAGTTATCCATGAAGATCATGAAGATCACGGGACCGACGAACAGCAGCACACTCTTCAAGGCCTCGTCGCTACAATTCCGATCCGTCTGATAATAGGTGATAATCCGCGCCGTATAAAGGATAATGCCTATTTTCGCCAGCTCCGACGGCTGGAACGTAAACCCGATTAACGGTATTCTGATCCACCGGTCGGCGTCATTCAGATTGGTCCCCGCGAACTTCGCCCACAAAAGAAAGACGAACGCCATCCCCAGAACGACCTTGGAGAACTTAAACAGATACTTATAGTGTACGGACTGCAATCCCAGAATGACGACAAAGCACCCCGCCATCAGGAAAAGCTGCTTCATCAGGTAAAAACTCGTATCTCCGCCCTTCTCCCGGTAAGCCAGCCGGCCGGTGGAAGAATACACCACCATCACGGAAGCGATCATCAGTCCGATGATAACATACCAGAGCACCTTGTCCCCCTTAAACCTTATTTTGTCCTTCCAGTCAAACATAGCCGAATCTCTATTTTACTTCATCCGGAATCGCATGCACCTTTTCTTTGAACAACTCTCCCCGCTGTTCGTAATTCCTGAACAGATCGAAACTGGCACAGCACGGCGACAGCAAAACCGTATCTCCCGCCACCGCATATTTGCGGCATGCCTCCATCGTCTCATCCAGACTGTGCGTATCCACGACTTCACAGAAAGGCGAAAAATTCTCTATCAGCTTCCGGTTGTCCACGCCCAGACAGACCAATACCTTCACTTTCTCTTTTACCAGCGGGAACAGGACACTGTAATCGTTCCCCTTGTCCGTTCCTCCGGCAATCCAAACCAGAGGCGTCGTCATGCTGTCCAGTGCATACCACGCCGAATCCACATTCGTCGCCTTGGAATCATTGATATACGTAACGCCCTGCTTCACCGCCACCGTTTCCAGCCGGTGCTCCACCTGCGGGAAAGTCTTCAATCCCCGGCGGATGGCTTCATCGGTCAGTCCCATCCGGAGACACACCAGAATCGCCGCCATGGCATTGTACACATTATGCCGCCCCTGGATGCTGATGTCCGCCTTGTCCACAACAAAGCGCCGTCCCTCCCACTGCACGACCACCCTGTCACCCTCCATGTGCGCCCCGTTTTTCAGCGTCTCCGCCCCGTACGTAAACCAGGCGCATTGCGGAACCGGATCCAGTCCGTCCACTCTCTCCCTCACCGCATCGCAATCCCTGCCGTATATAAACAGTCCGTCGGCATCCATATTCTGCAAAATCCGGAACTTGGAAGCGGCATAATTCTCAAACTTATGGTCGTACCGGTCCAGATGGTCCGGCGTAATATTGGTAATCACCGCCACGTCGGCTTTAAAGCGGAACATGCCGTCCAGCTGAAAGCTCGACAGCTCCACCACATACACCCCGTGCGCCTGCTCCGCCACCTGTGCCGCCAGACTCTTCCCGACATTCCCCGCCAGTCCGGCATCCACTCCCGCCTGCGACAGGATGTGATGCGTCAACAGCGTAGTAGTCGTCTTCCCGTTGCTTCCCGTAATGCAAATCATCCGGGCATCGGTATGTCTCCCGGCGAACTCGATCTCCGAAATCACCTCCGTGCCGCTCTCCCGCAGCCGGACAATCATCGGCACCGTATCGGGGATACCGGGACTCTTCACCACGATGTCCGCCCCGAAAATCCGGCTTTCCGTATGCCACCCCTCCTCGAAATCGATCCCCGCCTTCTTCAGTATATCCTTGTATGCCGGCTCAATCGCCCCCTTGTCCGACAGGAAAACGTCATAACCCGATTTCCTGCCCAGCAGAGCAGCTCCCGTTCCGCTCTCTTTCCCTCCCAAAACAACCAAACGTTTCATAACCATAGTCCTTTAACCGATTACCTTATCTTCAATGTCACAACGGCAAGCACCGCAAGAATAATCCCGACAATCCAGAAACGGGTGACAATCTTCGGTTCCGGAATCCCTTTTTTCTGGAAATGATGGTGCAGCGGAGCCATCAGGAAAATCCGGTGTCCTTCCCCGTATTTCCGCTTCGTATATTTAAAATAGCTCACCTGCATGACCACCGACAGATTCTCCATCAGGAAAATGCCGCAAAGAATGGGGATCAGCAATTCCTTGTGGATCATAATGGCAAACACGGCAATGATCCCTCCCAGGGACAAACTGCCCGTATCTCCCATGAAGACCTGCGCCGGGAATGAGTTGTACCACAAAAATCCGATGGTCGCCCCGATAAAGGCCGCCCCGAATACCACCAGTTCCCCGGAATGCGGGATATACATGATGTTCAGGTAATCCGCATACAGCATATTTCCCGACACATACGCCAGAATCCCCAGCGTAGCCCCGGCGACCGCGGAAGTTCCGGTCGCCAGACCGTCCAGACCGTCCGTCAGATTGGCACCGTTCGACACCGCCGTCACGATCAATATGGTAACGATGACAAACACCAGCCAGCCCAGTCCCTCCGAATGTTTGCCGGCCCATGAAGTAAACCACGCATAATCGAACTCATTATTCTTGAAAAAGGGAATCGTCGTCTTGGTGGACTTCACATCTTTCGTCAACGCCTTCGGCACATTCTCCCCTTCAAAACCTTCATCCACGACGCTGGTCACCTGTCCGATCTCGGAAATGCTCACCCGCTCCCGGATCACCACATCCTCGCTCACATACAGGGTCACTCCGACAATCAGCCCCAGTCCGACCTGTCCGATAACCTTAAAACGCCCTTTCAGCCCCTCCTTGTGTTTGCGGAATACTTTTATGTAGTCGTCGGCGAATCCGATGGCACCCAGCCAGATCGTGGAGATGATCATCAGCTGAATATAAATATTATCCAGACGGGCGAACAACAATACGGGAATCAATATCGACAGCAGGATAATAATACCGCCCATCGTCGGCGTCCCTTTCTTCTGCATCTGTCCTTCCAGCCCCAGATCCCGGATCTCCTCCCCGATCTGCTGTTTCTGCAGAATACGGATAACCTTCTTGCCGATGATCGTCGCAATCAGCAAAGAAAGAATGATGGCACACGCCGAACGGAACGTGATGTAATGAAACATGCCCGCCCCGGGAAAATCCAACTCGTCCAAATACTTAAAAAGATAATACAACATACCCGTTAAAATTGAAAATCCTACATTTTAAAAACTTCATTCACCACTTCCTTGTCATCGAAATGATATTTCACGCCTTTTATCTCCTGATAATTTTCATGCCCCTTTCCGGCAATCAGCACGATATCCCCCTTGGAAGCGAGCATCAGGGCCGTGCGGATAGCCTCCCGGCGGTCGGTAATCGACAGCACCTTGTTTTTATACTCCTCTTTCACGCCTGTCCGCATATCCGCCAGAATGGCTTCCGGCTCCTCGCTGCGGGGATTGTCCGAAGTCAGAATCACCCGGTCGCTATACCGGCAGGCGGCATCCGCCATCTCCGGACGCTTCGTCTTGTCCCGGTCCCCGCCGGCACCGACCACCGTAATGACGACATTGTCCTTCCCCTTCAGCCCCTTGATGGTCGAAAGCACATTTTCCACCGCATCCGGCGTGTGGGCATAATCCACCACCGCCACAACCCCCTCTTTGGAGGGAATCGTCTCAAAACGGCCGGACACCGGCACCAGCAGGCTCATGCACCGCAACACCTCCTCTTTGTCCAGTCCCAGCAAACAGGCGGAAGAATAAACGGCCAGCAGATTATAGGCATTGAAATCGCCCGTAAACTTGGTCCACACCTCCCGACCGTCCAGCAGCAGCAACGTGCCGTCCAGATGCTTCTCTATCACCTTGGCGTTAAAATCCGCCAGCGTACGGCAGGAATAGGTCATACGCCTTGCTGCCGTATTCTGCAGCATCACCAATCCGTTCTTATCATCGGCATTCGTCAGCGCAAACGCCTCTTTTTTCAGACCGTCGAAGAAAGCCTTTTTCGCCTCGATATAGGCTTTAAACGTTTTGTGATAGTCCAGATGATCGTGGGTGATGTTCGAAAAGACGGCCCCGTCGAAATCCAGTCCGGCAATCCGCTTCTGATGAATGGAATGCGAACTTACCTCCATAAAACAGTACTCGCACCCCGCCCCGGCCATTTTCTCCAGGTATCCGTTCAATTCCACGGCATCGGGTGTCGTGTGGGTCGAAGGATATTTCTCTCCATCCACATAATTACAGACGGTCGAAAGCAGTCCCGCCTTTTTTCCCATAAGGCGCACAAGTTCGTACAGCAACGTCGCGGTAGTCGTCTTCCCGTTCGTACCCGTCACCCCGACCAGTTTCATCTTCCGGGAGGGATTCCCGTAAAAATTGGCCACCATCCTCCCCAAGGCTTCCGAAGAATCCGCCACCTTCACATAACACACACCTTCCGCCGGCACGGCAGGCAACTCCTCGCAAACGACACCCGCCACTCCGGCTTCCGTCGCCTTCTGTATAAAAGCATGCCCGTCGATGTTCACCCCGCGCTGCGCGACAAACACATCGTCTTTCCCGACCTTCCGGGAATCAAAATGAACCGCATTCACCGGAATATCCGCATTCCCGTGAAGCTCCTCATACGCTACTCCTTGTAATAACTCCTTTAATTTTTTCATTGCAAGCTATATCTATTATCGCAACTCAATCTGAATACAGGCCCCCTCCCTGACATCCTGGCCGGGTGTCAACGACTGGCGCTGCACCATTCCCGAGCCGACAACCCCCACCTTCAATCCGGCATTCTCCAGCACGAACAACGCATCGCGCAACCCCATCCCTTTCACGTTCGGCACCACGGAATTATTGATACGCCGGGGTTTCAGCATCACGTTCTCCCCCTCCCCGCTCGCCGTAATCACCCAATCGCTCTCCGCCACGTCCTCTCCGCCGTCCAGCTCCATATCCAATTCGCCGAATATCTTCCGGAAATCTCCCTTCAGTCCGTTTTTACTCACCGGCAACGTCTTTTCCGCCTCCGGCAGCTGTCCGCCGTACTGCATATAAGCGATGGAGTACACTTTGTCGGCGATTTCCCGGAAAACCGGACTGGACACCTGTGCCGCATAAAAACCTTTCGACAAAGAAGGATTGTCTATCACCACGATACAGGAATAGAGCGGCGCATCCGCCGGGAAAAATCCCACGAAACTCGCCCGGTACTTCCGGATGCCGTATCCTTTCGTTCCCGTAGCGATACGGGCGGTTCCCGTTTTCCCCGCAATCCGGTATTTATCCGTCCGGATATTGCGGGCGGTCCCGTTTTCCACCACCCCCTCCAGCATCTCCCGCATCTTGTTCAACGTACTGCGGCTGCATATCCTGCCTCCCACCTCCTCCGGTTCGAACGACTCGATCACCCTCCCGCGGTTCCGGATTTCCTTTACAAAACGCGGCCGCATGCGCTGTCCGTCGTTCGCGATGGCATTGTAAAAAGCCAGTACCTGCAACGGGGTGATCTTCAACTCATAGCCGATACTCATCCACGGCAAGGTAATCCCCGTCCAATCCTTGTCTCCCGGATGTTTGATGTAAGGCTCCCCTTCGCCTTTCAGGCTCACGCCCAACTTTTTGTCCAGGTCCAGCCCGCACCAGCGGTTCACGAAACGCTCCGGCTGCTTCCTGTAATGGTCATTCACGAGCTTGGCGATACCGTTGGAAGAAATCTCAAAAACATGCTGGACGGTAATCTTGCCCGGCTTTTTATTATCGGAATCGGTCAGGTAATTGTCATAGAACTGATACCTCCCGGTCCCCCCCAGATCCACCGTGTCGCCGGGCTCGACAAACCCGTCCTCCAGCAGGGCGATCATGGACGCCGCCTTGATCACGGACCCCGGCTCCCCGGCATCCCCGATGGCATAATTCATGTCCTCCCGGTAAGCGCCCCCCGAGGTCCGGGACAGATTCGCGATTGCCTTGACATCGCCCGTTTTCACCTCCATCAGCACCGCCGTCCCCTTGTCCGCCTCGAATTTCTCCAGCTGTCGCAACAACGCATTCTGCACAATATCCTGATAGTCCACATCGATCGTGGTGATCACATCGTTGCCGTCCTCCGGCTCCTCCACCGTCACCGGCACCCACGTTCCGGACATCATCTGTTTCACACTCCGGCCCGGAATCCCCTTCAACTCCTTTTCCAACGCCCCCTCTATTCCGACCCGCCCTTCAAAACTTCCGTCTTCCGCCTCATTCAGATACCCGATCGTACGGCTCGCCAGATTGACATGCGGCTGCAAACGGGTACTGCTCATCACCTCTATCAATCCCCCCCGGTTCTTGCCCAGCCGGAAAATCGGAAATTCGCGGATTTTCTTCAGCTCGGTATAGGAAACCCTCCGCTTGTTCAGCAAATAGTAACGTTTCTTCTGCTTCTTGGCCGTCGTAATCCGCTTGCGGTAATACGCGGGGCTCTCATCGCCGAAGAAACGGGCCAGACACAACGCCAGGCTGTCCGCCTTCTCCTGAAACACATCGTTCGCCACCACAGCGCCGTCGAAACGCAATTCATAGTACGGCACCGAACTCGCCAGCTTCCGCCCGTCACAAGCGCATATATCCCCCCGATTGGGCGCCACCTCGAAATCTTTCACCCGCACCGACCCGGATTTGCTTCTCCATTTCTCTCCCTCCCACATCTGCACATGAAGGGCTTTCACCACGATCAACGCGGCGACCAGCATCATCAGGATATAAACCATCCCGATCCGCCATACTATTTCACCCTTCATCGACATAACCCTATCTCCTATATATCTTTACGGGAGGCTCCTTGCTCTCCTCCAGGTTCAGCCCTTCTTCGTTCACCCGTCGTTTCACCTCCGACTGTTTGCTGATAAACATCAACTGGGCGGCAGTGGTTATCGATTCAAAGCGCAAATCCCTCACTTCCCGCTCCAGCGCCACTTTTTCCTTGTATAATTTTTCCGTGCCGTATCCGTTCGCGATATAGAAAATGCCCAAAAACGTCAGAAACAGAATAAACAGAATATTCCGACGGATCACCTTATCCGCCAGAATACGCCCGTCGAGCAACTCTTTCACCGAGGCGCCGACACTCTCTTTCAGCTCTTCCTTGGGCGAAATAAACTCTTTCGTTTTATTGAACAGTCCCATGCTTCTTTATCATTTCAGTTTTCCGTCCTGCGGGCGATGCGCAATTTCGCACTTCTCGCCCGCGGATTCCTCCCGGTTTCTTCCTCCGACGGTACAATAATCCTGCGGTTGACCAACTCGAAATCATTCGCGACCTGCCCGTATATCAGATCCTTTTCCTCTTTGCCGTCCACATTTCCGGTTTTAAAAAAATTCTTCACAATCCGGTCCTCCAGCGAGTGATAGGTAATCACCACCAGACGCCCTCCGGGTTTCAGCACCTGCACCGTCTGTTCCAGCATCTCTTTCAGCGCATCCAGCTCTCCGTTCACCTCTATCCGCAATGCCTGGTACACCTTCGCCAGATATTTCTTCTCTTTCATTTTCGGCACACAGGGCAATATCGCCCGATACAGGTCCCCGGAAGAACCGATTCCTTTCGCCTGCCGGGCTTTCAGAATCAGTCCGGCCAGACGCCCCGCATTCTCAATCTCCCCGTAATTCCGGAACAGATTCACAAGTTCCGTTTCGGAATATCCATTCAGCACATCCGATGCTTTCAACTGCATCCGGCGGTTCATGCGCATATCCAGCTCCGCATCGAAACGAAACGAGAACCCCCGATCCGCTTCGTCGAACTCATGCGAAGAAACCCCCAGATCCGCCAATATCCCGTCCACCCGGTCCCAACCGTAGTAACGCACGAAATTCCGCAGATACCTGAAATTATGATTCACGAAAACGAAGCGGTCATCCTCCGGCACATTCGCCAGGGCATCCTCATCCTGGTCGAATCCCATCAGCCGCCCTTTCTTCAGATGCTTCAATATCTCCCGCGAGTGCCCCCCTCCCCCGAACGTCAGGTCCAGATAATCCCCCTCCGGCCTGATCGCCAGACCCTCTATCGACTCCTGCAGCAAAACCGGCACATGATATTCCGCCATACCCGTCACTTCTTTATTTCCGTTCATCAAAAATTTCCTGAGTCAACTTCGCAAAATCCTCTCCTCCCACCTTCACCATATTGTATTTCTTAACATCCCAGATTTCAATCTTGGCATCCTGCCCCGCCAGCACCAGGTCCTTATCGATCCCCACCTCCTCCAGCATCCGCTTCGGCAGCAAAATACGCCCGCTGGCATCCATCTCCACCTCCTGCACCCCTCTGTACAGCTCCCTCATAAAAGCCGCATGCCGGCGGTCAAACAAATTCAATCTCGCCCGCAAATCCCCCGCCAAAGCCTCCCACTCCTTATACGGATACATATCCAGCGACTCTTCGAACACATTCCGCCGGATGACAAACGTCTCCTGCCGCATCTCCGCCATCACTTTCCGGAAAGACACAGGCACCATAATCCGGCATTTGCTGTCCGCTTTACATGAATAATCCCCAATAAAAGACGCCATCGAATTTTATCATATAAAATTAGAGTACTGACTGCCAATATTTTATCACACAAACCCACACCCGACAAAGCAGTTTTTTCAAAAGGTAAAATTAAAAAAAAATCCCATCTTCTACCACTTTCTCCCACTTTTTTACACAATTCCTATCATTTTAACAAATCCGCCACTTCTTTCCTCACGCAAAATCCGAATTTTAAAATTAAATCGTATTTTTGCCGTATGATGGACAGAACGGAACTGAATTTTTGGCTTAACCGCATCAACCGGCTTTTACTCCACCCTTCCCAGGAATGGGGAAAAATCCGGGAAGAACCGACCGAAAGGAATACCCTTTTCCGGAGGTTTTTCATACCTTTCTGCCTTGCCATAGCATTCGCCGTCCTGTTTATCAGCCTGCTGCGTCTGAAATTCTTTTATGCCTTAGGCTATGCGCTCATTCATCTGACGTCCAGCCTGCTGGGGACTTATGCCGTTTCCCTGTTTATCGGCGAATACCTGAGCGGCAAGATTCCTCAGGCCGGAAATACGGCGCTGAACCTCACCGTATTCAGTGCGACGGTCTTTCTGTTCTTTCACAGTCTGTCCGCAGCCTTCGGCAGCAATTTCCTCGGACAGCTCACGGGACTGTGCAGCCTGATTTTCCTGAGGACGCTCTACTCAGGCGTATACATCACCACAGACCTGCCGACGAACCAGAAAAACAATTTGTTCATCATCGCCGGCCTGGCGATCATTTTCATCCCGGTCATTATTCACAAGCTTCTGATGATTCTATTCCATATCCCGGTATTCAACGTATAAAAAATGGCACAAAACGACATCAACATAAAAAACCGGCGGGCTTCTTTCGATTATGAATTCATCGAGGAATACAATGCAGGCATCATCCTTACCGGCACGGAAATAAAATCCGTAAGAGCGGGAAAAGCCAGTCTGGTGGATTCCTATTGCTACTTCGACAGAGGGGAACTCTGGGTGAAGGGCGTCCATATCGCCGAATACAAACTGGGCACCTATTACAACCACGACGAAAAACGGGAGCGCAAACTGCTGCTCACCCGCAAAGAGCTCCGCAAACTCGAACGGAACGTCAAGGAAACCGGACTCACCATCGTCCCGACCAGATTATTCCTGACGGACCGGGGCTGGGCCAAACTGCGCATAGCCCTTGCAAGGGGTAAGAAAGAATACGACAAGCGCGAATCGCTGAAACTGAAAGATGCCAAAAAAGACATGGACCGCGCCATGAAAAGGTAAATTAAAGACAGCTATAATTTCATGAAATAAAAAAGTCCGCCAGACTTTTATATTCCGACGGACTTCTCATTATTAACCCTATAATTGTAATAAAAGACTATTACTCGCCTTCTTTACTGATCAATTCAAAAAATCCGCTGATTTCCTGCTGATCGATAGCCTGACGCACATTAAAACGTTTTACCTGGTCTTCATATCCTTTTTTACTTACTTTAATTTCAATCTGAACGTCTCGCGAATTCTCATACGTCAGACCAAGAATATTAAATGAACGGGTTTCTTCAAAAGGCGTCGTCATCAAATACGTTTCATTCGTATTTTTCACAATACTCGGAATACTTGAAATTACACGCCAATAAATACGCGCACCACGGGGATCGGAATCAAAATACCAACGTACCACAGTACGCTCCAAAGCTGTTGCTCCCGGAGCATCCCGACTAACCATATTCTTAGCTTCTCCTGCCATAATCGTAGGGTCTTTTTGATAAGCCGTTTTTTGAGTAGTTGTTGAAGAGGTTTTCTGAACCTTTCTTTTTAATGATTTTACCGGTGCCGCACACGAAGTCACCCCCATCATCAAAGCAACAAACAACACATACACTAACCAAGATTTTAGGTTTATATCTAAAAAATTCATAATCAATTATTTAAAATTCAACACACATTAATTATTACTTCGTAACCATTTCAAAGAATCCGCTAATTTCCTGCTGATCGATAGCCTGACGCACATTAAAACGTTTTACCTGGTCTTCATATCCTTTTTTACTTACTTTAATTTCAATCTGAACGTCTCGCGAATTCTCATACGTCAGACCAAGAATATTAAATGAACGGGTTTCTTCAAAAGGCGTCGTCATCAAATACGTTTCATTCGTATTTTTCACAATACTCGGAATACTTGAAATTACACGCCAATAAATACGCGCACCGCGGGGATCTGAATCGAAAAACCAACGAATTACCGTACGTTCCAAATCAGTAGCCCCCGGATCATCACGAGTAACCATATTTTTAGCTTCTCCTGCCGTTATCGTAGGATCTTCTACATAATTGGAAGGCTTTTCCAAACGATGCATGTTCAAATCATAATACCGAGAAGCTGGCTTCATCATTGCTCCTGTTGCCGCGTCAATAGCAAATCCCGGTACACCTCCAAACAACAGATTCCATAACGTCGTCCCATTAAAGCGCTTTTGAACCAATACCGAAGAAGGTTCATACCCCTCTGATTCAGCTAATATCGTTGAGTATTTAAATCCTCTCCGAACTTTTACTTTCGCCGGTAACGTAACATTAAGATACTTGGATCCATCCACTGTTAAATCAACAGGCTGGGTAAGCCTATTGTCATTGACCACAATTCGGGCTTTCGATCCATTAAATAAAGTCGCACACGATGTAAAAATCGCCATGCAACCAATAACAATCAGAATTTTTTTCATCCATTTATTTTTGTTACACACGCCGGTCCCACAGCAAATCATTACAATAAATTAGACAATAAAAAACGTGGGACTATACCTTTATTTGTCTTCTGAGGTTTTCGACGACCTGTCCCAACAAATTAAGTAAAGCCCACGTAATCTACGTGAGCGTTTACGCTTTATTCTTGTTGGGTCTTAGAAAGTGTCGAAATTTCAGAAGACAAGATAAAGCTAACGCTTTTTATGTAAATAACGAGCATTTAAATATCGTGTATTTCCTACTCGTCAGTGCAATGTCAATTAATAACTTCTTTTCATTTTATCATAGGCATTCAATTTTAGTTTCCGCAAAAGTAAGAGTTAAAAACAAAAAATAAAACAGAATGCATAGAAAATATTGCAATCAACCTAGTAATAAAGTTTTTATCCTCTCTTTTTCACTTTTTACTTTTAATTGTTATCTTCGCACACGTTTGAAAAGCCATAATTTAATCATAAATAATAGCATCATGTATCAAGGAATAAAGACAGTATCATTCGAAGAGGCTGTAAAAGTAGTAAAATCGGGCGACCGCATCCACGTACACAGCGTCGCATGCGCCCCCCAGGGATTAATTCAGGCTTTGTGCGCCAGAGGCCGTGCCGGAGAACTGAAAAACATCAAGCTCCAACACCTGCATACCGAAGGCTGCGCTCCCTATGCGGAACAGGAATTCGAAGGGGTGTTTTCTCTGGAATCTTTCTTTGTCGGACACAACGTACGCAAAGCGACACAGGACGGATGGGCGGATTACATCCCGGTACATCTGAGCGAAACCCAGAAATTGATTCGCATGGGATATACTCCCGTAGACGTAGCCATGATTCAGGTATGCCCCCCGGACAAACACGGATATGTGTCTATGGGTACATCCGTTGACGCCACACTGGCCGCCGTCGAGAATGCCAAAACGGTCATTGCCGTGATCAACCCGAATGTTCCGAGAGCTTTCGGCGACGCCATCATCAAATTATCGGACATCGACATTTTCTGCGAAGACGACACGCCGCTGATTGAAGCCAAACCGACCACCCCTTCCGAACAGGATATAAAAATCGGACGGAACTGCGCCGCCCTGATTGAAGACGGAGCCTGCCTGCAAATGGGAATCGGCGCCATCCCCAATGCCGTGCTGTCTCAGCTGGGCAACCACAAAAACCTGGGAATACATACGGAAATGTTCGCCGACGGCGTACTTCCCCTTTATTATAAAGGTGTCATCAACAACCTGAACAAAAAATACGACAAAGGAAAAATCGTTTCCACGTTCCTCATGGGTTCCAAGGAAGTATACGACTTTATCGACGACAACCCCGCCGTTGCCATGATGGACGTAGGTTATACCAACGACCCGTGCATCATCGCCCAGCAACCTAAAATGACAGCCATCAATTCGGCTCTCTCCATCGACATCACCGGTCAGGTCAATGCCGACTCCCTGGGTTGCAAATTTTACAGCGGATGCGGCGGTCAACTGGACTTCATCCGGGGCGCAGCCGCCAGTGAAGGCGGGAAACCCATCATCGCCATGCCCTCGGTAACGGCCAAAGGAATGAGCAAAATCAGTCCGACCCTGTTAAACGGCGCCGGAGTGGTTACCACCCGTTTCGACGTTCATTACGTAGTCACCGAATTCGGTTCGGTCGACTTATACGGCAAAACCATGCAGGACCGGGCAAAGGCCTTGATTTCCATCGCCCACCCCGACCATCAGGAAGAACTGGACAAAGCCGCTTTCGAACGCTTCGGGAGCCACTTCCATTTCGTGAGCAAATAACCCCTCCGGACAAGCCGGAAACAGACAATAAAAAGAACTGTATACAAATGTATACAGTTCTTTTTGCAAAATCGCCATACTTTCCTTCCTCCGCTTTGAGTTTCGGTATTTTAATCATACTTTTGTTCGTTAATACTGTATTGCCATGATGGATTGGAATCTACTTTTGTCTGCACACCGCTATCATCCGGGAGCCACGACCTCTCTGTTTCATTCGCACGACCGCTCCCAGTTTCAACGGGACTACGACCGGCTGATTTTTTCCTCCCCTTTCCGCCGATTGCAGAACAAGACGCAGGTATTCCCCCTGCCCGGAAACATATTCGTTCACAACCGGCTGACCCACAGCCTGGAAGTCGCCAGTGTCGGACGCTCCTTAGGCAATAAAATCAGCCAATACCTGAAACAAAACAACATAGACCTGAAAAATCCGGACTTAGCGGAAGAAATCGGGACCATCGTCAGCACGGCCTGTTTGGCCCACGACCTGGGAAACCCTCCTTTCGGCCATTCTGGAGAAGAAGCCATCTCCTACTTTTTCAGCGAGGGAGAAGGGCTGTACCTGAAAAAACTTCTGTCCGACGAGGAATGGGCCGATTTGAGCCATTTCGAAGGCAACGCCAACACCTTCCGGCTGCTGACCCACAGCTTCAAAGGCCGCCGGCCGGGAGGCTACACCATGACTTACACCACGCTGGCCTCCATCGTCAAATATCCTTTCGAATCCAAGGCTTCGTCCAAAGGCTACAAATACGGATTCTTCCAAAGCGAAAAGGAAATCTACCGACAGGTGGCGGAGGAACTGGGACTCAAACAGGTAAACGGCAACCCGCTCCAATACGTCAGACATCCGCTGGTTTATCTGGTGGAGGCAGCCGATGACATCTGCTACCAGATCATGGACATCGAAGACTCCCATAAGCTGCGCATCCTTTCTTATGACGAGACCACAAACATTCTCGAGAATTTCTATGACAAGAACGAAGACAAGGAGGACCTGAAGGTAATCGCCCGCACGTTTAAAATCGTCACCGACAAAAACGAACGGATCGCCTTCCTGCGGGCCGGCATCATCAACAAGCTCATCACCGCCTGTGCGGAAGTGTTCTGCAACAATTACGAAACGATCATGAAAGGGGAATTCAACAGCACCCTGATCAAAAAACTCAGCGGCACCAACAAAGAGGCCTACGACGCCTGCACGGCACTGGCGTACGACCGCATCTACCATACGAACATCGTCACCCAGATACAGATCGCCGGCTTCAAAATTTTGGGCACGATCTTGAAAGAATACACGGACGCCATCCTGAAACCGGAGACCTATTATGCCCGCAACATACTCTCCGTCATGCCCGAACAGTATCAGGTCAACAAGGAGGACTCCATGTATACCAAGATACAGACCGTCATCGATTACGTTTCAGGGATGACCGACTCCTATGCCCTGAACCTCTACCGGAAAATCAAAGGCATCGAAGTGCCCGAAATCAAATAAAAGAGCCTTTTCAACTCAAAAGGCTCTTCACTTTCTCCGAAATCGCCTTCCCGTCGGCTTTCCCGGACAGCTGTTTGGTGGCTACGCCCATCACTTTTCCCATATCTTTCGGAGAAGCGGCACCAACGGAAGCGATAATCTCTTTCAACGCCTCGGTCAGTTCCTCATCCGTCAGCGGCTTCGGCAAGAAAGAATTCAACACCTGCAACTGGCCGTTCTCCTCCTCATACAGGTCCATGCGTCCCTGCTCCTTATAAATGGCTGCCGATTCCGTACTCTGCTTCGCCAGTTTCTGGATAATTTTCAAACACTCCGCATCATCGATTCCGTCGCCGGCCCCCGGTTTCGTCTTGGCTTCCAGAATCACTTTCTTTATATTCCGGTAAGCACCCAGCTTCACTTTATCCTGGGCCTTCATCGAATCCTTGATGCCCTGGTTCACTTGTTCTTCTATTGTCATAGCTTCAAATTTTAAAACAACATCCTCCGGTTCATTTCCGGAAACACGAAAATAATGCTTTTTAGACTGCCCCCCAAAAAGTCGGACATAAAACTTTTCCCGCCGGATCGCTCGCCGGTATAATCTTTTTTCATATTATTACGTATCTTTGATTTGACACAACCCGCAACTTGCACTATCTTTGCATCTGTAAAACAACGACATTTCGAAATGAAAAAAGACGGTTCCATTCCATACCTTATCCTTGTTTTTTCCCTCATCAATCTGACAGCCTTATTCTTCTGCCTCCGGCAAAACCGGCAGATACGCCATCAGGCCGTTGCGGAGCAGAAAAGCGCATCACAGACACAGGCCGTCACGACGGATGTCTACCTGCCCTCCGCCATGACCTTTGCGGGGGAGGCCGTTCCGCTGCACCGTCTGGACGTCCAGGAAGCGCTTCGGAAAGAACTGATTGTCAACACATACCTGCATTCATACACCATCCAGTTATTAAAAAATGCCCCCCGGATATTTGCCGTCATCGAACCCATTTTAGAAAAGGCAGGCATTCCGGAAGACTTCAAATACCTCGCCGTGATAGAAAGCAATCTGAATCCTTCCGCCGTATCCCCGGCAAAAGCCGTCGGATTATGGCAGTTCATGGAAAATACCGGCAAAGAATACGGGCTGGAAATAAACAAGGAAGTCGATGAACGCTACCACATTCAAAAATCGACCGAAGCCGCCGCCCGCTATCTGCAGAAAGCCTACGACCGTTTTCACTCCTGGACTACCGGCGCAGCCTCCTACAATGCAGGCAAGAACATGCTGCTGCACCAGATGGCCGTCCAGAAAGAAACCGACTACTACAATCTGCTCCTCGGAGAGGAAACCGAACGCTATGTCTTCCGCCTTCTGGCACTAAAGCAGATTATGACCCATCCGGAACTGTACAACTTCGATATAAAAATCCCCCACCCCGCCGAAGAGACCCGGACGGTAAAAGTCCTGGGGCCGGTAAAAGACTGGGCGGAATTCGCACAGGAACACGACATTTCCTACAAAACGCTCAAACGCTTCAACCCCTGGCTGCGCAAATCCAGCCTCCTGAATCCCGGAAACAAAACATACGAGATTGCGATTCCCGTACATCCCGAACATTACAGATAAAAGTAAATCCGAAAGTCATGGAACAAGTAGAAATCTTTTGTGAAAATACCGGAAAGAGCTATCCGATAGAAATCGGACGCACCTTGCGGGAAGTGAAGAAAATCATCTTCCCCCAGAACCACAACCACATCCTGGGCGCTCTGGTCAACAACGAGGTGCAGGATTTACAATACATCATCATGAATCCCAGGCAGGTGAACTTCATCGATGTGAGCAGCCTCGACGGTTACAGCATCTACACCCGTTCCCTGCTGTTCGTTCTGTACAAAGCGGTCGACCGCCTGTTTCACCGCCTGCCCCTGACAGCGGAATACCATATCTCCAACGGCATTTTCTGCAGGATTGCCAACAAAGACATTCCGCTGACAGCGGAAGCTGTCGAAAAAATCCGCACGACCATGCAGGAAATCATCGGGCAGGACCTGCCCATTCTCCGGAAAGACATGCCCACGGCGGAGGCCGTTTCCCTGTTCCAACAGGCAGGTCTGTACGACAAGAGGGAGCTGCTGGAGACCCGGGGACGGCTGTACACCTCCGTATATTACATCGAAGACACGCCGGATTACTTTTACGGAACCCTTGCCCCTTCCACCGGAAGCCTGAACGTTTTCGGCCTGGAGCCTTACGAAGACGGCATGCTGCTGCGTCTTCCCGACCGTAAAAATCCGTCCGAACTGCAGCCCCGCATTCCCCAGGACAAACTCTTTCAGGTATTCAACGAATACAAACGCTGGGGAAAGATCATGGAAGTCAATGACATCGGCTCCCTCAACAAAATCGTCGACGCCAAACAGGCCGGCACGCTGATCAAGGTCAGCGAAGCCCTGCACGAAAAGAAAATTTCCCTCATCGCCGACGAAATCAATTCCCGGAGAGAAAAAATAAAAGTAATCCTGATCTCCGGCCCCTCCTCCTCGGGCAAAACCACCTTCAGCAAACGCTTAAGCGTGCAACTCATGGTAAACGGGCTGAAACCCGTCAACCTTTCGCTCGACGACTATTTCGTCAACCGGGAAAACACTCCCAAAGACGAAAACGGCGAGTACGACTATGAGTCTATCGACGCGCTGGACATCGCCACGTTTACGGACAACATACTCCGCCTCCTGCAGGGAGAGGAAGTGGAACTCCCCAGATTCTCGTTCGAAACCGGCCAGCGGTACTACTCCGGAGAAAAACTGAAAATCAACCCCGACAATGTCATCATCGTCGAAGGCATTCACGGATTGAATCCCCGGCTCACCGGCCTGCTTCCCGAAGAAAGCCTGTTCAAAATATTCGTCTCGGCGCTGACCTCCATCTCCATCGACGACCACAACATCATCAATCCGGCAGACAACCGTTTGCTGCGCCGCATGGTCAGAGACTACAAATACCGCAACTATTCGGCACTGGAGACGCTAAAACGCTGGGAAAGCGTGCTGAAAGGCGAAGAGAAACACATCGTCCCCTACCAGGAGGAAGCCGACGTCATGTTCAACTCCGCTTTGATCTATGAACTGGGGGCTCTCAAACAACAGGCCGAACCTCTGCTGAGGGAAGTCATGGGCTTATATCCGGAACATTCCAAAGCCCTGCGCCTGTTGAAATTTCTCTCTTACATCAAAGCCGTACCGATTTTCGACATACCCAACACCTCCATCCTCAGGGAGTTTTTAGGAGGCAGCAGTTTCAAATATTAGGAGGAGAATATTACTTTTTCTGTCTTCTGAAAAACCGGAAATACCTTTGTACCAATTCCTTAAATGTATCGAAGGTCTCCTGGTAGGAAATACCTACGCCCTGGATGGTTTCCGTATTATTCTTGTATATAATTTTCTCGTCCGTATGGGAATAGGCTTTCAGCTTCAAAGTTCCCTGCTTGTTCAGTTTCACGTCCACATCGAAATCTCCAGCGATATTGTTGTTGGTGGAGCTCGACGTTACATTCTTGTTCCCCACATCCATGTTTCCGTTGGCAGTCAGCGTCACCCGATCGTTCAGCAACTGGGTGGACAGCGCCAGTTCGATCTCGTCGGACGTAATGTTATCCCCCGGACGGTATGAAAAATCGATATCGAAATTACTGCTGATCTTGGAAAGCCACCGGGACAGCTGCCGCGACACCATTTCCGTGGCCGTGGTCACCCCCGCCTGATAGCCCATATTCCGCTCCTCCACATCCGTCGCATTCATATAATCCGGCTTGTAGAACTTATTCAGCATCAGCAGGGAGAATATCTGCTTGTTGATTTCATCCTGACTGGAAAACAGGCTCTGGATGAAACTCCGGGTCTGGCTGTCCAGCGAGGGGAAATTGATGTCGAACTTCACCAAGGGATTGGTAATATTGTCGCTCAGATTCAGGATGCACTCCACCGGCACTTTCGTCGAGCGGTCGGTCAGCGAGTTGGTGTTCGCCAACAGCTCATTCAGCGAAGTCTTCAGATTGTACACGGCATTCAGGTCTATGGAGGCATCGTACGGAGAGCCGTTCCATTTGATGCTTCCTCCCTGGCTCAGCTGAAAATTCTTGTTGAACACCCCTCCCAGCGTAAACAGGTAACTTCCTTTGGCAATGTTATACTCTCCCATCATATTCATGCTTCCGTCCTGGTCCAGGTTGATCTTGATATTTCCGCTCCCCGCCGTTTTCAGGACATCCCCGATGGTCGGGTCGAACACGATCTGCACCTTCAGGTTGTCATTCAGCTCCAGGTTCGCATTCAGCAGCAGACTGCTTTTCCCGGACTTCACCTTCACGCGGCGCTGCTCGGGCTGATTCCGGCTGATGAAATGCAGGAAACTGCCGTCCTCTTCCGAAACCGCGGACGTCAAAGGCAAAAACAGCTGCGAATTATTTTCCGGCCGGGCAGTTACCGTCACATGGGTCATTCCCCCCCGACAGCTGACATTCGTAAATCCGCTGGCATAAATCCGGCCATACAGCACCTCGCTGTGTTCGTAAGTCGTATTCATCAGCAAAAAATTCCGGGAGGTAATATTCAGGTCGTATTTGTTGTCGGTCAGGGAATAATACCCGGAACACTCCGAACGGTTCCCCTCGGCATCCCCGATGATGAAATCTCTCAGATACATCCGGTTGCGCTCGATAAACACACTGTCATTGACCGTAAATTCGGTATTCAGCTCCCGGCTGTACAACGCCACCGAATCCAGATAGAGATACCCGGAAAGCTCCGGCCGGGCGGATGTTCCCGTAATGCGCACCTCCCCGTTCAACGCCCCGGCGCTGTATTTCAGGTATTCCCGGGCATACATCCCGATCCGTTCCAATCCGAGCTCCGTCAACCTGACCGTCACATCCACACTGTCGGATACCGGCACATAATATCCCTCCACATGCAGCGGCACCTCCTCCCGCACCTTATTTTCCGCCCGGATCGTCATCCGGTTGCTGTCGACATCCCAAAACGACATCAGTTTCAGGGTACCCAGCGTATCCCGGTTAACCCCCCAATCCTCTATCCGGATATCGGAATACAACAACTTGTCCTTATAATAATCCTGGATCACCACCTTCCCGTCGATCATCCCGAAAATGTCCGTCCGGCTTCCCAGCACAAGACGGTTGAACTCCCGCAGGTTAAACTGATTCAGACACACGGTCAGGCTATCCGAAGAATTTTCCGAAATACGGCCGTTGACGGAAAAATACTGTTCCCCTCCCTTCAGAAGAAAATTTTCGACGACGAACTCCCTGCCCTCGACAGACATCGAGGAAGCAGAGACGTGCCATATGCTGTCGGACATCACCACCACTCCGGGGTGTATCTTCACCTCCGCCCGATACCGGTCGTCCGGCAACGGCACCAGCTCGGCATCGGCAGCCAAAGCCCCGCTGTAAGTCTGATTCTGCCAGTTCGCCCACTGGAAGCCCGTATGAATCCTGTTGTCGTTCAAAGAAAACTCATTCCGCATATTATACAGCCGGATCCACCCCATATAGCTCATCACATCCGCTTTCCACACCATCGAAAGCTTCTCCTTATCCCCCTTCACCTCGACCTTCGGACTCCGCATCCCCCACCCGCCGTACCGCAGGCTGTCGGATTGCAGCGACAAATAGATTTCACGGCGGACATTGTCATAACCGGTATAAATCCGCGTGCCGTCGGCCACATAAGCCTCCGGATACAACACGCTCAACACCCGGTTCATATCTTTCACGTCCATCGTATACCGGAAATCGATTTCCTTCTCCTTCCGTTTTCTGTGTTTCTTCTTCGTCCCCGAAGTGTAAGCCGGCAGATAAGACCTCAGCAGCTCCCGGGTAAACTCCCAGGGATGTACGGACAGGTAACGGCCTTTCAGGTTCAGATCAATGACATCGGAAAACAAACTGGTGGTATAATAATCCGACACCGCCAGATTCTCCAGACTTATGTGCGGTATGACGAAACTGTCCGCCGGTGTGGCATAGGACAAATCGGAAACCGTCACATGCGCAAAACTCTCCGTCTCCGCCTTGCAACCGTACACCGCATCGAAAGAGGCCCTTACGCTCTCATCGTGCCCCGTCGCCGACCAGCCGAAGCGGTTCAGATTCTCCACGGAAACATGTCCCCGGGTGCTCAGGAAAGTAATGCTGTCGGTCGCATCGCAGTTCATCATAATCCCCAGATCCACGCCTTCATTGCGAACGGAGGAGATCAGATTCAGCCGGTCATTCTCATACGTCAGAAACACATCGGCATCCCGGAGATTGCCCGTATTGACCTTCAGATTGTGAATTCTGGCCTTGGCATTCATGCACACGCCGGCCGAATCCAGCCGGCCGTGGTAATTGCCGGACATATTCCCCCAGCCGAGCAAAGGCCCTTTGACATGCGCCAGCTTGCCGAAATTCACCGCATGGAAGTTAAAATCACCCGCAAGGGCCGTACAATCGTTCTCCAGCCCTTCCGTACAAGGAGAATAGGCCAATTGCACATTCCCCCGCAGCCCCGGAGTGACGCTTTTCACTTTCAATATGAAATCCTCCACCGTCCCTCGGAACTTCCCTTCCACATCCAGATGCCGGAAACGGTGCAACGGTGCCGGCACCGGAATCGTATGCCCCAGCCAAGGCAAATAAACGGTCTCCAGATCCGCCGGATTCAGATGGGTATCCCGGAAATCGATCTCAAACACCGTATTCCAGAAATCCGGAAGACCGGAAGACCGGAAACTGCCCCTGACAACGCTGTTGTCTCCGAATTCGAAGAAGAGCTCACGCCCTTCCATCCGGCGGACCGTATTGGTCACCACCCCCGTAAAGCGCACCGTGTTCTCTATTCCCAGAAGCCTGTGATTGAAATAAGCCAGGTCCACGAAACTCACGGAGGAGGGCCCCAGCCTGTAATATTGCTGCATGCGGCTCGTGAAATAGCGCCAGTCCCCCTGTCCGGGCACCCAGCGATAGGCCAGTTCATTCAAAGCAAGACAACTCCTGTCCGTAGCAATTTTTCCCCCGGTAATCAGCAGCGTAGAATCCGACGCCTCGACGTCCGCATTCAATTCTTTCAGCACAAAACCCGATTTCTCCGTCAACGACAGACCGGTTACCTTCGCCTTGAAGGTTTCGGAAAAATCCAGTTCCGTAATATCCGCATTCACGCCCCGGCACTCCACGTCCGTCCAGTTTATGCCGTATTCCAGCGGCTCGTACGCCTGCTCTTTGTACACGAAGCGCGAATTCCGGATTCTGATCCGCTTCAAGCCGACGGCCCAGTCCAGCGACGGACTCCCCACGCCGTCCCTGACATCCCCGCCTTTCTGCAAAGCGTCCAGAAATACATCCAGATTCATCACCGATTCCTCCTCCCCCCTGACAATCCACAAATTGAAATAAGCCTCCTCCAGCGTCACGTCCTGTACGGTAAAACTCCGGGAGGTCAGCCGGAAAGAATCGATTTCCACTTTCAGGTTCTTGCAGTACAGCAGCGTATCATTCCGGTAATCCTTCAGCAGCATGTCATTCAGCACCAGCGACCTCATCGGCCTGAAATCCACCCCGCCGATCTGAATCTTCACACCCGTCGTATACTCTATCCGGCCGGTGACATACCTCACCAGGAATGTCTGTACCGCCGACGTATGTATCAACCCATACGCCGCAAGAAGCAGCACAAAAATCCCCGCCACTACGAAAGACAATATCCGGAAAGACTTTTTTATACCCGCTCTGTTTTTAGTTTGCTTACAAAAATATTAATATTGCACCATATTTGAAAGAGATCGGACACTGAAAGATTCAAAAACACCCATCATGACTGTAATACTCGGGATAGAATCCTCCTGCGACGACACTTCGGCAGCCATCCTCAAAGACGGCATCGTTCTGAGCAACATCATCGCCAGCCAGAAAGTCCACGAAGCCTACGGCGGAGTCGTCCCCGAACTGGCTTCCAGAGCCCATCAGCAAAACATCATACCGGTAGTCGACCAGGCGTTGAAAAAAGCGGAGGTCTCCCCGGAGGAAATCGACGCCATCGCCTTCACACGAGGCCCCGGACTGTTGGGTTCCTTGCTGGTAGGCACCTCTTTCGCCAAAGGATTCGCCATCGCCCGGAAGCTCCCGATGATAGAAGTCAATCACCTGCAGGCCCACATCCTGGCCAATTTCATCCAGGAACCCGGGGCGGAAAACCGGCATCCCTCTTTCCCGTTTCTCACGCTACTTGTTTCGGGCGGAAATTCCCAGCTCATCATCGTCCACGATTACCTGAAAATGGAAATGATCGGACAAACCATCGACGACGCGGCGGGCGAAGCTTTCGACAAATGCGCCAAAGTCATGGGCTTGGGCTACCCGGGAGGCCCTGTCATAGACAAACTGGCCCAGCAGGGGAACCCGGAACGTTTTACCTTCAACAAGCCCCAGATCCCGGGACTGGATTACAGCTTCAGCGGACTGAAAACCTCTTTCCTCTACTTCATCCGCGACGAGCTCCAAAAAAATCCGGATTTTATCCGCGACAACCTCAACGACCTGTGCGCCTCCCTGCAAAAAACGATTGTCGACATCCTGCTGTCCAAACTGAAAAAAGCGGCCAAACAGACCGGCATCCGGCAGATTGCCATCGGAGGCGGTGTTTCCGCGAACTCCGGACTGCAACATGCCGTACATACGGAGGCTGCCAAAGCCGGCTGGGAAGTATTCATCCCCCGGTTAGGCTTTTCGCTGGATAACGCCGGAATGGTCGCCACAACCGGCTACTACAAATTTCTGGCAGGGCAGTTCATCCGCCTCGACGCCGTTCCGTTCGCCCGGACGACCCTGGACTGAAACCGATAAATCATCGCCTCATGAAAATACTGGTAACCTACGACCTTCCCCGCGAACCGTTCGCCCGGCTGTCCTCCGACTGGGAATTTACTTTCCCCCGGGGAGAAAAATTCACCAAAGAAGAGCTTATCCGCATACTCCCGGAATACGACATCCTGCTGTCCATATTCAGCCGCCCCGTCGACAAGGAGATGATCGACGCCGGGAAAAAACTGAAACTAATCAGCAACTTCGGTGTCGGATACAACAACATCGACATACGCTACGCCAGGGAAAAAGGAATAACCGTATGCAACACCCCTCAGTCCGTATGCGCGCCGACGGCAGAACTGTGTCTGGCACTGATGCTGGGCGCCGCCCGGAGAATTGCGGAACTCGACCGCCGAATCCGCCGGGAAAAAGAAGCCCTCTGGGGAGTAATGAAAAACCTGGGGACCGGACTGGAAGGAAAAACCCTGGGCATCATCGGCATGGGCCGCATCGGGCAGAATGTCGCCCGCAAAGCCGCGGCATTCGGCATGAAGATCCTGTATTACAACCGCCGCACCGAGGTTCCCGGCTACGAACGTACGGATCTGCATACGTTGCTGAAAAAATCCGATTTTATCTCTTTACACACGCCGCTGAACGAAGACTCCAACCACCTGATCGGGGCCAAAGAACTGGCGCTGCTGAAACCCTCCGCTTTTCTGATCAACACCGCCCGCGGTGCGGTCATCGACGAAAACGCCCTGGCCGAATGCCTGGAAAACAAAAGCATCCGGGGCGCCGCACTGGACGTTTTCGAACAGGAACCCCGTGTCACGGAGAAACTGTACCATCTCGACAATGTCATTTTACTGCCCCATGTCGGAACCGCCACCATCGACGGCCGGATCGCCATGGCGGAAGAAGCCCTGCAAAACATCCGCAACTTCCTGGAAGGCCGTCCGACCCATGTGGTCAACTGACGGAGGGGCAAGAAATGTATAATTTTTTAGCCGATTTTTTTTGAATATCATTTATAAGCCCTATATTTGTACCCGCTAAAAGCGAACGTTCATTGGATGCCGGGGAGATACCAAAGCGGCCAACTGGGGCAGA
>CAZYJV010000007.1:0-22338 GCA_964647845.1 uncultured Odoribacter sp.
GAACTATTCCCTCTCGATCGTGGCGGGCGGCTTGGAACTGATGTCGTACACGACGCGGTTGATACCCCTTACGTTGTTGATGATGCGGTTGGATACGCGCGCCAGGAACTCATAGGGCAGATGGCACCAGTCGGCCGTCATGCCGTCGGTCGATTCGACAGCCCTCAGGGCGACGACGTTTTCATAGGTGCGTTCATCTCCCATGACGCCCACACTCTGCACCGGCAACAGCATCACCCCCGCCTGCCATACCTTGTCGTACAGCCCCTCTTCCTGCAACATTGAAATGAATATATGGTCGGCTTCCTGCAACAAGCGCACTTTCTCTTTCGTTATCTCTCCCAGAATACGGATCGCCAGACCGGGACCGGGGAAAGGATGGCGCTGCAGGAACTTGTCCGCCAGCCCCAGGCTTTTTCCCACCCGTCTCACTTCATCCTTAAACAGAAGCCGCAGGGGTTCCACCAGTTTCAGCTTCATATAATCGGGCAGTCCGCCGACGTTGTGATGCGATTTTATCGTCTGGGAAGGTCCGTTCACGGACAAGGATTCGATGACATCGGGATAGATCGTGCCCTGTCCCAGCCATTGGGCGTCCTTGATTTTAGAAGCCTCCTGATCGAAGACATCGATGAATGTGCTGCCGATGATTTTTCTCTTTTTTTCGGGTTCCTTCACTCCCGCCAGGCGGCTGAGGAACAAGTCTTCCGCTTCGGCGCCGACCACATTCAGCCCCAGCTCCTTATAATTCTCCAGCACCGTCCTGAATTCGTCTTTTCTCAGCAATCCGTTGTCCACGAAGATACAGGTCAGGTTTTTCCCTATCGCCTTGTGCAGCAGCATCGCCGCCACCGTAGAATCCACGCCTCCGGACAGCCCCAGTATCACCCGGTCTTCCCCCAGCTTTTCCTTCAGGTCTTTCACCGTCGTCCCGACAAACGAATCGGGCGTCCAGTCCTGCCTGCAGCCGCAGATGTCCACGACGAAATTGCGCAGCAATTCTTTCCCTTCGGTGCTGTGATATACTTCCGGATGGAACTGGATGCCGTAAGTCACTTCTCCGTCCGCTTTAAAAGCGGCGTTTTTCACATCCGCCGTACTGGCGATGACCCGACAGTCTTCCGGCAATTTCTCGATGGTATCCCCGTGCGACATCCACACCTGCGAATTGTGGCTGATGTTCCGGAACAGCGGACTCTGTCCGTCCACGAACGCCAAGTTCGCCCGGCCGTATTCCCGCTTGTTGGACGCCTTCACTTCTCCGCCGAAATGGTGGGCCAGATATTGGGCTCCGAAACATACGCCCAGCAAAGGCAGTTTTCCCTTTATCGCCGACAGATCCGGCTGCGGAGCTTTTTCATCCCTGACCGAAAAAGGGCTTCCGGACAGAATGACGCCCTTTACGGAGGCATCCAATCGGGGATAACGGTTGTAGGGATAGATCTCGCAATACACGTTCAGTTCCCGGACTCTTCTCGCTATCAGCTGCGTATACTGAGAGCCGAAATCCAGTATCAAAATTTTTTCCTGCATCTTGTCTTCTTTTATATGTGCAAAGATACTCTTTTTTTCAGGAAATACATAGGAAACGCAGGACAAAGTGCGCCGTGTCTCAGTATCGCAGAGGTTCTGTTTTCAGGCGGTAGTTCGAACCGTAGTTAATGATATACAGACCGTAGTTTTCCCTTCCGCAATCCTGGCAGGACCTGGCGAAACGGAAGCGCGAAAACAGCCCTTCCTGCTCGCAGAAGGAAATCGCATCCAGCATCCTGTTGCCGAATTTGGCCGCCAGCGGTATGAAATACAACCCCAGGTCATAGGCTTTGTTGGTCAGCGAATGGGGCTCCGTATAGAAATAACTCCGGTAGGTGTCCGCAAACCGCCTGCTCTTCTCGCTGAGGTTGTCGATATAGCTGTATGCGAACAGCTTTACATTCAGTTTATAGTACGTCTCGTGATCCACAGAAGTGAAGTTCTGCCATTCCGGGAATCCGACCACGGTAATTCTGAATTCATCGGTAAAAGCGGATAAAAGCGGCAGCATTTTGCTGACATCCGCTTCTTTGGTCGACGGCAGGATGATGATGTTTTCCCGGTCGGGATTCAGTATCAGCTTGAAAGCTTCCATCTGTTCCTCCTGAAAATCCCACTTGTAGAAATTGACCGTCTGTATCTGCTCCAACTTTTCCGCAAACAGCTTCTTTTCCGTCAATTCGCTCAGAGTCGGTTCGTCATAGAGGTCGCCGTTCGTCCAGCTCAGGCTGATGATATTGGCCCGGTCGCTCTGTGCGGCGATCCACTGCGCCATCTCTCCCGCCAGCACGCCGAACGACGGATTCACCTGCAGGAAATTCGGATACCGGCTGAAATCCTCCCCCCGGGACGACAAGGGATAGATCAGCGGAATATTCCGGTTCGTCAGATTTTCCGCTATCACCCTGTATTCCGACGCATATACCGGCCCGATGATCAGGTCGGGCGACAAGGCATTTATCTGTTCCGTAATCCGGTACATCTTTTCCGTACTCTTTTCCGTGTCGTAGACATGCAGGTCGATCTTGTACCCGTTTTTTTTCAGGCTGTCGACAGCCAGCAGCAGGCCTTCGTAGAAATAGACGAACTGGGCGGATTTCGACAGGATCCGTTTCTTCGCCTTTCCGGTCTCCAGCGTATCCTCCGACACGTTCATGCGCATATTCTCCGAAGCGTAGAAAGGAAGCAGAACCGCTACTTTCACATATTTGTTGTCGGGTATGGAAGGATCGGAAACGAATTCCGGTTTCTCTTCCTGAAGCGGTGTGGCGAACACCGGTTTTTCCCCGGTCAGGTACAGCGTATCCCGCAGCACGTCCTGTTTCTCCGGCTCCTCCTCCGCAAATCCGGACGCCTCTTCGGATTCCGGCTCCCGGACAGGCGCCGGTACCGCCTGTTCCGGTTCTTTCTTTACGTCATTCAAAGGCAAGCGTACCACATCGCCCACGCCCAACGTACCTTTCGCATATTGTTCGTTTTCTTCGAGTATCTGCTTGATCTTTACGCCGAAACGCCGGGAGATGGAATACAACGTCTCCCCTTTTTCCACCTTATGGTAATAGTAACGGCCGTCCTGTACCGGAGCCGGTTCCGTATAAGGAATTTTCAGCACATCGAAAACACTGATCGTATTGTCCTGTTTGTCGTTCGCGTCCTTTACGGCCTGAATGCCCACGCCGTAGGCCCTGCATATGGAAAAAAGGGTCTGTCCCTCCTCCACGACATGCAGATAATAGCTTTTCCCCCGAATCACGACCACCTCCGTCGATTTCTTTATCTCCGGACTCTGGGCGGAAACAGCGCCGGAAACCAAAAACAGCCCCAGCAACAACAAGATTCTTGCCATACAGTTATTCATCGCTTGCTTCTTTTCTACTTTAAGCGACAAAAATACAAAATAGTAGCAGAAAATTTAAAAATCTACGCTATTTTTGCGTGCGGTAAGCGTGCCGCAAAACTCACATGGATTATGAAAAAAACTTCCAAACATCCGAGACTGACTTTTTTTCTGCTGAACCTGTCCGCCGCCGTCGTGCTTCTGTTCATCGGCGGCTATTTCGTACTTTCCCGGCTGGACGACTATACTTCCCACGGAAAATACATCGCCGTACCGGCCTTTCAGATGCTGTCGCCGGAAGAAGCCGGGAGGATCGCGGAAAAAAACAACCTGCGGGTAATGGTGACGGACTCCCTGTACGACGATGCGGCCGAACCGGGAGTCGTACTGGAGCAGTATCCGCTGAACGGCGCGCACGTCAAGGCGAACCGCCTGATTCAGCTTATCGTCAACGCCCACTCCCCCGAAAAGGTTCCTTTCCCGCAGCTGAACAACGCTCCTTACCGCCAAAGCATGCAAACCCTGCAGGCCAAAGGGTTCAGAGTCGGAAAAATCAGTTATGCCCCGTCGGAATTCAGAAATCTGGTATTGGGGCTGCAATACAAAGGGGAAACGGTTTTGCCGGGAACCCTGCTCCAGAAGGGAGCCGTGATCGACCTCGTCCTGGGAGACGGAGGAGGCCGCAATAGGGTGGCCACGCCCCGGCTGCAGGGTTTGCAGCTGAGTCAGGCCCTGGCCTGCCTGAAAGAAAGCTACCTCAATACGGGTGAGATCATTCCCGACGGCAGTGTACAGGGGAACGGCACGGCCATGGCGGTCGTTTACATGCAAAGCCCCGACCCGGAAAGCCAGCCGGAAATAGAAGCCGGAACATACGTGCAGCTGTACATCACCCTGAACAAAGAGAAAATACAGGCATTGGACTCCCTGCTTATCGTGACGCAATAAGGTATGACGGAAGAATACGAAGATACGGAAGACCTGGAACTGGAGGACGAGGAGCAGGACGGCGGGAATGAGATGTACGAGCATTACCGCATCGAAGCCGACCGGGGCCAGATCCCCCTGCGTATCGACAAATTCCTGATGACACGCCTGCCCAATGCCTCCCGCACCAAAATCCAGGATGCGGCGGACGCAGGCAACATCCGGGTCCATGACAAAGCCGTCAAGCCCAATTACAAGGTAAAGCCCGGCGACGTCATTTCGGTTGTCATGTCCTACCCGAAGCGGGACTTCGAGATCATTCCGGAAAACATCCCGCTCGATATCGTATATGAGGATGAACACCTGCTTGTCGTCAACAAAGAGGCCGGCATGGTCGTACACCCCGCTTTCGGCCATTTCAACGGGACACTGGTCAACGCTCTGGCCTGGCATTTGAAAGACAATCCCCTTTTCCAGGGCAACGATTTCCGCCCCGGCCTGGTGCACCGCATCGACAAAGACACCTCCGGACTTCTGGTCGTAGCCAAGACCGAAGAAGCCAAGTCCCACCTGGCGCTCCAGTTTTTCAACAAGACCTCCGACCGGAAGTACATCGCCGTCTGCTGGGGCAACCTGAAAGAAGACACCGGTACTGTCACCGGACACATCGGACGCCACCCGGTAAACCGGAAAACGATGGCCGTCTACCCGGACGGCAGCCAGGGGAAGCATGCCGTCACCCATTATAAAGTCATTGAAAGATTAGGCTATGTCAATGTGGTGGAATGTATACTGGAAACAGGACGCACCCATCAGATCCGGGCACATTTCAGATTCATCGGCCATCCGCTGTTCAACGACGCGGAATACGGAGGGCACGAAATCCTGAAAGGCACCACTTTCTCCAAGTACAAACAGTTCGTCAACAACTGCTTCGCGCTTTGCCCCCGGCAGGCCCTGCACGCCAAAACGCTCGGATTTTCACACCCGGCAACGGGCGAAAGAATGGCTTTCGATTCCCCCCTGCCGGAAGACATGGGCCGGCTGATTGAAAAATGGCGAAGCTATACCGCCGGCCGGGAAGACTTCTGACCCGCCGGGATTTTCAGTAAATATCGAGATAAACGGGCAGATGATCGCTGTATCCCCCGGAATAGCGGGGCCCCAGAAACGTACGCCAGGGCTTGTAGCCGAAATAGGTTTTGTCCTCTTCCAGCAGGAAATCGGCGAGATAAGGTTTTAAACGCTTCTCCGCCCGAAAAAGATGCCCGCCGTTCAGCAGCGCGCCCGATACGATGATATGGTCGATCGTCTGCCATTCTCCCCGGTATTTGTAACTTCCGGCAGCAGCGTTCAGCAGATAGTAACCGGTATTGTACAGGCGGGTATCTTCGTGCTTGCGGGCATCCGAGCTTCTGGCTTTCAGCACCGTTTTCAGTGCCGGGCGATCAGCTTGCCCGTTGAAATCCCCCATCAGCACGACAGCGGCCCGGGGATTCCGCTGCTGAATAGAATCTACATGCCGTTTCACCGCCGAAGCGGCCAGTTTCCGCTTCCATTCGCTCTGCATCTCTCCCCCCGCCATGGACGGGAAATGGCAGACGAACAGATGAAAGGTATCCTGTCTCAGCGTGTCCGCACTTTTCAGTATCCCGGCGACATACAGCACGTCGCGCGTGCGGAAAGAGGAATCCTGCAGGCTTCTGACCGGAATAAAGCGCTGCGCCAGCACCCGGAAACAGGAACGCCTGTACAGCAAAGCCACGTCGATGCCCCGGGAATCCGGAGAATCCCGGTGTACGATACCGTAATCCGCATCGGCAAGCAGCGTCTTGTTCACCAGATCCGCAAGCACCTGCCCGTTCTCCACTTCGCACAGTCCGACAAGGGCCGGAAACTGTCCTTCTCCCGCCGCATAAACGGCTCTGGAAATTTTCTGCAATTTATCCGTATAGCGGGCAGCGGTCCAATGCAACCGGCCGGCCGGCGTAAAATCTTCGTCGCGCTTCCCCTCGTCGTGCCGGGTATCGAACAGATTCTCGACATTGTAAGAGACAATCCGCCGGTATTCCTGCGCAACGCCTTCCGGGAAAGCGGAACAGAGACAACCTATCAGTAAGAGCAGTCCGATTCTCATGTTACATGCCCTCCCGTTCCTTTACCTTCATATAATCCGGCCACGACATGGTTTTGTAGGTATCCGACCCGATGTAATCCAGAATCATATTTCCCCTCCGCCTGTCCAGGTAGAAATAAATCCGCTCCATCAGCTTCCCCTCGTTGTCGAAGATATAAATACCGGGCACGCGCAAGACTTTA
The DNA here is from genome assembly GCA_964647845.1 of uncultured Odoribacter sp. GTDB lineage: Bacteria > Bacteroidota > Bacteroidia > Bacteroidales > Marinifilaceae > Culturomica. The sequence goes on from CAZYJV010000007.1 coordinate 6,617, forward strand.
TCGCTCAACGCAATGGCCAGCTGATGCAGGTTATTGTTTTCCGGCCCCGCATTCATAAATGTGTGGGTCATGAAGGTAACGGTGTCTTTCGACTGTACGTCCAGATGCAGGCAATAGTAATATTTCCCGGCCAGGGCGGCAAAAGCGGAGTCGGGCAATACCACCTGCTCCATCATCCGGGAAGAATTGTTCCACGATGCCGACAGGAAAAGCAACACCTTCTTGTTCTCCTGTTTCAGTTTTCCGTCCAGATCCCGGAAATCGCACCAGTACGTCACGGCTTTCGGCGTTTCCGGCTGTTCCCTGGGAGTAAAGACCTTTTCGAAATCCGCGACGAAATCGTTTATATTCGTCCCCAGATAGGCATTTTCGATGAAATAGACGAGAAAAGCCTGCATCTTCACGACATCCAGATACCCCGGCACTACCAGCTCGATATTCTCCTTGCCGTGCCAGAAAACGGTCGTCGGATAGGAGAGCTTGCCTTTCAGCATTTCGATGGCCAGACTGCTCAGCATCTTGCTCCCGTTCTTCACGGGGGCATACATCTTATTGCGGAAGTAAAGGGTATCCCCGCCTTCGGCATTTATTTTCACCGGATAAAAATACTTGTTGATGAACGTGATGACCGCCGGATTCGTATAAGTCGTTTTGTCCATGTGCTTACACCAGCCGCACCAATCCGTATAAAAATCGATGACCATCGGTTTCGGATTTTCCTGATACAATTTATCGGCTTCCGTTATGCCCAGCCAATGGATTTTTTCTTCCTGAGCGGTCGCGCCCAGCGCCCATACCGCCGCAAAAAATAACAAAATGAATGCTTTCATAAAATCTGCTTACAGATACTTAAAATATTAATATACAAATATACTATCCCATTTCCGAGTGGTCTATCCGAAAAAACGCACCGCATCGTTGACGTTCACCAGAATGAACAGGGCGATTAAAAATATCATACCGATCACCTGGGCGTATTCCAGGAACTTCTCTCCCGGTTTGCGGCGTGTAATCACCTCATAGAGCAGGAACAACACATGCCCCCCGTCCAATGCCGGAATGGGCAGGATGTTCACGACCGCCAGCATGATGGATATGAAAGCGGTCAGTTCCCAGAACACCTGCCAGTCCCATACGCCGGGAAAGATGTTTCCCATGGACATCACCCCGCCCACGGATTTATAGGCTTTCACCTGGGGCGTAAACAGCAGTTTCAGTTGCTTGACATAGGATTTCAGCGTGGCGGCGCCCTTTTTTATCCCGGCAGGGACGGCGGCGGCAAAGGAATATTCCCGGACGGCGAACTCCAGCCGGTCCGTGTTGGCAAAATATATGCCCAGCTTCCCGTCGCTTCCCAGTGTCATGGGAATTTGCAGCGTATCCTTCCCCCGCAGAAGCGCCAGTTCGATGCTTTCGCCTTTCAGCGCGTCCAATAAGCCGGTAAATTCATCGTAAAAGCGGGAATGCACGCCGTTTACGGCCAATATCCGGTCTCCGGCTCTCACGCCGGCATCGTAGGCAGCCGAATATTCCGCAAATTCCCTCACGACCGTGCTGTCCATAAGCTGCCGCGGAGTCAGCAGCGAAGCCGCCCGGAAATTCTTTACGGAAGAAATCCGCACCAATTCCGCAACCAGCGATTCGGGCACCGGCAACACGATGCGCTCCCCTTCCCGCTCCACCTCGATGGTTTTGGGATCGTTCAGCAGAATTTCGGGAACGATGTCAAAAAAATCTTCCACTTTCCGCCCGTCCAGCGCCACGATCCTGTCCCCGTTCCGGATGCCCATATCCTTGAACACCAGCTCGGAAGCAACGCCATACTTCACATTGTCCGCCGGCAGATAGGTTTCTCCCCAGGTATACAATACCAGCATGAAGATAACGAAAGCCAATACGACGTTGACCAGCACCCCGCCCAGCATGATCAGCAACCGCTGCCACGCCGGTTTTGCCCGGAACTCCCAGGGCTGCGGGGGATTTTTCATCTGCTCCGTATCCATCGATTCATCGATCATTCCGGCGATTTTCACATATCCACCCAGCGGAAGCCACCCCACACCATACTCCGTTTCCCCCTTTCTGAATTTAAACAGCGAAAACCAGGGATTGAAAAACATATAGAATTTCTCCACCCGCGTTTTGAACAGTTTGGCAAAAAGGAAATGCCCGAATTCGTGAAACAGCACCAATATCGAGAGACTCAGTACGAGCTGGAGCACTTTGACCAGTATATCCATCAGCTATTCTCTTTAATTTTTCAATTTAGTCACCCACTCCCCGGCAATGCGGCGGCTTTCGCGGTCCGTTTCCACATAATCGTCCAGGGACGGATGTGCGATAAAGTCCACCTGTTCCATCGTCTTCTCGATCAGGTCCGACATGCCGGTAAAAGATATCCGCTCCTTCAGAAAGGCCTCCACCGCGATTTCGTTGGCAGCATTCAGCACGCACGAGCGGATTCCCCCCTGGAGCATCGACTCATAAGCCAGCTGCAGATTGCGGAATGTCCTGCGGTCGGGTTCCTCGAATGTCAGCGACGGCCAACGGGTGAAATCCACCCTGCCGAAGTCCGATTGCACGCGATCGGGGTAGGTCAGTGCATATTGTATGGGCAGGCGCATGTCCGGTACGCCCAGCTGCGCCTTGATGCTTCCGTCGGCGAACTGCACCATGGAATGGACTATCGACTGCGGATGCACCACGGGCTGTATCTGTTCCGGACGGACGCCGAAAAGCCATTTGGCCTCGATCATTTCAAAGCCTTTGTTCATCATGGAAGCCGAATCGATGGTCACTTTGGCCCCCATATTCCAGTTCGGATGGCGGAGCGCCTGCTGCGGAGTAACCCCTTTCAGCTGGTCGTAGCTTTTTCCCCGGAAAGGTCCCCCCGAAGCCGTCAGGATGATCTTCTCCACCGGATTTCCGGCCTCCCCCGCCAGACACTGAAAGATGGCGGAATGCTCCGAATCCACCGGCAGAATCGCCGTTTTGTGCTTCGCCACCAGTTCATTTATCAGTTCTCCCGCCACCACCAGGGTCTCTTTGTTGGCCAAAGCGATCGCTTTCCCCGCCTGAATGGCGTTTACGGTAGGCAGCAACCCGCTGTATCCCACCGTCGCCGTCACCACGACATCCACCGTTCCGAAAGCGACAACCTGCGCTAGGGCTTCCTTGCCGGCAAATACCTTTATATCTTCATTTTTCAGCGCTTCTTTCAATTCGGGATATTTCTGCTCATTCCCGATAACGACGGCGTTGGGCTTGAACTTCAACGCCTGTTCTATCAACAGAGCCGCATTGTTGTTCGCTGTCAGCACCTCGGCCGCGAACAGATCGGGATGCGCCCCGATCACCTCGAGGGTCTGTGTCCCGATGGATCCCGTAGAGCCCAGAATTGCAATGTTTTTCATGACGCTACCGTGTAAAATTATTTAAACTGGATGAACTGTTCCGGATTCAGCGGATTTCCCGCTTTCCACAGTTCGAAATGCAAATGGGGTCCCGTGGTCTCCTCCCCCGTATTTCCGAGTACGGCGATCATCTCTCCGGCCCGGACATAATCGCCCTGCTTTCTCAGCAGCGTCGAATTGTGCTTATATACGGAAACCAGGTTGTTCGCATGCTGCACCTGAATCACGTAGCCCGTTTTCACCGTCCAGTCGGTGAATATCACCACGCCGTCCAATACGGATACCACCTGCGCGCCCGTTTTCGCCACCAGGTCCGTTCCGTAATGCCCTGCTTTCTCGTCGAAAGCGCGTGTCACGATACCCGCCACCGGAGAATAGAAATGGAAATACCCGTCATTCCCGTTCTTATACTGCCCCATGACCGTCAGATTAAAACGTTCCTTCTCCTCCATCTCCGACCTGAACTCATGTTCCGCCCGACTGATACTGAACTGTATCGTGTCGTAATTCCCCTGCACAGCCTCCCGGCGCTTCTCCACCTCGTCCTCTTCCTCTCCCCGAAGCACCGCCTGAACGGATTTCAGGAACCGGTCCCGCTTTTTCAGCTCGAATTCCAGCGAGTCTACCCGGAGGGCGTTCTCGGTCACGATATGACGCATATTCCCGTCGGGAAATCCGGGGATAAACTCTTTCAGATCCGTAAAAGCAATCAGCAATATGGTCAGGGAAACCAGCACGACCGTCAGCATACTCAGGGCCATCAGGACATGCAACGGGGAAAGTTTCATTCTGAACACTTCCTCGTAGGAGGTTTCATTCTGTATGGAAAATTTATACTTATACTTTAACCTGTCCCATAATCTCACTTTCTTCGCATTCGCCATATTTTTCGGTTTTTAGCCTCCAAAATTAGCATAACAAATTGAAAAACGAAAACTATTTCAGTTCTTTTGCTGCGGGGCAAGATCCGTCGGATACTGAAAGACTTTCAGGTTGAAAAGGGGAATGACGGCAAACACATGGTCGAATATGTCCGACTGCACCTGTTCGTAGGACACCCATTCCTGCCTGAGCGAAAAACAGTAGATTTCTATCGGCACCCCCGTGGCTGTCGGCTGCAGCTGCCGCACCATGTGGGTCATGTTTTTATTGATGTCCGGATGGGCATTCAGCCACAGCTCCATGTACCGGCGGAATACGCCCAGGTTGGTCAGCCGGCGCTCGTCGAGCGGATTTTCCCTCTCTTCGTTATAATTTTCCAGTGTTTTTTCCATCTGTCCGATATATTCCTGGAGAAAAGAGGAACGGCGGAACATCTCCAGCTCCTCCCCGCTCAGGAAATGCACCGTATCGATGTCGATATACACATACCGCTCGATGCGCCGTCCGGCAGACTCCTGCATGCCCCGCCAGTTGATGAAAGACTGGGAGACCATCTGGTAGGTCGGAATGGTCGAAATCGTCATGTCCCAGTTCCGCACCTTCACCGTATAGAGATTGATTTCCAGCACCGTCCCGTTGGCATGATTGCCCGGCATCACGATCCAGTCCCCGATTCTCACCATTTTGTTGGCGATAAGCTGCACCCCGGCGACGAACCCCAGAATCGAATCCCGGAAGACCAGCAGCAACACGGCGGCAAACGCGCCCACGCCGACCAGCAGGTGCTCCGGAGATTTGTTCACCAGGATACTGATGATCAGTATCACGACAACCGTGTACACGAACACTTTGAACACCTGGATGAATACGGTTATCGGGCGGTTCTTGGCTACCGGGTAGCTGTCGTAAATCCGGTTGATGATTTCGAGCAGCGCAAAGAGAATGACCATGCAGACAATCACCAGCCAGATATCCAGGAGACGCTGAAAGACGTCGGCGTACTCCCAGTGCGTGAATTTCGACAACAGGATATCGCATGTCACCGGCGCCACCAGATAGGACAGTTTGCTGAAAAAGCGCTGCCTGTAAAGCACCTCCTGCCATTTGCCCGGTTTTTTCTGCATCAGCTTCCAGACCAGTAGCGAAAGCCATTTCCGCAATATCAGCGTCACCAGGAAAGCGGCCAGTACCACCAGCACGAATCCCCCCACCGAGTTTACGGCCGCTTCTGCCTGCCCGCCGTGTACATGAATACCCAAATTCCGTAAAAAACCGACAATATCCATAGTTGAAAATCCGTGAAAAAAAGTGAGATATTATTTCTGATACGTAAATTCCCGCCGGAATGTTTTTTTCGCACTTTTTTACTATCTTTACACCGCATAAGGCAGCATCCAATTATAACGATATTATATAAAAAACAAAAATATGGAAAACAGACTGAATGAAATTTGCAGCCAGTTTCAGCTGGAAGGAACCATTTTATCGGTAAAACCCTTAGGAGAAGGCTTTATCAACGATACGTTACTCATCACCACAGCAGAAACCGCCGCCCCCAATTATATCCTGCAGCGTAAAAACAAAAATATTTTCCAGGATGTTCCGGCCATGATGGACAACATCCATCGGGTTACCACCCATCTGAAAAAGAAAATCACCGCTGCCGGAGGCGATCCGATGCGCGAAGCCATGACCATCATCCCGACCCGCGACGGTAAATTCTATTATCAGGACGGAGACGGCGAATACTGGGCCGTATGCGTATTCATTGACAATACCATCGCCTACCAGAAAGCCGACACCCCCGAACTCGCCTACCAGGGCGGGAAAGGCATCGGGAAATTCCAGGCCATGCTGTCCGATTTCAAGGAACCGCTGGCGGACATCCTGCCCGGCTTCCACAATATCCGCTACCGCTTCAAACAGTGGGACGAAACACTGGCGAAAGACCCCGCGGGACGCAAAGCCTCCGTTACCGCCGAGATCCAATGGATCGAAAGCCGCCGGGAAGAGATGCTGCACTTCTGGGAACTGGTAGAAAACGGCACCATCCCGACACGCGTCACCCACAACGACACCAAAATCAACAATATCCTGTTCGACAAACAGGGCAATGTCCTCTGTGTGATTGACCTGGACACCGTATTGAGCAGCACCTGCCTGAACGACTACGGAGACGCCATGCGCTCCTATACCAACACGGGACTGGAAGACGACGAGAATCTGAACCACGTATCCATGAGCATGGATATTTTCCGGGGCTACACCCGCGGCTACCTGTCCGAAACGGCCGGTTTCCTCAACCAAACCGAAATCGACTACCTGGCTTTCTCCGCCAAATACATCACCTATGAGCAGGTATTGCGCTTCCTCATGGACTACATCGACGGAGACCACTATTACAAGGTGAAGAACAAGGAACACAACCTCATTCGCGCACGGGCACAATACAAGCTCCTGCAAAGCATGGAAGCCCAGTATGCACAAATGTGCGCCGTTGTGAAAGAAGAGATCGCAAAAAAGAAATAAAAAACGACAGGTCATGTTCTCCATACCCCTATCGACGGATCTGAATGCCGGCCGCATGAAAGAAGCGGCCGGCCTGCTCGGGGCACTCCCCCCGCAGGCAGTGGCCTGCAACAACTGGGCAAAGGAATATCCCTATGCCCCGCAGGTGACCTTCCGGATGGCACACAACGGTGAAGCGCTCTTCATCCGGTTCGATGTGAAAGAAAATTTCACGATGGCCCGGATCACCGAGGACAACGGTGAAGTGTGGACGGATTCCTGCGTCGAATTTTTCCTTTCCTGGGACGACAGCGGATACTACAATTTCGAATTCACCTGCATCGGGAAAGCGCTGGCCGGATTCCGCAAGGAACGCCCCCACGCCACCCACGGGAATGCCGAAGTGATGCAGTCCATCAAACGCTATTCCTCCCTCGGAGAGGCCAATTTCGGGGAAAAAACGGGCGAGAACGAGTGGACGCTGACCGTGGCCATCCCGAAAACCGCTTTTTTCAGACACGACATCGCCCGACTCGACGGACTGAAAGCCAAAGCCAATGTGTACAAATGCGGAGACAACCTGAGCAAGCCTCATTTTCTGTCATGGAAACCCATCGACACGCCCGCGCCCAACTTTCACGTGCCGCCATTCTTTACGGAAATAGAGTTTCAAGGATAACCCCATGAAAGACAAACTGTATGCAGGTCTGATTCCGGGGCTGCTGGCCCCCTTTCTGCTGATTGTCCTGTTTTATGTTTTCCGGTTCAGCTATCTGACCCCCAAAGAATTCATTCAACAGGCCTTTCTTCTCAAAGTATATCTGAAAATCATCGCCGTCGGCATCTTTTTCGCCGACTTGGGACTCTTCTATCTCTTCCTCCGCTACAAAAAAAATAACGCCGCAAGGGGCGTTATCCTGGCTGTATTTCTGTTCTTTTTCCTGATGCTTATCCTTTCCGTTTAATCCACCTCCTCATAGTCGGCGTCTTCAATATCGGCGTGACGGTCCGAATGCTCGACATCGTACTGTTTACGCAGTCTGCCGATCTGGTAATGGCTGATAAGATCGGTGATGCCGTAGAAGATAGCCGTGCATCCCAGGATAATCACCGCATAGGCGGCACTTCCCCAGGGCTTGAATATAACCACCAATCCTGCCAACAATACCACTATCGGATAGAAATAATTGACGGAAGCCACCTTCCCTAATTGCCTCGCCATGGACAAGGTAGCCAACTGAGCCGTTCCTGCCAGTAACAATACGCACCCCAGCAGAAACATCAACACCGTCGTAAAAAACACGGGAACGGAAATCAACAGAGCTCCCAGGATAATGCTTCCCAGACCGTTCACCGAAAGCATGCCGCCCGTCTGACCCTCCGCCTGTCGCCTGCGGTAAGAGACAATGGAAGCCATCACGCCGCTGAACAAAAACAGGAATCCGATAAACATCACCAACAATTCCAGCATTCCCTCCGGATGAACCAGCAACACCACCCCCAATGCCACGGAGATCAATGCCCGGAACACGACATTCCGGTAAGTCGTTTTTCCATAAATAATTTTCATATTCTTTCATTTACCCGGAAACCTCCGGAATTCATCCGACGAAATTAAGGATTTTTCCACGAAAAGCAATGCGGCCGGCAAACTTTCAGACAGCTCAATGCGCCCCGGAGACTTCGAACGGCACCCGGAAACTGACCCCTTTTCGCATCAGATCCGCCAACAGCGGATACATCCGGCTCTTAAAAGACTCCCAATCCCGGTTTTCCATCCGGCTCCACCCGGCTTCCGCCAAAGCCAGCGCCCTCGGGAAAGCCATATACGTAATCCGGTTCATATCCCGCATCGCTTCTCCCCATAACAACCCGGCCACACCGATAATGTGCCCCTGTTCCTCCGGCGGCAAACCATAGCCGGGGTCAAAAGCATACGCCTGCCTCAACGGCAACAGAGGCATACCCCAATTGTTGAATTCCGGCAAATCGCCCTTCCATTGAGGATAATCGAAATAACAATATTCCCCCGGCGAAGCAATCAACTTGATTCCGGCTCGTGCGGTCAGTTCAATCGTCTTGGGCGTCAGCCCCATTCGCCACGTAAACAGCGTGCAATCCTTCGGATAATCGAAAAGAAACCTTTCGGCCGGCATGCGGATATTGTCCAGTTCGCACCACAACAGCATCTCTTTCCCGTTCCGCCTCACACTCTCGCCTATCCGTCCGAAAAACCACCCCATCAGTTCGTCCGTTTTCCGGAAACCTTTCTCCTCCATCAGTGCCCGGCAGCGGGGACACATGCCCCAATTCTTTTCCATCACGGCTTCATCGCCTCCCAGATGAATTCTCCGGGAAGGAAACAAACGGCACACTTCCCCTATTACCTTGTCATAAAACTCATACGTACCCTTTTCCGCCGCACAAAGCATGCGGTCGGTCGTTTCTCCCAACACCAGCGGCAGGGTATCGCTCCGCCGGCAGCCCAGATGCGGATAAGCATAAATCGCAGCAGCCGTATGTCCGGGAATATCCAGTTCCGGCACAATTTCCACATGCTTGCGGGCGGCATACGCCACCAGTTCCTTCAACTCCTCCTGCGTATAATAACCATTATCGGGACCGTTCACATCCCCCTTGGGATTCCGATACGCACCCTTCCCCGTCAAATCGGGATAAGCCTTGATTTCAATCCGCCATCCCTGGTCATCCGTAAGATGAAGCTGCAAAACATTGAACTTGAAACGCGCCATCAGATCGATAAAACGCTTCACATCCTCCAGCGGTATAAAATGCCGTGCCGGATCGAGCATCAGCGCCCGATACCCGAAACGGGGACTATCCGTAATCCTCACGCCCCCGACAGCCGTACACAACGCATTTCCTGCGCCCTCCGCCAGCAGCTGGTCGAACGTCCGGATTCCGTAAAAAACACCTGCCGCCGTCTTTCCGGCAATACAGACATCGGAAGAATTTACCGTCAGTTCATAACCCTCCGCATCCGCCACAACGGTATCCAGCTTCAGGCAAAGCGCACCCTTGAACCTCTTTCCGCCCCGCACAATCTCCGGCTCCCGCCCCGTCCGGTCCTTCACCACCTGCCGCAACTCCTCCGCCTCATTCTCCAGACCTTCGGACAACAAGGCTATCACCATCTTGTCACCGAACACATATTCCTCCTGCGGAAACACCTTCACATCAGCGGGACAAGGAATCAGAGCCTGTCCCCGTCCCCATTGAACAGCACAAAGCAGACACAGCAGCCAGAACCATCCTTTCATGCTTATTCCATTTTTCTGTTATACACCTTCAGACTCCGGAGTTCCCCGCAAAATCCGTTCTCCGCACTCCCGATATATTGCAGCGGAAATACCAGCGTATGCTGGATATACATCGCACTCTCCTTGCCTTTCAGATTCTTGAACAATTTCTTTTCCACGCCCAGATGCTCCGCCTTCTCGCCGTTCACATACAAAGACGTACCCTTCGCATCCCCGACGACCTTCACCTTTACCGGCACTCCCGGTTGAAAGACAGGAGAGAAAGTATAGAAATAACCGTCCCGCCTGAATCCGAGCTTGTGGCCGGGGGTATACACCACCGACGCATTCGGGGAGGCAAACAGCACGGCTTCCTGTTTCATCCCGGCGGAAGGCACCATTTCAAACTCCACCGTATAATCATAGCCGATTTCCGCCAGCGGCGTTTCTACAACCGTATTCCCTTTCAGCACCAACCCTTTTCCTTTCGATCTCTCTGTCTTGAAATCATAGCCGTTACCGGAAAAATCCTTACCACCGGCGGAAGCGAAACGGTAATCCGCCACCGTCTCTCCCGCAGAGGGAATTTTTCCCATCAGATTCACACCGGGAGCCTCGCTCGTGCCGGCAGCCACCCCTGCAAACTCCGGATAGGCGACCTCCGATTTACCCATCCACATCTTCTGCGCCAGCACCTGCATCGCAGGAAAAGCCCGGTGGTGCACATCTTTCTCCGAAATACCGTTGCCGCAATGGTCGTTCCACACAGCAAACGTACCGCCCAGAATCTGTGGATGTCCCAGCGGGAACAACCGGCTGCCTATCTGTACAGGTTCCCAGTCATTGTATAACTTCTCCAGATTCAGGTAGTCATAATAATATCCCGCCGCCGGCACGATATACAGCCAGCCGTCGGGCGTGCTGATCAAATCATACCCCAGCTTCATCATCTCCTTCGGTTCGGCGTAACCGTTATACCACGCATTCATAATAACATTTTCGGACGTCACAGGCGTATTGCCCTGCGCATGCGTCAGCGCTCCCCACAGGCGGGCACGCTTGCCGAAACTCTGAACGTATTTCAGATAGTGGTCCGTAAAATGACGGAAACTTTCCGCTTCCTCCTTGGCATACTCATCCGTACCGATATGCACTTCCGGTCCCACGAAAACGGGCGAAGGCCCTCCGATATATTCCATCAGCAGGCTGTCGAAGAAAGGATAAATCTCCGGATTGGACAGATCCAGGTGATCCATGCCGTACTTGGTGCTGCCCAAAGACTTGCGGTAATGCGAAAAAGCCAGCGAATGCGCCGGAATATCAATCTCCGGCAATACATTCACCCCGTACGCCATACCCGCCAGCTGCAAATCCGTGAACTGACGTTTGGTATAAAAGCCGTCCTTAGCCGTCAGACCGGGGAATGTCTCGCATTCCAGACGGAAAGCCGCATACGTCTTATCCCAGTCATTGTCGAAAAACTGTATGAATCCGTTGTCGTTCAAATGCACGTGGAACTCGTTCATCTTATAATAAGCCATTATTTTTACATACGCCTGCAAAAACTCCAAACGGAAAAACTTCCGTGCTACATCCAGCATAAATCCGCGGCGCGAATATTTCGGATAATCCCGGATTTCCCCCACCGGGAAATGCAAGCCGTTCCGCTCCGCCATCTGCAACAACGTGCGCGTACCCCAGAAAACGCCTTTGGCATCGACGCCTTCTATTTTAATCTGCCTGCCGATGCTCATGCGGTAGCCTTCCTCGCCCAACTGCCGGTCCTCCGTCTCCAGCGTCAAAAACACATCCCCTTCCCCGGCAGCACCTTCCTTCACCCCGCACTTCAAGGCATAAAGCGTATTCAAATCGTCCGCCAATATCTGCGCCTTCTCCCGCAATTCCTTCGCATACCGGGCATCGACGACAATATCCGCTTTACCAGACCACGCCAGCTCACCTTTGCCTCCCCACCACTCCCGTATGGCCGGAATCACCGCCGGACAGGCATTCCCGCCGACAACAGCCGGTTTGCTACCGGGAACCACTCCGCTCAAATGGGTTACATCCAATACCTCGCCCGACTCCGTATTCTCCAGCCGGAAATAAAAATGCACCTCCGCATCCGTCAGCACCTTTCCGATATTCCCTTCCCGGTCTACCGCCGGCAGACGGTCCGTACCCACCAGTTTCAATACATACCCTTCCGGGACTGCGGGAAATTCCACACGCACATCCCCTTTCTTTATCTCCTGCAAACGCAGTTGCTCCGCTACTTTTTTCATCTCTTCCGAGGGCTGCGCATCCTGGGAAAAAACGCTTCCGAAACACAACAGTCCTACGAATAAACTTAAACTCTTTTTCATCTTTTTATGCTATTACTGTTTATTTTCATACCCATCACCGACCGGAATTGCCGGAGAATTTCCGCTTTCACCTCCTCCATATCCGCCGTCCTTTTCAGCTCTTTTTGCAGCGAAGTCACCCCCTTGTCTACAAAACCGCAGGGGTGGATGGCATCGAAGTACGCCAGGTCGGTATTTACGTTCAAGGCAAACCCGTGCATCGTCACATAACGGGAACACTTCACCCCGATAGCGCAAATCTTTCTCTCCGCAGGGGTACCCGTTTCCAGCCACACCCCGGTAGCCCCTTCTACCCGCACTCCGAACAAGCCATATTTTTCAAGGGTGCGAATCACCACCTCTTCCAACGCCCACACATATTCTTTTACCCCCATACCGAAGTTCTCCAGATCCACCACCGGATACACCACCAGCTGCCCCGGCCCGTGGAAAGTAATGTCGCCGCCCCGGTCCACCTTGATAAACTCGGCATGTTTCGCCCGCAGCTGCACGGCATTCATGAGCATATTCGCCTCTTTCCCGCTTTTTCCCAACGTATATACGGGAGGATGTTCCACAAAAAAAAGATACCCGGAAGTCGCCTCCCCCCGTATCTTTTGTTGTTTCACCTGCTCCTGCGTCTGCAACTGCAACTCCCATACCTTGCGGTAATCCCTTACCCCCAAATCGCAAAACTCCGTCTCTCTTTCCGCTGTCATGACACTTCCTTTATTTTATATGCCGTTCCGCATGATAGCTCGACCGCACCAGCGGTCCGCTCTCCACATGCGTAAATCCTTTTTCCAGTCCGATTTGCCGGTATTCGTCGAATACCTGCGGAGTGACATATTCCTGCACCTCGACGTTGGACGCCGACGGCTGCAAATACTGCCCGATGGTCATTACCCGGCATCCCACAGAACGCAGATCATCCATCGTCTGCAATATTTCCACCCTCGTCTCTCCCAGTCCCAGCATAATTCCCGACTTTGAAATCACACCCGCCTCCGAGACTTGCCTCACCACCTCCAGCGACATCTCGTAAGTCGCCCGACTGCGAATCGAAGGCGTAAGCCGTCGCACTGTCTCCAGATTGTGGGAAATCACCTCCGGACGCGCTTCGATAATCCATTGTATCAACTCTTTCCTTCCCTGAAAATCAGGAATCAGCACCTCCATCGTCACCTCTTTATTCACCCGCTTCACCGCCTCGATCACTTTCACCCAGTGACCCGCCCCCAAATCTTCCAGATCGTCCCTGTCCACGGAAGTCAATACGACATGTTTCAATTTCAGCAACCGTACCGACTCTGCGATATGCTCCGGCTCCCCCGCATCCAGCGGAGCCGGACGCCCCGTCTTTACGTTGCAGAACCGACATCCCCGCGTGCACACATCCCCGCAAATCATAAACGTTGCCGTTCCGCAGCCCCAGCATTCCCCCTGATTGGGACACATGCCACTCGTGCAAATCGTATGCAGATTATGCCCCCGTACCACATTCAGCACCTCCACCGAAAGTTGTCCCTTGGGCAATCTTATCTTTAACCAGTCCGGTTTTCTCCTGCTGTTACATCCCATATCTTCAGAACTTTTCTATCGCATTCATTTTTTCCGTTTCCCGTCATACCGGCAATATGCCCGGATACCGCACTCCTCGCATTTGGGTTTCCGCGCCATACACACATAGCGCCCGTGCAAGATAAGCCAATGATGAGCCGTAGAAAGAATCTCCGCCGGAATGTTTTTCACCAGCTGTTTCTCCGTTTCCAACGGCGTCTTGGCATCCGTCACCAGTCCGATACGGTTCGCCACCCGGAATACATGGGTGTCGACAGGCATGGCCGGCTTGCGGAATGCCACCGCCTCCACCACGTTGGCGGTTTTTCTCCCCACACCGGGAAGTGTCTGGAGCAAATCCATATCATCCGGCACCACCCCGTTGAAATCCTCCACCAGTTTTTTCGCCATCGCCGACAAATGCTTGGACTTGTTATTCGGATAAGAAATCGACTTTATCAGTCCGTAGATTTCCTCCACGCTCCCCGCCGCCATGGCAAAAGCATCCGGAAAACGCCGGAACAAAGCCGGAGTCGTCATATTCACCCGTTTGTCCGTACACTGCGCCGACAAAACCACCGCCACCAGCAACTGGAACGGATTTTCATATTTCAGTTCGCTTTCAGCCACGGGCATATGCTCCGAAAACCACCGGATAAATCCTTCGTATCTCTCTTTCGTCGTCATAACATATTTTCAAAAAATTCACATTCCTGCCGTTTACAAGCCGACCCGTTTCAGGAAACGGTTTTTCTTCGAATCCGGACACAGGGTAATCGTATACAGCGTCTGTTTCTCCTTATTCTGTATCATCTTCTTGTCCGCCTTCTCATTCCGGAGAATATCGTTATATTCCGCATTGGACGAAAGCGTGAAGAGCGATTTGTCCAAATACTCGAAATAATACCATTTTTCATCGTTGTAAATATACAGGTAAATCTGATTTCCCGCACGCCGCCGTACCAACTCCATCGCCACATGGTACTCCTCGTCCACCGGACGCTGCAACAACGTACGTACCAGCGCCTTGCCGTTCGCGACATACGAACGCTTCTGCGCATCCCAATTCATCTCCAGCGAATCCAGCACCAGAAAACGGCTCAACGAATCCGGAATGTTATTGCTGTTCTTGCCCAACTGTTTCATCGCCAGCGGAGCCAGGCCTTTTCCATACAAAGCCGTCACCTTGGCAACCAACGAAGCGTCGGGGGTAATCGTACGCCGTTTCTTGTCGGCAAAATCCCGGAGCATCACGCTTTCCATCTTGTTCAACAGCACAAAATCCAACGCATACAGCATATTCTCCGTCTTCAACGACTCTTCTTTCAGATTGTAAGAAATATCCCCCACCGCCCATTGCCGGATACCGGGAATATTCATTTCCATGCCGAGTTTACCGAAACCCGCAACCGTATGCTGGTCGGGCGTATAGCACAAATGGTAATACGAGTCCACCGACGTATCCCGAATCCGGTATTTCTTATCTTTTTCGACCCAAACCAATTCGCCGCGACCTCCCAGCACCAGCTCGTCATTATAGAAAATGCGGTTGCTCAAAAAAGAGGCATAAGGCTTCACCGTTTTGTCCACATTCAGGAAAACCCCGTTATAGATATGTTTTCCCTTGTCGTCCTGGTTCTCTACACTCACCGGCACCCGTATATCCTGCGCCGCAAAATAAGTCTTCACTTTCAGCCAGGAGTGTTTCAGATACGTATCGTCTGCCGTGAGCCGGACATATCCGTTAAAAAACA
>CAZYJV010000007.1:22438-32487 GCA_964647845.1 uncultured Odoribacter sp.
TTTATATTGATTTTTCCCAAATCCGGATAAAAGCGCCCGTTGGCCAGGTCGATATGATTTACCCATTGACAATGGATATCACCCGTATTCAGGTTATACCGCGCCAAAGGAGCCATAAAAGAAAGCGAATCGCAGGCTCTGTCGGTCGAGACGAACAGATTCTTCCCCTGTTCGGGCATGCGCATCATGTCCTCGATGCGCCAGATGCGCTGCAGTTCTTTCTCGTCCTCGATACCGATATTCAGGTAAGCCTCATTCATATACCATGTGAAACTCTTGAACGAACAGCGGTAGCGGTTGGAGGGGAAATCCGCCATATTGGCATCGGCATTGTTCATAAACCGGCCTTTGTTGTGAATCAAATCGATATTCGCCTGGACATTGGCGGTATTCAATTGTATATTTTTATTGGCGAAAGAGCTCAAATGCAAATCGGTCTGGTCGGACAGAATATTGTTTTCCTCGAAATGAAACAAACGGGAAGTCAGGCGCGCCCCCTTCAATTCCAGTTTACCGGCGGCATCCAGCTGATCCTCATACACCATCAGCGTCCCTTCGTGCCGTATACGTCCGTCGTACACGGAAAACGGCTGTTTGGTCGATGTCGCCAACAGGCTCCCCCGATTTTTCAGATACATGATTTTCACCTGCTCGCCCTTCGCCTCGGGCCGGCGGTTTTCCAATCCGTTCACTGTCAGCAAAGGCGTTTCCGCCCGCATCGAATCTGGCATCATCAGAATGTATTCCGACTGAAAATTACTGCCGTTCAACGCCACATCGCCGTCGGCGACAAACCCTTTCTGGCTCAGCTCTATCCGGTTCTTCAGATTCCCCCTTTCATACAGCTTCAACCCCTTCTCCGGCGTCCGGTACTCCATACCCAGCGAATTGTCCGCCAGCAGCCGCAACGTATCCTGAATATCCGGAACGATATTGGAAACCAGCGTACCGCCGAAAGCATACCGGAATTTGTCCGAATCGTTGATATTTTTCAGCGTATAGGGCTTAATGACGAAATAAAACTTCTCTTTCTTGTACACCCCGTTGCAGATAGACGGAGCGTCAAAATAGACATACGATTCTTTGGTAGAATGAAAAATCGGATAGCCCGGCACATCCTTCTTGCCCGACTTATTATTCGGCTTATCGATTTCGATATCCCCGGTCACATCCCGTATCAGGGAATTCACCCGACGCCCCCGCTTGCCCGTTGTCTTGTCCGCCATATACATTCCCGTCGAATCCACCTGCGTCAGTCCGATCGTATACTTGTCATAGGAGAAATAAAGCTTGTTCCCGAACATATCGAACATTCCCGCCTTCAACTTTCCGTTGAATTCCATATCCCTGTTTTTCAGCATAATCACCGATTTGTCCGAAGGCTCCACATACACATCCTTGGCTTCGCTGATGGTAAACTTCTCTACCCCGTAGATTTTCAACTGATAGTTCCTCAGGTCCAGCACCGCGTTCGTCCGGGAATCCTTCGGCAGGGAAGCGAACCGGATGTTGTCGTAATCCTGCTTCCCGACCCGGGCGTTGGTATAATGAAACAGCCGCTCTTTCAACGTCACTTCATCGCTTGCCTCGTCAAAATCCAGAAAATCATCATACGAAAGAGAAATAATCTGCTTTCTCAGCTGATCCATCGGCTTCTTCATAATCCCTGCATAATCACTTACAGAAAAAGTATTCGTGCCCAAAATCACCGATGCCTTGTGAAGACCGTTAAGCGGATGGATCTCATCGATTCCCTGCATCTGGTCGTAAAGAATGTCATTGAAAAAATCCAGCGACTCCACTTCCGCCTTGAACATACCGGAACGGCTATTCATGCACATTGTCACACAACTGCTGTCCACCGGCCAAATCAATTGCTCCACACTAAACAATATCTGATGATAGTCATCGCGGAAAGGCAGGTGCTGACTCTGCTCCGAAATACGCTTCACCGTCACCGTATGGTCCTTGCTGGTGTAAGAAAAACTCACATTGGGATGAAAAAAACGGCCGGAAGCCAAAGGCAGAACCATCCGGGAGACGCCCGACACCACCCGTGCCGTGTCTATCGAAAAACGGGTGGCATACACATACATGTGGGTCGTGTCATTCGGAGAAATGTGCACGCACGCCGGCAGCTCCTTATCACCGAAGCCAGACAGTTTCATGCCGTCATACTGCACCCCCCCCTGAAAAGAAATGCCGGGGAACAGCGAATCGATTTTTATATCCGTATCGTACGAAATGAACTGCGGGAAACGCTCCTCCTGATTCACGGTCTTGTATTTCAAGGCATTGTCCTTTAACATCCCCGCAAGAGGACGGGCATATTGCCGGACATACACAAAAGAAACCGAATCCGCACCGTAGTCGGACGCCGTCATATCCACACCATAGCGGGACAATTCGGCATAAAGCGTATCCTCCGACCGCCAGTACACCCGTCCTCCCTGACCTTTCAGTGCGTGAGACTGCAGCTCATGGTTCACCCGGGTGCCGTAAATAAAAATGGAATCCTTGGGCGTCCGGCACATCAGCGTCGCATCCTCGAACGTCACATTTACCGCTTTCCCCGGCTTCCAACGGCTTTCCCCCTTCACTATCCAGCTGTGGCTCCCCCCCTCGTAAAGCACCCCGTCCACAATAAAATTACGTGTAAATGCCAGATAGTTCTTTACATTGTTTTTGCGCCGGTCTTTCATGAACACGAGTTTCTTCAACGCTCCCAGCCAGACATGCAGATTCTCTTTTTCCTCCAGCCGACGGAAATGATTCACGCACTCCGCAAAATTCCTCATGTCCGACGCCGGAACCATACGCATCACTTCGAGCTCCTTGAATACCAGACTTACACTGTCTTTTTCCTCCCGGGAAAGAAAAGAGGAAGTCCACGTATCCATACTTTCGCTCACCAGCACCTTCCGCTCCGACGAACGCACATCCTTAAAAAGAGTTTCTATCCGCTCTTTCAGCAATTTGTCTTCCTGGGCATTCCCCGCGAAAGCAAAACACAGCCATCCAAAAAATAACGCTATACGCACCATAATCATCCGAATCTTTTCCGGACCGGTCAGAACCCGGTTCCCGATTTTTCAATAAACTTTACAAAAATAGAATTTCCCCGCCAATATTCTTAAAAAGAATTGCCTATTTTTGCATGAAGTCAAAAACGAAAAAACAGTCACACCCTTAAACGCCACATCATGACGACGACGGCTATACAAACCTCCCCGGATGAAAAATGCCGGAACCTTCAAAAATCCTGCCGGAACCTTCTGACCTCCGAAGACATGACCCTCTTCCGGAAAGCATACGACATCGCTTCCCGGGACGAGGAAGATATGGATAAAATCCTCGACCCGGCACTCATTGTCACCACGGAAATCGGCCTGGGGAAAACCTCCCTGTTCTGCGCCCTGCTGCACAAAAAAGCGGAAGAAGACGCCATTTCCATAGAAGACATCCGGGTGGATTTCGGCGAAAAAGTAGCCCAGATACTTCACGGCCTGAAGGAAATCAGCAAGATATACGCCACCCGCAGGATCGTGGACTCCGAAAACTTCCGCAAACTGCTGCTGAGCTTCGCCGAAGACATACGGGTGCAGCTCATCTTTCTCGCCGAAAAACTCCATGCCCTCCGTACTGCCGACAAACTGAGCGAAGCAGAGCAAAAAAAACTGGCGCAGGAGACTAACTACATCTACATCCCTTTCGCCCACCGTCTGGGACTGTACAACATCAAGTCGGAAATGGAAGACCGGGCGCTCCGCTATTCCAATCCGCGCATATATGCCGAAATATCCCGCAAGCTGAACGACACCAAAGACGCCCGCGAAAGATATATCGCCGGATTCATCGCTCCCATCGTCGAGGAACTCAATAAAAAAGGCATCCGGTTCAAATCCAAATACCGGACGAAAACCATCGCCTCCATCCTGAACAAGATGCGGAAAAACCAGGTGGAGTTCGAAGAAATATACGACATTTTCGCCGTACGCTTCATCATCGACAGCACCGGAGAAAACGAAAAACCCGACTGCTGGAAAGTGTATTCCATCGTTACCGACAAATACACCCCCAATCCCCAGCGGTTGCGCGACTGGATTTCGGTACCCAAGTCCAACGGCTACGAATCGCTGCAGACTACCGTTTTAGGACCGGGCAACCGATGGGTGGAAGTGCAGATCCGGACGGAGCGGATGGATGAAATTGCGGAAAAAGGATTCGCCGCCCACTGGCGATACAAAGGAGGCACCTCCGACCATGTCATCGAAAGCTGGCTGAACGAACTGCGCGAAGTGCTGGAAAGCTCCGAGGAAAGCGCCATCAACCTGCTCGACGACCTGAAGCTGGATTTACAGGACAAGGAAGTACACGTCTTCACCCCCAAGGGCGACCTGATGACTTTGCCGGCAGGCGCTACGCTGCTCGACTTCGCCTATGCCATCCACAGCAATATCGGCGATCACTGCATGGGGGGAAAAGTCAACCAGCGGAACGAAACGCTGCGCTACAAGCTCCGCAACGGCGACCAGATTTCGATACTGACGGCCGCCAACCAACAGCCCAAAGCCGACTGGCTGAGCTTCGCCGTCACCTCCAAAGCCCGCAACAAAATCAGACAGTTTCTGAATGAAAATGTCAATCACCAGGCCGATTTGGGCAAGGAACTGCTGAGCCGGCGACTGAAAAACTGGAAAATAGAATTCACCGACGATATTACCCGCCGGTTGATGCACTACTATAAATACAAATTCGCACTGGATCTCTACCAGGCGATAGCGGAAGGCAAACACGAACCCGCTGAAATCAAGGAGATTCTGACCCAGCCGAAAGAAGAGGAAAAAACGGCCGCAACGGAAAGCCTTCCGAAAGACATCCGGATCACCCATCCGAAAAAGATAGGCGAAGACGTACTGCTGATCGACAAGAACGTCGACAACGTAGACTACAAATTCGCCAGATGCTGCAATCCCGTGTACGGCGACGACATCATCGGCTTCGTGTCCATCGGGGAAGGCATCAAAGTGCACCGGCGGCAGTGCAAAAACGCCCTGGACCTGCAGAAACGCTATCCCTACCGGATCGTAAACACCCAATGGACCAACGAAGGAGCCGCCTCCTATCAGACCGTCGTCAGTCTCGTGGGAAAAGACGAAATCGGAATCGTGAATAAAATTACGGAACTGATCACCAAAGATCCCCGCGTCACCATGCGCGCCGTTTCCATCAACTCTTCCGGAGGTATTTTCGAAGGAAAAATCACGGTACTCATCGACAACACCGAACATTTGTCCCAACTCATATCCCGGCTGAAACACCTGCCCGGCATCATGAAAGTGAACCGGCACGACTCCATGCTGGAACAATAAAAGCGTATAAAAACGAAAACACGAAAAAAACATAAACGATGAAAAAAGAATTACTCCTTTCCGGCATGATTGCATGCGCAACGGCTGCCTTCGGACAACAGGCCTCCCAATGGCTGGCGCTGACACCTGTACGAATCGAGAAACCGGTGCTGGAAAATGTCAGGGACATAGAAAACAAAACCTTTTCAGCCGACATGCTGTTAAACACCAACCAATTAAATATCAGTCAGTTCACCCCCGACCTGGCCCAACCCGAAAAACAATACCGGAACCTGTCGTGGGAAGAAGCCCGGACGGAACAGGATACGGTCGTATCCTCCGGCAAAACCGGGGAATATACCCTGAACCACTACGCCGTATACCTTGCCAACGAACAGTGGGTGAAAGGCGAATTCCGTCTGACCCTCTTCGGCCCCTCGGAAATATATATCAACGGCAAAAAGAAACTGACTTACACCGAAACCGCCAAGGCGAACAAAACGATCGGCTGCGAATTTGTCCCGGGCAAGCAGACCGTGATAGTCAAAACCGTTTCCGAAGGCGGAAAATCCTTCGCCCTGTCTTTCAAAGCAAAAGAGCCGCAGGAAGCGACGGTCGCTTTCACTCTGTCCCCCAAACGAGGAAAGAACATTTACGACATCCTCAACGGAAAACGAATCAGCCGGGCGGAACTGTCCCCCAGCGGGAAATACGTCCTGATCACCCTGCAAAATATCGCAGACGGGAAAACGACCGCGAGCACCCATATCTGCCGCAGCAGCGATAAAAAAGTGATGTATGCTTTCCACGGGAACGCACAATCCTTGAAATGGATACCCGGCAAGGACGAACTCTCCTACCTCTGCAAAGAGGGGAAGGGCAACTCCCTCTATGCCTACAATCCGGACAACGAACAGCTGCAATGCCTGATAAAAGAAGATCCGGAAATCACCAACTACACCTGGTCCCCCGATCTCACCTATCTGATTTACCACAAAAGCGAGAACTATGCGGAAAAAGACTGGAAGCTGCGGAAGCTGTCCGGGATCGAAGACCGTCAACCTTACTACCGTCACCGTTCCTGGCTTAACAAATTCGATTTTGCCACAGGCCTGCATTCC
Source organism: uncultured Odoribacter sp. (assembly GCA_964647845.1). GTDB lineage: Bacteria > Bacteroidota > Bacteroidia > Bacteroidales > Marinifilaceae > Culturomica. The sequence goes on from CAZYJV010000007.1 coordinate 28,911, forward strand.
CGACTGACCTGGGGCAATCTGACCGCGTCTCTGATGGACATCAGCCACGACGGCAACCGACTGCTCTTCTCCACTTCACAGCCGGACTATACGGAATACCCCTACCACAAGCAGTCCGTCTACCTTTTAGACATGAAGAACCACAGGCTCGACACCCTGTGGAAAGACCGCCTTTACGGCATCTCATGCAGTTTCTCCCCCGACGACAAGCAGCTGCTTATCAGCGGAGGACCTTCCGCTTTCGGCAAAACCGGAGAAAATATAGGCAAGAATCCCATCGCCAACCAATACGACACCCAGCTGTACATATACGACATAGCGAGCGGAAAAGTCACGCCGGTGACGAAAGACTTCCACCCCTCCGTCCTGCAGACCCGCTGGCGGAAAGACGGGAAAATATACATCGTAGCCAATGACGCCGATTACGTCCGTCTCTTCGTCTGCCATCCGGAAAACGGCAAAATCGACCGGATCGCATGCCCCGGCGACATCATCCTGAACATCAGCATACCGGAAGACGGCGACCGGATGTTCTATACGGCCTCCGGAGCCACCTCTCCCGCCGTCCTGTATGAAAGAAACCTAACCGACGGGAATACCCGTGTCTGGGAAAACCCGTCAGCCGCACAATATGAAAACATCGTATTCGGAGAAGTGAAGGACTGGGACTATACCTACAAAAAAGAAACGGTCATCGACGGGCGATACTACCTCCCCGCCGATTTCGACCCCGCCAGAAAATATCCGCTGATTGTCTACTACTACGGAGGAACGACCCCGGTCGAAAGGACATTCGGCGGACGCTACCCGTTCAATCTGTATGCCGCCAACGGCTATGTCGTTTACGTCATGCAGCCTTCCGGAGCCATCGGCTACGGACAGGAATTCTCCGCCCGCCATCAGAACAACTGGGGTAAAATCACGGGCGACGAAATCATCAGCGCCACGAAAGCCTTTCTGAAAGCCCACCCCTTCATCGATGCGTCGAAAGTGGGATGTATGGGAGCCTCCTACGGCGGTTTCACCACGATGTACCTTACGACACGGACCGACATCTTCACATGCGCCATCGCGCACGCAGGCATATCCTCCATTACCGGATACTGGGGTGACGGATATTGGGGATACGGTTACAGCACCAACGCCACGGCCCATTCCTTCCCCTGGAACAGAAAAGACATCTACGTGGAGCAAAGCCCGCTTTTCAACGCGGACAAGGTACACACCCCTCTCCTGCTGATACACGGCACGAAAGACGTGAACGTACCCACCGCCCAGAGCATGCAGTTCTATACGGCCCTGAAACTTCTGGGCAAAGACGCAGAACTGGTTTTCGTCAAAGACTCCGACCACGTCGTCGTAGACTACGACCTCCGGATTCTGTGGAACGACACCATTCTGGCCTATTTCGCCAAGTACCTGAAAGGAGAACCCGACTGGTGGAAAAACCTCTACAAAGACAAAAACCTGTAACCCCAAAAACCTTTTGTTTTTCGTCAAAAAGACTATCTTTGCAACAGCAACCAACAAAACCCTCAGACAATGAACGACACGATAAACAGAGCCGCAGACAACATCCGTATTCTGACGGCTTCCATGGTGGAAAAAGCGAAATCCGGACACCCGGGAGGCGCTATGGGAGGCGCCGATTACATCCACGTCCTCTATTCGGAATTTCTCAACTTCGATCCCGACGATCTCGGCTGGGAAAACCGCGACCGCTTTTTCCTGGACCCCGGACATATGTCGCCGATGCTGTACTCCGTGCTGAGCCTGATCGGCGCATACAGCATGGAAGACCTGCAAAACTTCCGCCAATGGGGCAGCGTCACCCCCGGACATCCGGAAGTCGACCGGAAACACGGTGTCGAGAACACCTCCGGTCCGCTGGGACAAGGCCATACGATGGCTGTCGGAGCTGCTATCGCCGAACGCTTTTTAGTCGCTCGTTTCGGGGAATGGATGGCTCACAAAACCTACGCTTTCATTTCGGACGGAGGCATACAGGAGGAAATCTCTCAGGGCGCCGGACGTATCGCCGGAACCCTGGGCCTGTCCAATCTGATTATGTTCTATGACGCCAACAATGTGCAGCTCTCCACAACGGTGGAAGAAGTGACGGCTGAAAATACCGCCCGGAAATACGAAGCCTGGGGCTGGAACGTCATTACGATCGACGGCAATAACGCCGACCGGATACGCGAAGCCCTGACCGCAGCCAACGCCGAAAAACAGCGGCCGACACTGATTATCGGAAAAACGCTGATGGGGAAAGGCGCCCTCGGCCCCAACGGAGAGGATTTCTCCAACAAAGTGTCCACCCACGGCCAGCCCTTGACGGGAGCAGGCGCATCCATTGAAAAAACAATAGAAAACCTGGGCGGAGACCCGCAGAATCCTTTCCAAATATTCCCCGATGTAAAAGAATATTATGACAAAGTATTAGAGCGGAAAAGGGAATACGCGCGCAAGAAAAAAGCGGAACAGGCTGCCTGGGAAAAAGCCAATCCGGAACTGGCGGCCAAATACCGCCGCTTCATGTCGGGCAAAGTTCCCGAACTCGATTACAGCGTCATCCAGCACAAAGCCGACGTCGCCACCCGGGTTGCCTCTGCCGACGTACTGACCTACCTGGCCCAGCATGTCGAAAACATGATTGTCAGCTCTGCCGACCTCTGCAACTCCGACAAAACGGACGGTTTCATCAAAGGCGGCGCCCGTCCCCTGGTGAAAGACGATTTCAGCGGAGGCTTCCTGCAGGCAGGCGTGGCGGAATTGACCATGGCCTCCGTCTGCAACGGCATCGCGCTGCACGGCGGAATATTTGTCGCATGCGCCACATTCTTCGTTTTCTCAGATTACATGAAACCCGCCATACGGCTTTCCGCCCTCATGGAACTGCCGGTGAAATACCTCTGGAGCCACGACGCTTTCCGGGTAGGTGAAGACGGTCCTACCCACCAGCCTATCGAACAGGAAGCCCAGATCCGGTTGCTGGAAAAAATGCAGAATCATTCTGGCCGCATGAGTTTACTGGCCCTGAGACCGGCAGATGCCGCAGAAACCTCCGTAGCCTGGAAAATGGCCATGGAAAACACCCATACTCCGACGGCTCTGATTTTCTCCCGGCAAAATGTCAACGACCTGCCGGGAACAAACCGCTACCAGGAGGCTTTACAGGCAGAAAAAGGGGCATACGTGCTCTGCAAAACCGGGAACCATCCGCAGATAACCCTGATCGCTTCGGGCTCCGAAGTCAACACCCTGGTGGAAGCCGCACGACTGCTGAAAGAAAGGAACGGCATCGCCGCACAGGTCGTATCGGTCATTTCCGAAGGTCTCTTCCGCCTGCAGCCGGCGGAGTACCAGAAACAAGTAATCCCCGACAATCTGCCTAAATACGGACTGACCGCCGGACTCTCCGTCACCTTGGAAAACCTGGTCGGAAGCAACGGGAAAGTACACGGCGTAAACCACTTCGGCTACTCCGCCCCCGCCAAAGTTCTGGATGAAAAATTCGGTTTTACGGGCGAGCAGGTATATGAAGAAATCGCCCGATTCATGAAATAACCTTCTT